>DEKZ01000209.1:0-379 GCA_002354135.1 Massilia sp. UBA2709 | reverse complement strand
TGCTGGGCGAGCACAACGTCTTCGAGCCGAGCTATACCGACCCGGCCGGCGGCACGGAAAGGCGCCGCTGGGACTATCCGGAGAGCGTCAAGCTGCGCACCACGCTCGAGATGACTTTCTGAAGGCGCGCTTTACATGGCCTGCGCCGGCGCCGGCGTGGTCTCGATTTGCGTGAGCACTTGGTTCGCGACCGTGCCGTCCGGTTCCGTCACGCGCAGCTGCACCGGCATCCAGTTTTGTCCTGGCGCCAGCCAGAGCTCCAGCCTGCGTCGGCCGGGCCCGCTCAGCTCGGCCAGGCGCACCGCGGCGAGCTTGCCGGCGCCGGTCGCCAGCTCCTCGCGCCCCAGCACCCGGAAGCGCGCCACCTGGGCGCCGCCGG
>DEKZ01000477.1 GCA_002354135.1 Massilia sp. UBA2709 | reverse complement strand
CTGCGGCGCCAGCGACTTGGCCAGCGCGCCCAGGCGTTCCCAGTCGTGCGCGGCGCCGGCATCGGCCAGCGCGGCGGCGAGCATGCCGATCGCCGCGGTCCTAGCCATTGCGAGCCTGTACGCCCTGCCAGCCCTGGCGGATCGTGGTGAGAATGGTCACCACTTCGTCGACCATCGCCGGGTCCATCTTGATGCCGGCGTTCTGCAGGCGTGCGGCGCAGAAGTCATACAGGCGCGCCAGGTTGGCCACCACTTCGCCGCCCTGTTCGAAATCGAGGGAGCTCGACAGACCGTTGATGATTTCGCAGCATTTGTCGATGCTGTTGGCTTTCAGTTCGTAGCGCTTGCCGACGATGTGGCCGCGGGCGCGCGCCAGTTCATCGAGCAGGCCATCGGTGAGCAACAGCACCAGCTCCACCGGGGACGCGCGCGAGGTCTGCGCATCCAGGTTGGCAGCGTGATAGCTGCCGTAGGCTTCTTGATAGGACATGGGTGTACTTTAATCTTTGTCGCTGCTGAACAAAGCGTCGAACAGCGAGGTGTTATAGGACATATTGCTTTGAACGGTTTGCAGCTGCGTGAACTGTGCCAGGTAGCGCGCGTAGGCGCTGTCGTACTGCTTGTCGAGCGCGGTCTGGCGTGAGGTCAGGTCGATCTGCAGCTTGCTGACCGCATCCCTGCGGCTCTGGATCTGGCCCTTCGCGCTGTCGCTCCACAGGTCCAGGTAAGAATCGAGCTGGCCGGCGATGCCGCTTGCGCTGCCCGTGGCGGTGCTGCCGATCAGGGTGTCGAGACCGGTCGGGTTGGCTGCCAGCGCCTTGGTCAGGCGGGTGTTGTCGACACCCAGGGTGCCATCGCGGTTGGCGATGATGCCGAAGCTCGCCAGCGTGGTGCCGCCGGTGTTGCGCACGATGCTGACCAGGCGATCGCGCAGGGCGCGCACGCCGCTGTCGCCGGCAAACGTACCGGCCGCCGAGCCGCCCGTCGGATCGCCCGGGCTGACCAGGGCGTCGACCGCCGATTTCAGCTTGTTGTAGGCATCCACGAAAGCCTGGGCGTTGGCGGTCGTCTTCGAGGTGTCGGAAGCGACCGTCAGGGTGACCGGGCTGCTGCCGCTGGCTTGCGCCTTCGTCACCGTCATGGTGACGCCGTCGATCACGTTGAAGGCGTTGCTGGCCTGCTTGATGGCGGTGCCGGTTTCCGAGCCGACGTGCACGATGGCGTCGAGGGCTTCGGTCAGCTCGTTCGGCGCCGCGCCCAGCTTCGCAGCCAGCTTGGCGTCGATGCCGCTGGCGGCGCCGCTCGGGGTGACCGTGATGGCGTTGGCCTCGCCCGTGGCTTTCGCGGTCAGCACCAGTTCCGACACGCCGGTGCTGGTGGTGACGACCGAGGCCGAGATGCTGGTGTTCTTGGCGTCGCCATTGATGGCGGCGGCCAGGTCGCGCACGGTCCAGTTGGTCTTGGTGCTCAGGTCGAGCGTGAACGAGTTGCTGCCGCTACCCAGGGTGAGCGAGCCGCCGCCGGCGAAGTCGGTCAGGCCGCTGTAGGAAATCTTGTGGGGGCTGGCGACCTGCTCGACGAAAAAGGTGTAAGTGCCGGCCGCCGCGGTGGCGGTCGCGCTGGCGCTGGCGATCGCCGTGTCGCTGAAGACCGCGCTGTTCGCGGTGATCGTCTTGTTCGAGCCGGTCAGGCTCAGCAGGCTGGTCTGGAAGGTGCTGAGCGCCGAGCCGAGCGCGGTCAAGCCCTTTTCGGTGGCCGTCGCGGCGTTGGACTGGCGCGTCAGCAGCTCCTGGCGGCCGGCCGTGAACGACTGTGCCAGTGCCTGGGCCGTGGTGGCCGGATCGTAAGTGGTATTGATCGCCATGGGATTCTCCTTATTGGGGCTTTACGCCCGTCCTGCCAGCCACGATTGGGTGGCGATTTCGTCTTCGCGCTTCCTTGCCGCGCGTTCCTGTTCGCGCGCCAGCGCGTCCTGCTGTTGCTCGAGCACCTTGCCGAGCAGTTCGCGGCGCGTCCACGCCGCGGTCAAGTTGCGCTGCGCGACCGCCATGTTGGCTTCGTGCAGCTGCAGGTCGGTGCGGTGGCTGTCGGCCAGCGCGAACACGGCCTGTTTGTACTGTCCGCAGTTCAGCGCCAGGGCAGGGGCCAGCCGGCCCGAGGCGCCACTGCCCTCGGCCAGCGCGTGCAGCCGCTCCAGGTTGGCCTGGTAGCGCGCGCGCGTGGCCTGCTGGCGCGCCAGTTCGGTCTGCAGGCGGTCGACCTCCGTGCTGCGCATCTGCACCAGCGTGTCGAGGCTGTGGATCGTGTCGCGCCGATTCATTGGCTCACCTTCATGCCATCATCCCTTGCAGTTGGGTGACGCAGGTGTCGAGCGGCGCGCCTTCGCGCGTGCCCTGGCACAGGAAGGCTTCGATGTGCGGCTGCAGGCGCACTGCGCGGTCGGTTTCCGGATCGGCGCCGGGCGTGTAGGCGCCCAGCGGAATCAGGTCGCGCACGCGCGCATGGCGCGCCAGCGCCGCCTTCAGTTTGCGGGCCGCGTTCGCGTGGTCCGGCGTCACGACCTGGGCCATGCAGCGGCTGATCGATTGGGCCACGTCGATGGCCGGGTAGTGGCCGCGTTCGGCCAGTTCGCGCGTGAGCACGATGTGGCCGTCCAGGATCGCGCGCGCGGTGTCGACCACCGGGTCCTGCTGGTCGTCGCCTTCGGCCAGCACGGTGTAGATCGCGCTCATGCTGCCCTTCGGGTTTTCGCCGTTGCCGGCCGATTCGACCAGCTGCGGCAGGTTCGAGAACACCGACGGCGGATAGCCGCGCGTGGCCGGCGGCTCGCCCAGCGACAGCGCGACTTCGCGCAGCGCCATCGCGTAGCGGGTGAGCGAGTCGACCAGCAGCAGCACGTTCTGGCCGCGGTCACGGAAGTGGGCGGCGATCGAGTGGCACAGTTCGGTGGCCATCACGCGCATCATCGGCGACTCGTCGGCCGGGGCCACGACCAGCACCGCGCGCTTCAGGCCATCGGGACCGAGCGACTTCTCGACGAATTCGCGCACCTCGCGGTTACGCTCGCCGATCAGCCCGACGACGATGACGTCGGCCACGGTCTGGCGCGTGATCAGGCCCAGCAGCACCGATTTGCCGACGCCGGAACCGGCCATCAGGCCCACGCGCTGGCCCTTGCCGAGCGTGAGCATGGAATTGATGGCGCGTACGCCCACGTCCAGCGGCTCGTCGACCGGGGTCTTGCGCAGCGGGTTGACCTTGGGCGGCGTGGTGTCGAGCGGCTGGTCGCCGCCGAGGCGGCCCAGGCCGTCGATCTCTTCGCCCAGGCCATTGACCATGCGTCCCAGCCAGGACGGGCCGATCATCAGCTTGCTCGCATTCTTCTCGGGCAGCACGCGCGCGCCGGTCGCCAGGCCATGGGCCTTCTTGAACGGCATCAGGTAGGACACCTTGTCGCGGAAGCCCACGACCTGGGCGTCGAGCCAGCCGCCGTCGACCAGTTCGATGCGGGCGCGCTGGCCCGTGTGCAGCTTGCAGCCGACGCTTTCCAGCAGCAGGCCTTGCGCGCCGACCAGGCGGCCGGTCGGCGTGGCCACCGGCACCGCGCCGATGTCGAGCGAGCGCAGGGTGTCGCTCAGTGCCGTCATGCTTCCTCTCCTTCGACTTCAAGGGCTTCGCGCACCTGGTCCATGCAGGCGGCCAGGCGGCCCTGGCAGCCGGCGTCGACTTCGTGGTCGCCCGACTTGACGCGGCATTCGCCCGGCTCGAGCGAAGGATCCGGCAGCAGGTTCCATTTCTTGGCGCGCTTCGGATCGAGTTCGGTGACGCGGCGCAGCTCTTCCGGATTCATCAGCACTTCGACCGTGTCGCGCGAAGGCGGCATCGCAGCCAGGGCCTCGTCGACCAGGGCCAGGAGCTGGGTCGGTTGCAGCGCTAGTTCGGCGCGGATCACCTGGCGGGCGATCTTGCCGACCAGGTCCACGACTTCCTTGCGCTGGGCGTCGCGGTAGTCGGCCTTGAGCTGCTTGAGCGACTCCAGGGCGGCGTCGATCGGCTTGGCGAGGGCCTCGAAACCGGCCAGCGCCTGCTGGAGGCCCTCGGCATGGCCGGCCTCCAGGCCCTGCTTGCGGCCTTCGGCCTGGCCTGCCTCGAAGCCTTCGGCGCGCGCCTGCTCGAAGCCGGCGTCGTAGCCGTCCTGCTGGCCCTGGCGATAACCCGCCGCCAGCGCGCCGTCCCAGTCGTCCTGGTTCGGGGCATCCGTGCCCGAGCTCTCCGCGGCACGCGCTGCCGCGCGAACCTGCGCGAGTGGTGGAAAGTGAAATGGCCGGAACTGCTTCATTCGGCAGTAGCCTCGGCGAACAGCTGCACGTCGATCTCGCCGGCGTCGGCCAGCGCCTTGACGGCCGCCATGATGTCCTTGCGGGTCTGCTCGATGCGCGACATCGGCACCGGGCCCGAGCGGCGCATCAGGTCCTCGAACGACTGCGCCTGGCGCTTCGGCATGGCGGAGAGGATGGCGTCGCGCAGGGCCGGTTCCGCGCCCTTGAGCGCGATCGCCCACTGCTCGAGCGGCACTTCGTCGAGCAGGCGGGTAATGACCTGCTCGGTCTGGCGCGACAGGATGAAGAAGTCGTACATCGACATCTCGATCTGCGACACCACTTCCGGATCGTGCGCGCGCAGCAGTTCGACCATGCCGGCGCGGTTGTTCGGCAGGCGGTTCAGGATCTCGGCGACCTGGCGCACGCCTTCGACGCTGGCGCTCTGGGTGTCGAGCGCCGACAGGCAGCGCGCCACCAGCTCTTCCAGTTCGCGCAGCAGGTCGCGGTCGATCTCGTCCAGGCGCGCCAGGTTCAGCAGCACCAGGTCGCGGCCTTCTTCCGGCAGCGACTCGATGATCTGGCCGGCCAGCGCGGGCGGCAGGAAGGCCAGGAACACGGCCTGCATCTGCACGTGCTCGTGCGCGACGAATTCGGCCAGCCATTTCGGCGAGGCGTACTGCAGGCGCGCCATCATCGGACGGATCGCGTCGCCGTAGATCGTGTTCAGCACGCTGTTGGCGATGTCGCTGCCCAGCGCCAGGTCGAGCGAGCGCTTCAGGTAGCTGCGCGAAGCGCCGTGCAGGCCGCTTTGCTGGCGGTAGTCGTCGAAGAAGTTCTGGACAGCGTACTTCACCGAGTCGACCTTGATGCCGCTCATGCGCGACATCACCTGGGTCAGCTCGATCAGTTCTTCGCGCTCGAGGCAGCGCAGCACCGCGGCGGCGGGTTCTTCGCCGATCGACAGCAGGACGATGGCGGCCTGCTCGACCGGGCTCAGGACGGCTTCGCCGTCGTTATTGTTCAGTTCGGCCATGTTTCTTCTGCACCCATTGTTTGACCACTTCGGCGACGCGTTCCGGCTCTTTGCCGGCCAGTACCTTCAGGTGATCGACCATCACGTCCACGGCCGAGCCGGCCGGAGGCAAATCGTAGTTTTCAAGCAGCGGCACCACCGGCATCACGCCGGCGCCCGCGACCAGCGGTTCGGCGGCCGTTGCGCCAGCCAGGGCCGGCACCGCGTTCGGCGCGGCCACGGCCGCGGCGCCCGCGGCGCCATTGGCCAGGGCCGGAGCGGCGCTTGGCG
>DEKZ01000478.1:2330-5595 GCA_002354135.1 Massilia sp. UBA2709 | reverse complement strand
CAGCGACGGCGTCTCGGAAGCCGGCGTGCCGGCCGCGCGCATCGCCGCAGCGCTCGGCCGCCTGTTCGAGGTCGACCTGGTCACCTTCGCCGACCCGGAAAGCTTCGACTGGAGCGCCCTGCCCGACGACGGCCGCTTCACCATCCTGGCCTCGACCTCGCGCCGCCGCTACGGCCCGCACGCGCGCAACACCTGGCATCCCGACCTGCACCTGGCGCTGTGGAACCCCTACCAGGCGCTCGACTTCGACGCCCCTGCCCTGATGACCTACGGTTTCGCGGCGCCGGCGCTGGAGGCGGTCAACGCCTGGCTGGCTGGCGAGATCGAGGCGGAAGGCCGCTGCCCGGTGCCGGGCTTCTAGTGCCCCCTCCTCCCATTGCGTTACCGTGATTCAATCTCGCGCATTCAGTCGCGCACTAGTCCCGGTAACGCAATGTAACCGCCCCACCGCAACGACCCGCCCTGCGGCACAATTGCGCCGCAAGGTCCCGGCTGTTTATGGGACAATGCGCGTTTTGTTCAAGGTTGGCAAAATCGCCATCTTGCCGCGGATTTCGTACCGCTCATCTTTTTAGAAGGATCATTCATGTCCCAATTCCGCCTCGCTCGCCTTTGCCTGCTGCTGGCTGCCGTCGGCCTGAACACTGCGCCTGCCCTGATGACGAGCGCCCATGCCCAGAAAGCCGAAGCCCCGGCAGCCGCGCCGGCCAATACCGTGCGCCCGGAACTGTTCAAGCTGCTCGACTCGAACCAGGTCCAGCAGCTGGTTGCATCGAAAAACTTCGCTGAACTGCAGAACCGCATCACCCAGGCGGAAGCGATCCCGAACAAGACGCCTTACGAGAACTACGTCCTGAACCGCGTGAAGATGGTCCACGGTTCGGCCAGCGGCAACGATGCGGCGGTGATCCAGGCTGCGGACGCCGTCGTCGCCTCGGGCTTCGAGCCGAAGGAAAACCAGGCCAAGCTGGTGCTGGCCGTGGCCGACCTGCAGTACAAGGCCAAGAACTACGGCGCCGCCATCGAACAGCTCAAGCGCTACCAGGAACTGGGCGGCGACATGACCACCGCCCGTCCGCTGCTGGTGCGCGCCATGTACCTGAACAAGGACTACGCCGGCGCCAAGAACGAGCTGGCGCAGATCGTCGCCGAGGCGGAAAAGGCCGGCAAGACCCCGACCCAGGAAGACCTGAAGCTGCTGCTGAGCTCCGCCCACGAGGCGAAGGACAACGCGGCCTACGCCAGCGCGGTCGAGAAGATGGTCGCCTACTACCCGACCGACGAATACTGGAACGAGCTGATCCGCGTCGGCGTGATCAAGAAGCCGGGCTTCAACGCCGACAACTTCATGACCGTGCTGCGCCTCGAGTTCGCCGCCACCAAGACCATGCGCGAGGAAGACTACGTCGACCTGGCCGAGACCGCCCTGCGCGAAGGCTTCCCGACCGAAGCGAAGAACGCGATGGACGCGGGCTATGCCGCCGGCGTGCTGGGCAAGGGCGCGAACGCCAAGGCCCACGGCCAGCTGCGCGACCGCGCCAACAAGCAGGCTGCCGACGACGCCAAGAACATCGCCAGCGGCGAAGCCTCGGCCGCCAAGTCGAAGAACGGCGCCGGCCTGGTCAACCTGGGCTGGGCTTACGTCACCATGGGCCAGTACGACAAGGGCATCGGCTTCATGCAGCAAGGTATCGCCAAGGGCGGCCTGAAGCAGCCTGACGAAGCCAAGCTGCGCCTGGGCGCGGCCCAGGCCAAGGCCGGCCGCAAGGACGAAGCGATCAAGACCTTCGAAAGCGTGAAGGCCAGCGGCGGCTTCTCCGACGCGGCGCGCCTGTGGGTCATGCTGCTCAAGCAGCCGGCAGGCGCCGGCGCCCAGGCTACCGCGGCTGCGGCGCCAGCCGGCCAGTAAGCCTTTCCGCTACCGCGAAAGGCGGGCGAGCGCGTCAAGCGCCGCCCGCTTTTTTTATTCCTCAACCGTGCGGCAACGTACATCCGCCCTGCCGGTCCGGTCCGATAATCGCGTCATCATTGACGGAGGCGGCATGACGACGGTGCGCAAGGGCCAGGCGCCTGCGAGGCTGGAGCGGGACGAATTCCATCGCAAGTTCATCGACCAGTTCTTCGATCCCGCCTTCGAGGCGGTGGCGGACGAACTGGCGGCGGTCGAGGAAGTGGCCTGGCAGGCCTATCGCGACAAGCGCAAGGCGCCCCGCACGCAGAAGGCCGGCCCCGGCTTTGCCGATCCCGACTACGACCTGTCGATCGAGTGGCGCACGGCGCACGATCGCCTGCTCGCGGCCGAGGCGCGCCAGCGAGACCCGGCCACGCCCAGTCGCATCCTGCTCATCAATGGCGCCGCGCGCAACGACGGCAGCTGCCCCGGCGAGATGTCGAAGACCTGGCGCCTGACCCAGATCGCGCGCGACACCCTGGCCGTCCAGGGCGTCGAGGCCGACGTGCTCGACCTCAGCCTGCTCACATCCGATTACGACCGCCACATCCACCCCTGCAAGGCCTGCGTCTCGACCGCCATGCCGCTGTGCCACTGGCCGTGCAGCTGCTACCCGAATCATGCCGAACGCCAGACCGGCGACTGGATGAACGAGATCTACGAGCGCTGGGTGGCCGCCCACGGCGTCATCATCCTGACCCCGGTGTACTGGTACCAGGCGCCATCGGCACTCAAGCTGATGATCGACCGCCTGGTCTGTGCCGACGGCGGCAACCCCGACCCCAGCTCGACCCAGGGCAAGGATGCCGGGAAGGCCAAGCAGATCGAACTGGACGGCTGGGACTATCCCAAGCACCTGGCCGAACGCGCCTTCGGCCTGGTGGTGCATGGCGACGTTGCCGGCATCGAGGGCACGCGCCGCGCGCTGTCGGACTGGCTGAACTGGATGGGGCTGGTCGACTCGGGCAGCTTCGGCCAGCTCGACCGCTTCGTCGGCTACTACGAATCCTACGCGGCGAGCCATGAGGCGCTCGACCGCGACACCGCCTTCCAGGAAGAGGTGCGCAACGTGGCGCGCGCCGTGACCCTGGCCGTGCACGACCTGCGCGCCGGACGCATCGTGCCGCCCGAGGCACGCCTGCGCGCTCCGCGGCCGAAGTAAGGCTCGCAAGGACGGGCAAGCTTCTCGCCATGCCCGGAGATATTGAACACAGCAAGGATTGACGTGGTAGTATTGTTGCAATAACAAAATACTACTTTCTTGTCATGAACGTATCGCACCCTTCACCTTTGATCCGCGCGCTGTACCCGGAC
>DEKZ01000478.1:1574-2197 GCA_002354135.1 Massilia sp. UBA2709 | reverse complement strand
AGCTCGACGGCAAGCCTGCCGGGCTGGTGTGGGCGAAGGTGGATGGGGTCAACCCGGCGCTGGTGCACCTCTACCAGATGTGGGTGGCGCCGGAGTGCCGCGGGCGCGGCGTGGCCCAGCGCCTGCTGGACACGGCGCTGGCCTGGACGCGCGAACGGGGCGCGCGCTTCGTCGAACTCGACGTCACTCTCGGCAATTCGGCCGCCGCCCGCCTCTACCAGCGCGCCGGATTCCGGGCGGTGAATGCGCCGGCGCCGATGCGGGCCGGCTCCGGCCTGATGCTGCAGCCGATGCGGCTGGTATTGGAAGATTAAATTGCGGTGAAGCCGCCGTCGGCGGTCAGTTCATGGCCGGTAACGAAGGACGACTGCTCGGAACACAGCCACAGCGCGGCGTTCGCGATCTCGCCCGGCTCGGCGAAGCGGCTCATCGGGTGGGCGGCACGCAGTTTCTTTTCCGCCGAGGCTTCGCCGCCGAGGGCGCGCGCCAGCATCGGGGTGCGCACGGCGCTTGGGCACAAGGCATTGACGCGGATGCCGTCCTTCGCATACTCGGCCGCCGCGCTCTTGGTCAGGCCGGCCAGGGCGTGCTTGCTGGCGGCATAGGCCCCCTGCATGGGCGCG
>DEKZ01000478.1:0-1506 GCA_002354135.1 Massilia sp. UBA2709 | reverse complement strand
CGTCGAGCTCGTCCAGGCGCGCCGGCGCGGCCTGCAGCCCTGCGCAATTGACGGCGCAATCAAGGCGTCCGTAGTGGTACACGGTCTTGTCGAGCAGGGTTTCGACCTCGGCCGCGCGGGTCACGTTGGCCTGCACGAACAAGGCCTTGCCGCCGTTCTCGACGATCATCGCGGCAGTCGCGTGGCCGCCGTCGACCGAGACGTCGGCGATCACCACCGCGGCGCCGGCCCGGCCGAAGGCCAGCGCCGTCGCGCGCCCGATGCCGCTGGCGCCGCCCGTCACCAGCACCACCTTGCCTGCGAACGAGATGGCGGCCGGTTCTTTGCTATTGCCCTTCATGTACAGCTACTCCTGATTACACCAAAATGATGCCGAATGGCAACATCATAGCCGGACGGCGCGTATTGATCAATGTAGATCAATGCGGATCAACGTGGATCAACGCGCCGTCCCCTGGATGCGACACTGCCGGCGGCGCGCCGGCAGTGAAATTCAGGGCGCGGCCTTGGCCGCAGCCACCTTGGCCTTGTCCTGGTCGCCCGCCAGGACGACCGACATTTTCGCCGGGTCGATCGCCTTGCGGAAGGCCGCGTTCAGTTGCGCCAGGGTGACCGCCATCAGCTTCTCCTCGAACTGGCGCGACCACTCGTAGGTGCGGCCGCGGTACAGGTAGGAGGTCCAGCCGGTCGCCAGGGCGCCGTCGTCGGCGCGGGTCTGCACGCGCTGCTGCATCAGGCCCGACTTGGCGCCTGCCAGTTCGGCCGCGGAAAAGCCGCCCTTGATCGCGCGCGCCAGTTCCTCGCGCACCGCCGCATCGAGCTTCTGCAGGTTCTGCGGCGCGGCGATGGCGCTGATCGAGAAGCTGCCCGCGCGGTCCAGGTCGCCCGCATCGAGCTGCGAGCCGCCGCCGTAGGACAGGCCGTCCTTCTGGCGGATGCGGTCCATCAGGCGCGAGCGCAGGCCGCCCTCGCCGAAGATGTAGTTCGCCAACATCAGCGCCGGGTAATCCGGGTCGTCGATGTTCAGGTCGAGGTTCAGGCGTGCGATATACACGCCGTTTTCCTTGTCCGGGGTATCGATGGTCTTGGCCAGCGGGGCGATCTCGGCGTAGCGGCGCAGGACCGGCGCCACGTTCTCCTCCGCCTTCCAGGCGCCGAACAGCTCCTCGACCAGCGGCGCGATGGCCGCTGCGTCGAAGTCGCCGACGATCGCCATTTCGGCCGGCACGCTGCCGTAGTAGCGGCGGTGGAAGTCGACCAGGTCGGCCAGCTTGGCCGCCTTCAGCTCGGCCATGTCTTCCTCCAGGGTGTTCGCGTGGCGCACGTCGCCCTTCGGGTAGATGTCGAAATGCTGCGACAGCGTACGGCTGGCCACGGCCGCGGGCTCGTTGCGGCTCGCCTCCAGGCCGACGATGGCCTGGCGCTGCAGCTGCTCGAACTCGGCCTGCGGGAAGCTCGCCTCCTTGAGCACGTGCGCGACCAGGCGCAGGGCATCCGCCAGGTGCT
>DEKZ01000005.1:794-7992 GCA_002354135.1 Massilia sp. UBA2709 | reverse complement strand
GGCAGCCCTTCGCTGCCGGCCTGGCCCGGGCCGCCGGCCAGCACGAACAGGGGATCGGAGCGCGAGGCCTCGCGGAAGGCCGGCGCCACCGTGACGTGCAGCTTGATGCTGGGGCCATTCGGCCTGGCGTGGTCGAGCGGCACCGGGAGGGTGAGGCAACGCAGGGTTTCCTCGGAGCCGGGCAGGTGGCAGCCGCGCTCTGCGAGGCCGGGCGCCCTGGCGGCAGGCGCGGCGTGCGCGGCGCTCGAGAGCAGCAGGGCACACAGGGGAAGCAAGATGGATCGGATTTTCACAAAAACTCCTCAGACAATTGACCCATAGTAATTTGTCATCGTTTCCCGGGTCAACTTATGTTTCGCTTAAGAACGTCGGGCATCGCCCGAGTCTAGAGTGAATGGCGACACAATGACTTTGAGCAAACTCACCGCATCCGACGATGCGGGTGGGAATGCGACAGCCGCTTGACGCTGCCTTGACGCGACAGGGCGCAAGAAGGTATCATCGTTGGCTTTCCATTTGCTCAGGAAAAGACAATAAGGCAGAGTCCGCAGCAACAATTGCGGAACCACCATTTGAGCAATTTACCTATTAGGAAGTCAACATGAAAACTTTTTCCGCTAAGGGCCATGAAGTCCAGCGCGACTGGTTTGTGATTGACGCGACGGACTTGGTCCTCGGACGTGTTGCCAGCGAAGTGGCACTCCGACTGCGCGGCAAACACAAGCCGGAATTCACTCCGCACGTCGATACCGGTGACTACATCGTCGTCATCAACGCAGGCAAGCTGCGCGTGACCGGCACCAAGGCCACCGCCAAGACCTACTACCGTCACTCGGGCTACCCGGGCGGTATCTACGAAACCAACTTCCTGAAAATGCAACAGCGCTTCCCGGGCCGCGCCCTGGAAAAGGCTGTCAAAGGCATGCTGCCGAAGGGCCCGCTGGGCTACGCCATGATCAAGAAGCTGAAAGTGTACGCGGAAGGCACCCACCCGCACGCAGCACAGCAACCCCAAGCACTGACCCTCTAAGGAACTGACATGATCGGTAACTACAACTACGGCACTGGCCGTCGCAAGAGTGCAGTCGCTCGCGTGTTCATCAAAGCTGGCACCGGCCAGATCATCGTGAACGGCAAGCCGGCTGCGGAATACTTCTCGCGCGAAACCGGCCTGATGGTCATCCGTCAGCCGCTGGAACTGACCGGCAACGTCGAGCGTTTCGACATCAAGGTCAACGTGCACGGCGGTGGTGAATCGGGCCAGGCAGGCGCGGTTCGTCACGGCATCACCCGCGCACTGATCGACTACGACGCAGGCCTGAAGGGCGACCTGGCACGTGCCGGTTTCGTCACCCGTGACGCCCGTGAAGTCGAGCGTAAGAAAGTCGGCCTGCGTAAAGCACGCCGCGCAAAGCAGTTCTCGAAGCGTTAATTCACTTCGTCGCTGCTGGCAGCGTCTTCGGGCGCTGCTGCACAGAAGCCGTCCTCCGCAAGGTGGGCGGCTTTTTGTTTTGTGCGAACCGCTGCATGCACGATGCTTAAAAAGAGTAAATCTTTTTTGTATTCATCGATATTCGCGGATATTCACCTTCCAAGTCATGCATGAATCGCCAAGAATACGACCATTCCATTGACGTTCAGGAAAGGTCCATATGAATTTTGGCGAAAGACTCAAACAGATCAGGACGGACAAGAGCCTGACCCAGCCGCAGTTCGCGCAACTGGCCGGCATCGAGCAGTCCTACCTCTCCAAGCTGGAAAACGACAAGTCGGTGCCGTCGGCCGAGATGTTTTCCACCATCCTCTCCGCCCTGGAGATGGATGCGGCGACCTTTCTGCAGGACCTGGACCAGGAGGTGCTCGCCACGACCCTGCGCCATATCCCGGCGGTGAACCAGTTCACTGCCGGCGCGGCGACGGCCCAGGTCAGCCATACAAAGCGCTGGCTGTTCGGTTCGGCGGCGGCGTGGATACTCGGCTTTGCCATGATGCTGGCGGCGCACGACGGCATCTTCTTTTCGAACCAGCTCTACAAGTACACCTCGCCGGGAGTGATCCGGGCTGGCGAAGCGGAAAACATCTTCACCACCTGGAGGGAAATCCTGGCGCAGCAAATGGTCGCCAAGATCATCACGATCGAGGACATGGCAAAACAGTCGGCCGAGTTCCTGGCGAAGCGGAATCGGCCGATCACCGTGGAATGGCCGAACAGCCGCGGCACCGTGTATTACGAGGCGGCGGAAAACGGGCGGCGCCGCTTCGACCTGGTCGATACCCGCCCTGTCCAGGCGCGCGGCAATCGCATCCTGCAATATCTCGGCGCCATTGTCTTCGCATGCGGTTTCGTCGGCCTGTTCATCGAATGGCGCCTGCGCCGTCTTAAAACCAGGCTCATCAAATAAGAAACGAGGACAACCCCTGTCGCAGATCTGCCAGGGGTCTCGAAGCGCTCATCGCTCCGGCGGCGTTTACGCAGGCGCTTGACTCTGCCATTAGTGTCAGCCTTCAGCATGTCGACATCGCGCCTTATTGCGGGCGCCCCTACAAGGAGATCGACATGACGCTGAAGAATCCGCTTACCGCTTTCACCGCCGCCAGCCTGCTGGCGCTGAACCTCGCCACGACCGCATCCGCCGAGCCCGCGCCCGTCCTGGTGTCGTATGCCGTCGCGGTCCAGGATAATCCCCTCGGCGCGAACGCCGCCTGCGGCACGGGCGAACCCGACCGCGCCAGTCTTGCCCCGGACACCCTGGTGCGCGCCCTCTACGAGATCGTGACGGGACCGGCGGGCGCCAAGAAGGACTGGGCGCGGATGGCGAATTTGTTCGCGCCCGGAGGCATCGTCACCACCACCACGCACCGCGGCGGCGCCTTCCTGGCCGATCCGCAGACGCCGGCCCAGTTCGCCGCGCTGAATGACCGCCTGCTGGGGCACCGCCATTTCTACGAGCGCGAGGTGGCGCAGCAGATCCAGTCCTTCGGCCACATCGCCCATGCCTGGAGCACCTATGAAACGCGCGACCGCGTCGACGGCCCGGTGCGTGTGCGCGGCGTCAACGCCTTCCAGTTGCTGAACGACGGCAAGCGCTGGTGCATCCTGTCGCTGACCTGGGACGCCGAAACGGGCGCGCATCTGATTCCGCCCGCCTTCGACGCGGCGCCGGGGCGCGCGGACAAGTGACGCTAGGGGCGCGGCGGTTCGGCCGGGCCGCCGAGGCGCCGCTGTTCCTCGAGGAAGGCAAGGCGCTCAAAGGCGCTGGTGCGGATCGCCTGCAGGGCGGCAATGCGTTCGTCGAGTTCGCCGATCTTGCTGCCGTAGAGCGCGATCACGTCCGCGCATACTTCACGCAGGCTCGGCTGGGGCGCCAGCATCGACACCACCGGCCGGATTTCCTCGACCGTGAAGCCGTTGCGCAGCAGGATGCGGATGCGCTGCACGAACTCGACGGCGCCCGGCTCGAAATAGCGGTAGCCGTTCTCGCGGCGTTTTGCCGCCAGCAGCCCGCATTGCTCGTAGTGGCGCAGCGAGCGCACGCTGGCACCGGTCTGCCGCGACAGTTCGCCGATGCTCAGCATGGGTTTGCTTCCTGCACGACCGTGTCCCTGCGCATTGTTTTATTGTCCATACGAAAATTATACGCAGACGGCATCACCTGCGACACGCCTGGGGCGGCCGCGAGCGTTCGCTAGCGCACCGCCGCATGCTTTTCCGGCTGCTAGCCTGTGAGGTCGGAAATGTCGCGGGAGATGCACGTGTCTATCAAACGGATCAGTCTTGGACTGCAGGGCGGCGGCGCGCTCGGCGCCTTCGGTTGGGGCGTACTCGACCGGCTGCTGGCGGACGAGCGTATCGAGATCGCAGCGATCAGCGGCACCAGCGCCGGCGCGGTCAACGCCGCGGTGCTGGCCGACGGCTATGCCTTGGGCGGCGGGCGCGAAGGGGCGCGCGCGGCCTTGCGGCGCTTCTGGCAGGGACTGAGCGCGGCCTCGCTGTTCAGCCCGGTCAAGCGCACGCCGCTCGACTACGCCAGCGGCGACTGGAGCTTGCGCAATTCGCCCGGCTACCAGTTGATGCAACTGGTCGGCGGCGTGCTGGCGCCGCCCAGCTCGCCGCTGAGCATGAACCCGATGCTCCCCGTGCTGGCGGGGCTGATCAATTTCGAGCGGGTGCGCCAGTGCCGCGAGATCGCCATGTTCGTGCCGGCCACCAACGTGCGCACCGGTCGCGGCCGCATCTTCGCCCGCGAGCAGCTCGACGCACGCGTCGTCGCCGCCTCGGCCTGCCTGCCGCACGTGTTCGCGCCGGTCGAGATCGACGGCGAAGCGTATTGGGACGGCAGCTTCGTCGGCAACCCATCTCTGTCGCCGCTGGTCGACGGCGACGCGCGCGACATCGTGATCGTCCAGAACAACCCGGTGGCGCGCCCCGGCCTGCCGATGAGCCTGAGCGACATCCACAGCCGCGCCAGCGAAATCGCCTTCAATATCAGTTTCGTGCGCGAAGTCAGCGCCATCCAGCACCTGGGCGCGCTGGTCGACGCCGAGCAGAGCGAGATGGTGCACGCGGCCGGGGTGCGCCTGCACATGATCAGCGGTAACGACGAGCTGCAGCGCCTCGACCTGTCGACCAAATACAATACCGAGTGGCCCTTCCTCCTGCACCTGCGCGAGCTCGGCAGTGCGGCGGCGCAGCGCTGGCTGGACGAACATTTCAGCCACATTGGCGTGATGTCGACGCTCGACCCGGTGCCGGTCTACGAGCCGGAGCGCATGACCGGCACGACGGGCTGAGACCCTTTGCTGCAGCCATGCAATATTTGCATCCTGGGCGGCAGGTGCAAATAATATTTGCAAAGCCTTCGCGGCTGCCGCGGCAGCGCTTCCGGCACCCCGGGCGGTGCGCTGTTAAAATTGCAGCCTCGACTTGCAAGTCTCATTTTTAATCACGAAGGAAAGAACATGATCAAAGTTGGCATCGTTGGTGGAACCGGATACACGGGCGTGGAATTGCTGCGGCTGCTGGCCGCGCATCCCGACGTGGAGCTGACCGCGATCACCTCGCGCAAGGAAGACGGCCTGCCCGTGGCCGACATGTTCCCCTCGCTGCGCGGCCGCGTGAACCTGGCCTTCTCGGCGCCGGACAAGGCCGACCTGACGAAGTGCGACGTGGTCTTCTTCGCCACCCCGCACGGCGTGGCCATGGCGCAAGCCCCGGCGCTGCTGGCGGCCGGCGTCAAGGTGATCGACCTGGCGGCGGACTTCCGCCTGAAGGACCGCGCGGCCTTCGAAAAATGGTACAAGATGGAGCACACCGCGCCCGAGCTGATCGAGGAAGCGGTGTATGGCCTGCCGGAACTGAACCGCGAAGACATCAAGAACGCCCGCCTGATCGCCAACCCGGGCTGCTACCCGACCACGATGCAGCTGGGCTTCGTGCCGCTGCTGAAGGCCGGCATCATCGATGCAGGCAACCTGATCGCCGACAGCAAGTCGGGCGTCTCGGGCGCCGGACGCAAGGCCGAGATCGGCACGCTGTTCTCGGAGGCGAGCGACAACTTCAAGGCCTATGGCGTGGCCGGCCACCGCCACACCCCGGAAACCTCGGCCCAGCTGCAGCGCTTCACCGACCAGAAAGTCGGCCTGATCTTCACGCCCCACCTGGTGCCGATGATCCGCGGCATGCACTCGACCCTGTACGCGCGCCTGACCAAAGATATCGACGACGCGGCCCTGCAGGCCCTGTTCGAGGCCGAGTACAAGGATTCGCCTTTCGTCGACGTGATGCCTTTCGGCTCGCATCCGGAAACCCGCTCGACCCGCGGCTCGAACATGCTGCGCCTGGCCGTGCACCGTCCGGACGGCGGCAACACTGTCGTCATTCTGGTGGTGCAGGACAACCTGGTCAAGGGCGCTTCCGGCCAGGCCGTGCAGTGCATGAACCTGATGTTCGGCCTGGAAGAGACGACCGGCCTGCAGCAGATCGCCCTGCTGCCGTAATAAAGCGGCACCCCGTCAGGTAATTCCTACAGGCACTAGCTGAGCAGAGCTAGATCAAGGTGGCAACTGTTGATGGCGGTAAATTGATCGCTGCACTGATCGGTGCAACGATCCGTTTTCCCGTCGCAAATTCCATCTATCTACAGGGGTGCCACCATGTTCGGTCGCAACGCGAAAAGCGAAATTGACAGCCTGATCGGCATAGCCGCCCGCATCGAGGGCGACCTGTGCTTCAGCGGCGGGCTGCGCATCGATGGGGAAGTGCACGGCAACGTGATCGCCAGCGAGGGGCCGGACAGCGTCCTGATCGTTTCCGAGCACGCCCGCATCGAGGGCGAGGTGCGTTGCGCCAACCTGGTGGTGAACGGCTACATCGCCGGCTCGGTGTACTCGACGGAACTGCTTGAATTGCAGCCGAAAGGCCGCATACATGGGGATGTCCATTACAAGCTGCTCGAGATGCACGGCGGCGCCCTGGTCACCGGCAAGCTCACGCACCAGCCGGCGGGCGAGCCGGTCTTCCATCTGGCGGAAGCGGAGAGGGCCGAAGCATGACCGGCGCGAACCGTCTATAATGGCATAAATCCGAATCCAATCAGGAGTTTATCCCATGACTGCAGTGGCCGAAGTGCAAGACTTTGACACCATCCCGACCCCGATCGTCTTCACCGACAGCGCCGCTGAAAAAGTGGCCCAGCTGATCGAAGAAGAGGGCAATCCCGACCTGAAACTGCGCGTCTTCGTGCAGGGCGGCGGCTGCTCGGGCTTCCAGTACGGCTTTACCTTCGACGAAATCGTCAACGAAGACGACACCACGATGGAAAAGAACGGCGTCCAGCTGCTGATCGACTCGATGAGCTACCAGTACCTGGTCGGCGCAGAGATCGACTACAAGGACGACCTCGAAGGCGCCCAGTTCGTCATCAAGAACCCGAACGCGACCAGCACCTGCGGCTGCGGCTCGTCGTTCTCGGCGTAAAGCATCGCACAGCCCGGCTCGCCGGGCGTCGCTTCCAGATCCGGGCGCTGCCCGGATTTGTTTTTTGGCTTTCAAGATTTTGTAGGGTGGACACCTGTGTCCACGCTGATCATCCTGTGCTACAACGCGGCTTCGCTAGAAGAGGCTCAACGTGTTCACCCGGTGAAAATGCTGCCGCAGGGAGCTCGTATCGTGAAGCAGCGTGGACACAGGTGTCCACCC
>DEKZ01000005.1:0-634 GCA_002354135.1 Massilia sp. UBA2709 | reverse complement strand
GCCGGCATGTTGCCCGGCTCCCGCGCCATGAACCTGTAGCCCAGCCAGGCAAAGGCGAGCGCCTCGACCCGGTTCGGCGCCACGCCCAGCGCCGCGGTCGATTCCACCGCCACGCCAGCGCCGAGCGCAGCGGCCAGCATGCGCAGCAGCGCGCCGTTGTAGGCGCCGCCGCCGCACACGTAGACCGTGTTCACGTCTGCGCTTTCCTGGCGGATCGCGTCGGCGATCGTGCGCGCGGTCAGTTGCGTGAGCGTTGCCTGCACATCGGCCGGCGCCAGGGCCGAAAAGCGGGCCAGGTGCGCATCCAGCCATGCCATGTGGAAGAGGTCGCGCCCCGTGCTCTTTGGCGCCGGCTGGTGGAAATAGGGCTCGTCCAGCAATGCGGCCAGCAGGGCCGCATCGATGGTGCCGCTGGCGCCCCAGGCGCCGTCGGCGTCGTAGTCCTTGCCCTGGTGGCGGGCGATCCAGCCGTCGAGCAGCACATTGCCGGGGCCGGTGTCGAAACCGGTCACGCGCTCGTCGGCGTGCAGCACGCTGATGTTGCCGATGCCGCCGATGTTCACCACCACCCGTGTCGTGCCCGGCTTGCCGAAGGCGGCGGCGTGGAAGGCCGGCACCAGCGGCGCGCCCTGGC
>DEKZ01000003.1 GCA_002354135.1 Massilia sp. UBA2709 | reverse complement strand
ATCTCGGCCGCCAGCGGCGAGGGCGCCGGCAGGTCGCGCGCCAGCAGGCGCACCTCGCCCGCTTCCATGCGCCGCAGAAGCGCGAGCCAGCCCTCGCTGTCCATCGCGTCGTGCAGGCAGTCGTCCAGGGTCTGGTCGACCAGCGGGTGGCTGGGCAGCTCGCGCTCGCCGACGATGTTCTCCAGGCAGGCCGCCCCGTCCGGGAAGATGGTGGCCAGCAGGTCGTCGCTTTTCATGCGCTGCAGTTGCGGCGCCACCTTGCGCCCGCCGGCAAAGCGCGGCAGGGCCAGGGCGGTCGTGGCGTTCCAGCGCCAGCGCACGTTGAACAGGGGAGCATCGAGCAGCGCCTGCACCAGGATGGGCTCGGCAGTGCTCGCGCGCAGGTAGCGCCAGACTTCGTCGAGCGGAAAACTGTGGCTGGTCGACAGGGACAGGATGATGGCGTCCTCGGTGGCGGCGGCCTGCAGCTCGAAGTTGAAGCTGCGGCAGAAGCGCTTTCTCAGCGCCAGGCCCCAGGCGCGGTTGATGCGGCTGCCGAAGGGCGTGTGCAGCACCAGCTGCATGCCGCCGGACTCGTCGAAGAAGCGCTCCATCACCAGCGTGTCCTGGGTCGGCAGTGCGCCCAGCGCGGCGCGTGAACGCGCCAGGTAGTCGACGATCTGCGCAGCGGCGTCCTCGCTCAGGGCCAGGTGTTCGACCAGCCAGCCGACCGCGCGGTCCAGCGCGGCGCCGTTGTCGGCAGGCGCCGCGGCCTTGCGCTTCGCGGGCGCCGGCTCCACCAGCTGGCGCTCGACCTCGGCGCGCAGGCGCGCCACGCCGGCGGATAATTCGTCGCTGCGTCCCGGCGCCTCGCCGTGCCAGAACGGGATGTTCGGCGCCGCGCCATGGGCGTCCTCGACCCGCACCTTGCCCGATTCGATGCGCATGATGCGGTAGGAGGTATTCCCGAGCTGGAACACGTCGCCGGCCAGGCTCTCCACCGCGAAGTCCTCGTTGACCGTCCCGACCGACAGCCCTTGCGGTTCGAGCAGGACGCTGTAGTCGGCATTCTCGGGTATCGTGCCGCCCGAGGTGACGGCCGCCAGCTTGCCGCCGCGCCGTCCGCGCAGCGAATGCGTGGCCGCGTCGCGGTGGATGTAGGCGCCGCGTACCCCGGCGCGCGTGGTGTAGCCCTCGGCCAGCATGCGCAGCAGGGCATCGAAGCTGGTACGTTCCAGTTCCGCATAGGGCCGGGCGCGCCGCACCAGCGCGAACAGGGCGTCCTCGCTCCACTCCTGGCAGGCCACTTCGGCGACGATCTGCTGGGCCAGCACGTCGAGCGGCGCGCGCGGGATGCGCAGGGCATCGAGTTCGCCGCGCCGCACGCAATCGAGCAGGGCCGCGCATTCGACCAGGTCGTCGCGCGAGGTCGGGAACAGCCGGCCCTTGGGCGTGCCGCCGACGAAGTGGCCCGAACGCCCGACGCGCTGCAGGAAGGCCGCGATATTGCGTGGCGAACCGACCTGGCAGACCAGGTCGACGTCGCCGATGTCGATGCCGAGTTCCAGCGAGGCCGTGGCGATCAGCGCCTGCAGCTCGCCGCGCTTGAGGCGCTGCTCGGCGTCGAGGCGGTATTCCTTGGCCAGGCTGCCGTGGTGGGCGGCGACGTGGCCGGCGCCGAGGCGCTCGCCCAGGTGGCGCGCCAGGCGCTCGGCCATGCGCCGCGTGTTGACGAAGATGAGCGTGGTCCGGTGCAGCACCACCAGTTCCGCCATGCGGTCGTAGACGCGTTCCCAGACTTCGTTCGGCATCACGGCCTCGAGCGGCACCGGCGGCAGTTCCAGTCCCAGGTCGCGCGCACGCACGTGGCCGACGTCGACCACGGTGCAGGTTTTTCCTTGCCCGACCAGGAAGTCGGCCACGGCGGACAAGGGCTTCTGCGTGGCCGAGAGGCCGATGCGCACCGGCGGCCTGTTTGCGGACTGTGTGCACAGGGCGTCGAGGCGCTCCAGGCTCAGCGCCAGGTGGCTGCCGCGCTTGCTGCCGGCAACCGCGTGGATCTCGTCCACGATCACGGTGCGCACGGTGGACAGCATGGCGCGTCCGCTGTCCGAGCCGAGCAGCACGTACAGCGACTCCGGCGTCGACACCAGGATGTGGGGCGGGCGGCGGCGCATGGCGTTGCGTTCGGCGGTCGTGGTGTCGCCGGTGCGCACGGCGCTGCGGATGCCGTGCGGGGGCAACCCCATCACCGCCAGTTCGCGGGCTATGCCCGCCAGTGGCGCCTCCAGGTTGACGCGGATGTCGTTCGACAGGGCCTTCAGCGGCGAGACGTAGAGCACCCGGGTTTCGTCCGGCAGCGGCGTGGCCACGCTCTCCCGCACGAGCAGGTCGATCGCGGCCAGGAAGGCGGTCAGGGTCTTGCCCGAGCCGGTCGGCGCCGCGACCAGGGTGGCGCGTCCGGCCTGGATCGGTGGCCAGGCGCGCAACTGGGCTTCGGTGGCGGCGGGGAAGCTGGCGGCGAACCAGGCGGCCACCGCCGGGTGGAAGTCGTGGCGCAGGCTGGCGGGGAGGGCGAGATCGTTCATACGTGGCAGATGGGGTTGACCGGGCCGATGGCAAGATTATCCATCAATTGCGCTCGATTGCCGCCGCCGGCATGGTCGGCAAGGCCGCCGTTTTCCAGTATCATCAACAGTTTCCTTATCGAACTGTTACCGTGCTCACCTCCCTCGACACCGCAGCGGACTTTTCAACACAGGCGGTCAACCTCGTCGACTGCGGCCTCGTCGTCCTCGACGCGCAGCAGAACATCGTGCTCTGGAACCGGTGGATGACGTCGCGCTCGGGCCGCTCGGCGGCAAGGGTGCGCGGCCACGGCCTGTTCGAAGTCTTCGCCGAACTGCGTGGATCGCGCGTGGAGGCCGCGGTGATGGCCGCGCTGATGGACAACATCACGACCCGGGTGCCCCAGGCCCAGGACCGCGCGCCTTTCCCGCTGCGCGAGGCGGGCAGTTTCGACGGCGAACGGATCGACCAGGCGGTGCTGGTCACGCCTTTCCTCGAGGACGGGGAGCGCTTCTGCCTGGTCGAGATCCGCGATGTCAGCGGCACGGTCGGGCGCGAGCGCCAGCTCCTCGAACATGCCGAATCGCTGCGCGCCCGCTCCTACGTCGACGGCCTGACCGGCATCGCCAACCGCCGCTATTTCGACGTCGCGCTCGAACGCGAGCTCCGCCGCGCCCAGCGCAGTGGCGGCACGCTCTCGCTGCTGCTGATGGACATCGATTCGTTCAAGGCCTACAACGACCATTTCGGCCACCAGGGCGGCGACGCCTGCCTCTCGACGGTGGCGCAGGCGCTCGCCGCCATGCTCAAGCGCCCGGCCGACGTGGCCGCGCGCTACGGCGGCGAAGAATTCGCTGCCATCCTCCCCGACACCACCCTGGAGCAGGCGCGCATGCACGCCAACGCCATCCGCGAGCACGTGGCCGCGCTGGCGCTGGAACATGCGCCAAAGGCGCTGCGGTCCATCGTGACCCTGAGTATCGGCGTGGCCAGCGTCGACGGGAAACGCGTCAAGGACGCCGCCGCATTGATCGAGGCGGCGGACAAGGCGCTGTACGCGGCCAAGCGCGGCGGGCGCAACCGGGTGGTGGCGGACGGCGACGCCATCGAAACCGTCTAGGACAGGTCTAGCGGCCTGTCTCCCTGGCCTGGGCACAGGCCAGCATGGCGTCGGCGACGGCATCCTTGCCGTCCGTCTTCAGGGCCTCGGCCGCGCCCCGCAGGTCGCCCAGCGCCTTGTTCTGGCTGAGTTTGAGTTTGCCGGTCAGGCGGGTGATCCCGATCTCGATGCCGACGATGGCCTGGACCAGCGTGTCGATGAATTCCCGCGGACTGTCCGACATCTTCCAGGGCGTCGGCTGCGTGGCTTCATGCGTTTTCGTCAGGCGCCCGACCAGGGCGCGCACGAAGCGCTCGTCGTCGTGCACGCGGATGCGCCCGTGAGCATGGACCACCATGTAGTTCCAGGTCGGCACCTGCCTGTGCTCCTCGTGCTTGGACGGGTACCAGTTGGGCGAGATGTAGGCGTCGCCTGCCTGGAAGATCACCAGGACCTCGTCGCCATCCTTCACCTCGCGCCAGAGCGGATTGGCGCGCGCCACGTGGGCGCGCAGCACGCCGGGTTCGCCGGGCTGCGCGCTCAGGTCGAAAGGAAGATGGTTGGCGTCCAGGCCCTGCGCGCCCTGCGTCACCAGGGCGCCGAAAGGGTGTTGCCGGATGAGCGCATGCAGCGCGTCGAGGCGTGGTTCGTCGAAGTGGGCGGGTACGTACATGTCGGGTTCCCCTGGTGGCCGGAACATCGATTATCGCGATTTTTTTCCTCCGCGTGTCCACATGCCGCCAGGCGGGAAAGCGTCAAGCCGGCGCCCGGGATGTTAACCCCGGCGCGCCGGCGCGCATTTCACTTCGATCACTTCGGCTGGTAGATCTGGTCGAACACGCCGCCGTCCGCGAAGTGGGTCTTCTGCGCGGTGGCCCAGTTGCCGGCAACGTCCCCGATCGTGAACAGCTTCACCTGCGGGAAGCGGCTCGCGTAGGCCTTGGCTGCCTTCGGCGTGGCCGGGCGGTAGTAGTTGTTGGCGATGATGGCCTGGGCTTCGTCGGTGTAGAGGTAGTTCAGGTAGGCCTCAGCGACCTTGCGGCTGCCGTGCTTGTCGGCATAGCGGTCGACCACGGCCACCGGCGGCTCGGCCAGGATGCTGACCGACGGGGTGATGATGTCGAACTTGTCCGGGCCGAGTTCCTTCACCGCCAGGTAGGCTTCGTTTTCCCAGGCGATCAGCACGTCGCCGATGCCGCGCTCGACGAACGTCGTGGTGGCGCCGCGCGCACCCGAGTCGAGCACCGGCACGTTCCTGTAGAGTTTGGCCAGGAATTCCCTGGCCTTGGCTTCGTTGCCGCCCGGCTGGCGCAGCGCGTAGCCCCAGGCCGCGAGGTGGTTCCAGCGCGCGCCGCCCGAGGTCTTCGGGTTCGGCGTGATCACGGAGACGCCCGGCTTCACCAGGTCGTTCCAGTCCTTGATGGCTTTCGGATTGCCCTTGCGGACCAGCAGCACGATGGTCGAGGTGTAGGGCGCGCTGTTGTGCGGCAGGCGCGCCTGCCAGCCGTGGCGCAGCAGGCCCTTGTCGACCAGGGCGTCGATGTCGTAGCCGAGGGCCAGGGTAACCACGTCGGCTTCGAGGCCGTCGATCACCGAGCGCGCCTGCTTGCCCGAGCCGCCGTGCGACTGCTTGATCTTGACGTTGTCGCCGGTCTGGGCCTTCCACGACTTGGCAAACGCCGCGTTCACGTCCTGGTAGAGTTCGCGGGTCGGGTCGTAGGACACGTTGAGCAGGTTAATGTCGGCGGCAAAGGCTGGTTGCAGCAAGACGGTGGCGGCGAGGAGGGCCAACAATTTCTTCTTGATCATGGTTGTTCCAAAATAGTCATCAGGTAAGCCATACGTTAATGGCTCGCTGCGCTGATGGGAACGAAGCTTTTGCTACATGCGTATCTGTTTTCCGCATATGGCCGGCAAGGGCCCCGGTTTGCTACACTGCGCGCTTTGACCGGAACGAAACACACCATGGCCCTTCCGACCGAGCTGCGCGCGGGCGCGCTGGCATCCCTGCTCGAAACCGACCCGGCGGCAAAGACCCGCATGGTCGCGGAACTTGCCGAGCTGCACCGGCAGGGCAAGGCAAGCATCGACAATGCGGCGTCGCTGACGCCGGACGGCGCGATTCCCGGCCGACCGGACAAACCGGAGCTGGTGCCGCCGCGCCTGGTGGGGCGCCGCTCGATGGCGACCAACGAGGGACGCGCGATGCTGGTCCATGCGCTGGCCCACATCGAATTCAACGCGGTCAACCTGGCGCTGGACGCCCTGTGGCGCTTCCCCGGCATGCCCCTGGACTACTACGGCGACTGGCTGCGCGTGGCGAGCGAAGAGGCCTATCACTTCTCGCTGCTGTCGGATCACTTGGCCACCCTCGGCTATGCCTATGGCGACTTCGCCGGCCACGACAGCCTGTGGGAGATGGTCGGCAAGACCACGGGCGACGTGCTGGCGCGCATGGCCCTGGTGCCGCGCACGCTGGAGGCGCGCGGCCTGGATGCCATTCCGCCGCTGCGCGCAAAGCTGGCCCAGGCCGGCGACCTGGCGGCCGCGCACATCCTGGACATCCTGCTGCGCGACGAGGAAGGACACGTGGAGATCGGCAACCGCTGGTACCTGCACCTGTGCGCCGAGCGCGGGCTCGAACCCATCTCGACCTACGACGAGCTGACGGTGCGCTACAAGGCGCCGGTCCTGAAAGGGCCGTTCAACCTCGAGGCGCGCCGCCGCGCGGGCTTCAGCGAAGCCGAGCTGGCGCGCCTGGCATGAACTCCGCTTAACCCATCGGCCTCATGCCGTTTTGCGCTGCGCCCGCGTGCTCGCCAGGTATTCGCTGATCCAGTAAAGCAGCGCGGCGCCCGGCAGGGCCATGCCCAGCAGCAGGGTCGCATGCCAGCCGTACTGCGCATACACCCAGCTTCCCGCCGCCGAGCCAAGCGCCCCGCCCACGAAGAACAGGGAGAAATAGATGCCGTTCAGGCGGCCGCGCACTTCCGCGGCGAGGGCGAAGATGGTGCGCTGGCCCAGGACCATGTTGGCGGCCACGCCCATGTCGATGACGATCGCGGCGAGCACCAGCAAGGCCAGCGCCAGGTCGCGCGAGGCCGGCGCAAACAGCGGAAGGGCGAAGCCGCCGATCGCCAGCAGCAGGGCGCAGGCGGTGGCCGGCAGGGTCAGTCCGCGGTCGGCCAGCTTGCCCGCGAACGGGGACGCCACGGCGCCGGCCATGCCGACCAGGGCGAAGACCGCGATGCCGGTCTGCGACAGGTGAAAGGCGGGCCCGGCCAGCATCATCGGCGTCACGGTCCAGAACAGGCTGAAGCAGCCGAACATGGCGGCCTGGTAGGCGGCGCGCCGGCGCAGCGCCGGCGTGGTGGCGAATAGGTGGCGCAAGGACGCGATCAGCGACCAGTACGAGAGGGGAGAGCTTGGCCGGCGCTGAGGGAGCCGGCTGCGCAGCACGAAAGCGAGCAGCAGCACGATCAGTGCGGCGGCGCCGAACACGCTGTGCCAGCCGGCGTGGTCGGCCACCAGGCTGGCCGCCGGGCGCGCCAGCATGATCCCCAGCAGCAGGCCGCTGACCACCCGGCCGACGGTGTGGCCGCGCGTTTCCTCGCGCGACAGGTGGGCCGCGAAGGGCACCAGCACCTGGGCCGCCACCGAACCGAGGCCAATGCCGAGCGAGCTGGCGAGGAAGAGCCAGGCGCGATCGCTGAAGGCGGCCGCCGCCAGGGCCAGCGCGGTCCCCAGCAGCAGGACGAACACCAGGCGCCGGTTCTCCACCAGGTCGCCGAGCGGGACGATGAAGAACAGGCCGAGCGCGTAGCCGATCTGGGTGAGGGTGACGATCAGGCCGGCCGCGCCCTCCGACAGGCCGGTGGCGGCCGCGATCGGACCGACCAGGGTCTGGGAATAATAGAGGCTGGCGACGATGAGGCCGGCGGAAACGGCCAGCAGCCTCACCATGCCGGGTGCAATATCGGGAGCGGGGGCCGAAGCCTGGTTCATGGATTCTCCTGGCGCCAGGCGCTGGATCGGCCTGTCTTACAATGCATCTTATCCGATCGCGGGGCGAACCGAGCGGGAGCCCTCGTTTCCGGCCCGGCGCCGCGCGCGACCACCTGGAGTCCAGCATGAACCAGCACATCCAAGCAGTACCACTCGAGAAAGCCTACCGCCTGTTGAATCACGGCCCGACGGTCCTGGTGTCGGCCCGCCACGACGGCATCGACAACGTCATGGCCGCGGCCTGGGCCTGCGCCCTCGACTTCGCGCCGCCGAAGCTCACCGTGGTGCTCGACAAGAGCACGCGCACGCGCGAACTCATCGAAGCGAGCGGCGAGTTCGTGATCCAGGTGCCGACCGTGCGGCTGCTGCAGCTGACCCACGAGGTCGGCACGCGCAGCCGCGCGAGCGAGCCGGACAAGCTGGATGTGTCCGGCGTCGCGCTGTTCCGGCTCGGCGACAGCGGCATGCCCTTCGTTGTCGGCTGCTCGGCCTGGCTGGTCTGCCGCCTGGTGCCGGAGCCGCACAACCAGCAGGCCTACGACCTCTTCATCGGCGAAGTGACGGCAGCCTGGGCCGACGAGCGGGTGTTCCGGGACGGCCACTGGAACTTCGAGGCGGCCGATCCCGGATGGCGCAGCATCCACCACATCGCAGGCGGGCATTTCTATGCGATCGGCGAGGCGATGCAGGCGCGGATCGATCCGGAAACCTGAGCGGGGCCGGTCATTCGATTTTTTCGACGATAGAGCGGCAAACTACTCGCTTTCTGTTCCCGCCGCGGGGCTGCATAATGCACTTCATCGACAACACGGTCCCAGCGCAACCGGATGGCATCAGCCCGATTGACGCAGATGTTCGAATGGTTCGAACGGCCGCTAACAAAGGAGCGCATCATGTTGAAAGTACGTAAAAGCGAAGAACGCGGCGTTGCCAACTTTGGCTGGCTGGACTCGAAGCACACCTTCTCCTTCGGCCACTACCACGACCCGGCGCACATGGGCGTGGGCCCGCTGCGCGTGATCAACGAGGACCGTGTCGCCGGCGGCGGCGGCTTCGATCCGCACGGCCACCGCGACATGGAGATCATCTCCTACGTGCTGGACGGCGCCCTCGAGCACAAGGACAGCATGGGCAACGGCTCGGTGCTGCGCTACGGCGACGTGCAGCGCATGAGCGCGGGCAAGGGCGTGGTGCACAGCGAGTACAACCACTCGCCGACCGAGCCGGTCCACTTCCTGCAGATCTGGATCCAGCCCAACCAGGTCGGCGCCCCGGCCGGCTACGAGGAGAAGCACTTCGACCGCGAATCGAAACTGGGCCGCCTGCGCCTGGTCGCCTCGAACGACGGCCGTGAAGGTTCGGTCTCGATCCGCCAGGACGCCTCGCTGTATGCCGGCATCCTGAACGGCGGCGACGAAGTCAGCTTCCCGCTCGGCGCCAAGCGCATCGGCTACCTGCACGTGGCGCGCGGCCAGCTGAACGTGAACGGCATCGCGCTGAAAGCCGGCGACGCCGTGCGGGTCGACGACGAAGCCGCGATCGTCCTGAACGGCGCCGACAACGCCGAAGTGCTGCTGTTCGACCTGCCGCACTGATTCGGTCGGGGACATCCACGTAGGGTGGGCGCCCCGTGCCCACGCGTGACGCCTGCGTCGTGTTGGCGTTCATGAAGCGCAGCGTCTGCTCATCGTTTACGCNNCGGGGCGCCCACCCTACGGGGTATCACGCGATTTTGAAAGCGATGGCCCGTCAATCCCGCGCCAGCATCCGCGCGACCGTATCCGACCCGCGCAACCTCTCCTTCCACCACGCCAGCGCCGCCCCTTCCTCGCCCGTACGCCAGGCCAGGTACAGCGTTTCGTCGGGCTTCGGTTCCTCGACCGTCTTGACGATGAAGCGGCCCTGGGCGACATCCTCGCGCACCCAGGCTTCGGGCAGGAAGCCGAAGCCCAGACCGGCGCGCTGGAAGTCGTACTTGGTCTGCATGTCGGGCACGGCCATGGTGTCCTGGCCGAACAGCAGGCCCACCGTGCGCGCCTGCAGCTGGCGCGCCGAGTCCGACACCGACACCGCCCGGTAAGCCGCCAGGTCGGCCTTGGACAGCGGCCGGTCGATCGCGGCCAGCGGATGTCCGGGCGCGACCACGAAGACGAAGGAAACCGTCGCCACCGGCAGCGCGCTGTAGCCGCCGCCGGAAGGGCCGGCGCCCGCCGCGCCCACCAGCAGGTCGGCGCGGCGTTCGAGCAGGGCTTCCCAGGTGCCCGAGAGCTCTTCCTTCAACAGGCGCAGGCGGGTTTGGTCCGCCACCTGGCAGAAAGCCTGGATGTCGTCGATCAGGCCGCAGGGCGCCAGCATCGAGTCGATCGCGATCGTGAATTCGGTTTCCCAGCCGGAGGCGACGCGGCGCACGCGCCGCTCCAGGTCGCCCGCGGCTTTCAGCAGGTAGCGCCCTTCCTTCAGCAGTTCCTCGCCGGCCTGTGTGAGCGTCACGCGCGGCCCGAAACGTTCGAACAGCTGCACGCCCAGGTCCTCCTCGAGCTTGGCGACCGTGTAGGAAATCGTCGACGGCACCCGGAACAGCTCCTTGGCGGCGGCCGCGAAGGAGCCGCGGCGCGCGATGGTGTCGACGGTGAGCAGGGCGTCGAGGCTCAGTTTCAGCATGGGCGGAGCGCGGCCAGGGTCAGAAATAGAAGTTGGCGAAGGCGCCGACGTGGTCGCCCTTGATCTTGTCGCCGTAGCGCTTTTCCTCGAACTTGTCGTTCACGTAGCGCAGCGAGACGCCGATCGAGGGCGTTGCCATGTACTCCAGCTCGACGACGGCGCCCGTGCTGTCCTTGAATTCGTAGTCGCCGATGTCGCCGGCGCCGCTGCTGCGGAACTCGGTGCCGGTCACGTAGCGCAGGCCCCCGCCGACGCGCACCTTGTCGTTGACGTGGTAGTAGCCCAGCAGTTCGAAAGGCACGCGCTGGAAGCGCATCTCGCCGTTACGCGCGCTGGCGTCGTCGACGTGGTAGCCCACCGTCGCCTTCATCGAGAATTCCGGGCCGAGGCGATAGTCGATGCCCGCCTGCAGGGCAAACATCTCGCCGGCGCGCAGATCGATCTCGTCGCCGTCGTCGTAGTAGGCGGTGGCGATCTTGTCGCCGCCCGCGGTCAGGCCCGCGCCGAGGATGAAGCGCAGGGGCTTGGCCGCCACCGGCTGGTAGGTGACGGGCGTCACGACGGTCTGGCTGGTTTGCGCCTGTGCCCCAGCCAGGGAGGCGAGGACGAGCGTCATGCCGAGTGCGATCTTGTTCATGTGTTCTTCTAGGTGTTTGTTGTGGTGGCGGCACTGCGCGGGCATGCGCGTTCCGTGGGCATCATTGTAAGGATGCAACTTTCTAATTGCAAACTTTGCAAGCGTTGGGGGAGGGGGAGTGTTGCCGGAGCGCCGCGCATGGGAGGCTGCCCCGGCAGGGCGGCAGCGGCAGGACTGCCGCTGCGCAGGGTGGGCGCGGAGGGACCGCGCCGCGGTGCTCGGTTTAGAACACGCGCTGCAGCCAGCCGTGGCGGTCTTCCGCGCGGCCGTTCTGGATGTCGAGCAGGGCGGCCTTCAGCTTCGTGGTCACCGGGCCGGCGCCGCCGTTGCCGATGGTGGCTTCGAAGCTGCTGCCCTTGACCTTGCCGATCGGGGTGACGACGGCGGCGGTGCCGCAGGCGAAGGCTTCGGTCAGGCGGCCGCTGGCGGCGTCTGCACGCCACTGGTCGATCGAGTACGGCTCTTCGCGCACGGTCAGGCCCAGGTCGCGCGCCAGCACGATCAGCGAATCGCGGGTGATGCCCGGCAGGATGGTGCCGCCCAGCGGCGGGGTCTGGATCGAGCCGTCCTCGAACACGAAGAACACGTTCATGCCGCCCAGTTCCTCGACATACTTGCGCTCGACGGCGTCCAGGAACACGACCTGGTCGCAGCCCTGGCGGATCGCCTCGGCCTGCGCGGCCAGGCTGGCGGCGTAGTTGCCGCCGCACTTGGCTTCACCGGTGCCGCCGGGCGCGGCGCGGATGTAGTTCTCCGACACCCACAGCGTCACGCCGGCCGCGCCGCCCTTGAAGTAGGCGCCGACAGGCGACGCGATCACGCAGTACAGGTATTCGCTGGCCGGCTTGACGCCCAGCGCCGCTTCGGTGGCGACCATGAAGGGGCGCAGGTAGAGCGCCGAGCCTTCGGCCTCCGGGATCCAGTCGCGGTCCTCCGAGACCAGTGCGCGCACCGACTCCAGGAACAGTTCTTCCGGCAGCGGCGCCATCGCCAGGCGCACGGCCGAATTGCGGAAGCGGCGGGCGTTGGCGTCCGGGCGGAACAGCGCGGCGCCGCCCTGCGGCAGGCGATAGGCTTTCAGGCCCTCGAAGATTTCCTGTGCATAGTGCAGCACCATGGTCGACGGATCGAGCGGCAGGTTGGCGCGCGCCTCGACCTTGCCGTCATGCCAGCCGCGGCCTTCAGTGTAGCGGATCGTCACCATGTGGTCGCTGAACGCGCGGCCGAAGCCGGGGTTCTGCAGCAGCGCCGAGCGCTCCGCGGGTGGCATGGGGATCAAGGATTTTTCGATCGACAGCGTCGATGGGCCTTCATTGTTCATACAGTCTCCAGAAACGGCGGAATGGGCGGGGGGCGCCCGCAAAACCGACATTATCGGTCAATTCGGGTGATTTGTTGTGCGCTTCGTATTTTTCGGCCGCCGCCGGCCGGCGCCGGCTGCTGGTCATCGGGCTCCCGCGCGCCAGAGGCGAAGCCTGTGTTCCGCAGCCGGCAGACCAGCGTTGAAGCAGCGCCACCCCGACCGCGCGCCGGGCTGGCGCTGCTGGAGGCGGCCTCGGGACAGCGGGTGACCGCAGTGCCGGCCAGGTTCAGGGCGGCGGTACCGCTCGGGAGCGCGCCAGGCCTGCTGCATGCGCCCGGCGCGTCGACGTTTACGCTGGTCCGCGACGGCAAGCCGGCGGTCGAAGGCGGCTACGCATACGAGCAGGAGTTTTTGCACGGCGGAAAGTAATCCCGATTGGCGCTACAATGGGTTTTTCACTTCGAGCAGCACAGCGGATCATGAACGACCAACACGGCAGACCCATCCACGAACTGAGCATGACGGTACTCATGACCCCGGACATGGCCAACTTTTCGGGCAACGTCCACGGCGGCACCATCCTGAAGTTCCTCGACAGCGTGGCCTACGCCTGCGCCAGCCGCTACTCGGGTTCCTATGTGGTGACGCTGTCGGTGGACCAGGTGATGTTCCTGGAGCCCATCCACGTGGGCGAGCTGGTGACCTTCCTGGCCTCGGTCAACTACACGGGGACGAGCTCGATGGAGGTCGGCATCCGGGTCGTGACCGAGAACATCCAGCAGCGCACGGTGCGCCATGCGAACAGCTGCTACTTCACGATGGTGGCGGTGGACGAGCAGCGCAAGCCGCAACCGGTGCCGCCGCTGGCGCCGGAGACGGAAGACCAGAAGCGGCGCTTCGCCAAGGCCGAGGAAAGAAAGCGCGCCCGCCAAGCCCTGCATCCCAGGAAGCGTTGAAGCCGTCCGGCGTCGCGCGCCGGGGGTTTTATTCGAGGTTCTCGTGGTGGTCCGCCACGCCCTGTTTCCAGTAGGCCGACACGCGCATTGCGTCCTTGGCGATGCCTTTTTCCTCGGCCAGCACGGCGCGAAGCCGGCGCATCGCCCCGGCTTCCCCCGCGCCCCAGGCAAAGCCCGCGCCCTCGGGCAGGGCCAGCGCGCGCACGCGCTCGACCAGG
>DEKZ01000342.1 GCA_002354135.1 Massilia sp. UBA2709 | reverse complement strand
CCGGCGCCGACCCGCGCGCGCATCGTAGTGGTCGACAAGCCCGGCGCGCCGCAGACCGCGCTGCGCCTGGTGACGCTCGGCGCCGAGCGCAAGACCCCGCAGTACCCGGCGCTGGAAGTCATGAACGCGGCCTTCGGCGGCCTGTTCACCAGCCGCATCAACCAGAACCTGCGCGAGGACAAGGGCTACAGTTACGGCGTGTTCTCGGGCTTTCGCTACAACCGCACGCCCGGCCCCTTCAGCATCGCCGGCAGCGTGCGCGCCGACGTGACCGGCGCCTCGGTCGCCGAGCTGCTGCGCGAAGCCCAGGCGATGGTCGACAAGCCGCTGCGCCCGGCCGAACTGCTTGACGCGCGCAACGCCGAACTGCTGTCGCTGCCGAACGGCTTCGCCACCAACGCCGACATCGGCGCCAGCCTGGCCGAATCCTTCGTCTTCGACCTGCCGCTCGACTACTACCGCCAGCTGCCGGCGAAGCTGGCGACGGTCACCGCCGAGCAGGTCCAGGAAGCGGCGCGCCGCTACCTCGACCCGCAGCGCCTGATCGTGGTCGCCGTCGGCGACCGCAAGCGCATCCTGCCGCAGCTGGAAAAGCTCAAGCTGGGACCGATCGAGGTACGCGACAGCGAGGGGCAACTGCGAGAAGGGCAAGCGCGGCCCTAGGAACCGGTCCCGGCGGGCACACGCATTTCCCGGACGACAAGATGTCGAATCGTCTATCATGGGCCGACTGACTTCCCATTCACGGCCCATGAACCAATTCACGATTCAGCAGAAATTCTTCCTTCTCCTCCTCACCGTCGTCAGCATCGGATTCGGCTGGATCCTGCTGCCCTATTCGGGCGCGGTATTCTGGGGCATGGTGCTGGCCATCCTGTTCGCGCCGCTGTACCGGCGCCTGCTGCGCGCAACGGGGCAGCGTCCCACCGCCGCCGCCCTGCTGACGCTGCTGTCGATCGTCGTGATGGTGATCCTGCCGCTGTCGCTGATCACCGCCTCGCTGATCCAGCAGGCGGTTGGCATCTATGCGAACATCGGATCGGGGCAGATCAATTTCGGCGCCTACTTCCAGCAGGTGATCCACGTGCTGCCGGACTGGCTGGTCGGACTGCTGGAACGTTTCCAGTTGACCGACCTCGATTCGCTCCAGCAGAAACTGGCCGACGGCGCCGCCCAGGTCAGCCAGTTCTTCGCGCGCCACGCCATCAACGTGGGGCGCAATACCTTCGATTTCCTGGTCAGCCTGACCATCATGCTGTACCTGCTGTTCTTCCTGCTGCGCGACGGCCAGGCCCTGGCCAACCGGATCAAGCGCGCGGTGCCGCTCAGCCGCATGTACAAGCAGCGCCTGTTCGATAATTTCATCACCGTGATCCGCGCCACCGTCAAGGGCAACGTGCTGGTGGCGATCGCCCAGGGCACGCTGGGCGGGCTGATCTTCTGGTTCCTCGGCGTCCAGGCCGCCCTGCTGTGGGGCGTGGTGATGGCCTTCCTGTCGCTGCTGCCGGCAGTCGGCGCCGCCATCGTCTGGGCGCCGGTCGCGATCTACTTCCTGGTGACGGGCGCAATCTGGCAGGGCGTGGTCCTGATCGCCTTCGGCGTGCTCGTCATCGGACTGGTCGACAACATCCTGCGCCCGATCCTGGTCGGCAAGGACACCAAGATGCCGGACTACCTGGTGCTGCTGTCGACCCTGGGCGGCATGGCCTTGTTCGGCCTGAACGGCTTCGTCATCGGGCCGGTGATCGCGGCGCTGTTCATCGCGGCCTGGGATTTGTTTGCCTCGGCCGAGGAATTTCATCCGCAGTAATCTGCGTCAACGAAGCGGGACGCCCGAGACGTCGGCGTCCCCTTTTGCCTACCTCTTCATTCCCCCGTTGTAGCGGCATGCAGCCATGGCTTGCTACGCCCATGCCACCTCTTTGAATGTCACATAATTTTACCCGGGTATTATTGACTTAGATTTTACCCGGGTGTAAATTGGTCTACATGCAGGCCAAGGGGCTGCGCAATGAGGTGGACTGGAATGGAGCGGAATAAAACATGATCGACAAACGCACGCTGAAGCAGCAATACCTGGCGAAGACGTCTCGCGCTGGGGTCTACGCAATCAGAAATCTCGTCACGGGCCGCGTGCTTGTGGCCAGCAGCAACGACGTCCAGGGGGCGCTGAACCGCCATCGCTTTGAACTTCGCCAGGGCGGCCATCGCAACCGGCTTCTGAGCCAGGATTGGTCTCGTCACGGAGAAGCCAGCTTCGCCTTCGACATACTCGGCATGGTCGAGCCCGAAGTGGATTCCACGCTGGATGTGGCACGTGAGCTGGAGGAGCTCCTTGCGTTATGGCGCCAGGAAATCCCATGTGAAGGTGAAAACGATTACGCATGGACCGGGAGGCCAAGGTGAGCCATTCCCACACCCGGCTGTGCCTGGCGTTTCACCTTGCCCATGCCAGGTTCCGCTTGCAACTCGACGAAGAATTGGGGACCTTCCACGGCATCGATCTGGACGATTTCGTCTTGTTGCATACGCTCGCAGACACGGAGGACGACACGGCCGGAATCGAGCGCGTTGCCGCAGCAGTCGGCGCCTCGCGCTCGGCCCTTTTGCGGCGTGTGCGGCCGCTTGAAAAGATCGGCCTGGTTGCCTACCACACCGACGTGAAGGATCGCCGTATCGTGCTGCGCAGGCCGGGCCTGGCCCTGGTCAAGGCGGCACGCGACACGGTGGAGCGCGTTTGCGCCAGGCCATCCCTGACCGGTGAGCTGAAGAAGCTCGACGAAATGCTGCGCGAATCCGCAATACTGGATCCCTCCCGATTGGCATGAACGGGCAATGAATGCGGGACTTGAAGCACGCGGAATCAATCCGGCGCGCCAAGACCGCATTGTCCGGCCCCAGCTTCCACTTGCGCGCAATCCCGTCATGCTTGCCGGCCCCTTGTTTTTCATCTAACATGTGAACATCTATTCACATGTTAATGATGACTACACACGACGCTCCCGATCACGCCGTCGAGCAGGTGGCGGACCTGTTCCACCTGCTGGGCGACCCGACCCGCCTCCGGATCGTGCTGGCCTGCCTCGCGCAGCCGACCGCAGTGGGCGACATCGCCACGGCCCTGAACCTGTCCAGTTCGCTGGTCAGCCACCACCTGCGCCTGTTGCGCGCGGCGCGCATCGTCAAGGCCGAGCGCCAGGGCAAGCAGGTCTTCTATGCAGCCGCCGACGCCCACATCAGCACCCTCCTTTCCAACATGTTCGAGCACATCGCCGAACCCGCCAACGGAAGCGACCCATGAGCCACGACCACGAGCACGACCATCGCCACGATCACGACCATCATCACGGACATGGGCACGGCCACCATCACCACCACGCGCCGGCGCCTGGGCACGGCCGCGCCTTTGCGCTGGCGATCGGCCTGAACACGGTCTTTGTCGCGATCGAATTCATCTACGGCTTCCTGGCCGGTTCCACCGCGCTGATGGCCGACGCCGGCCACAACCTGTCCGACGTGCTGGGCCTGGTGCTGGCCTGGGGCGCGGCCCTGCTGGCCAAGCGGGCGCCGAGCGCGCGCTACACCTACGGGCTGCGCAGCTCCTCGATCCTGGCGGCGCTGGCCAACGCCCTGCTGCTGCTGCTGGCCTGCGGAGCGATCGGCCTGGAAGCCGTGCAGCGCATCGCCACGCCGCATCCGGTGGAAGCGGTCACGGTATCGGTGGTGGCGGCGATCGGGGTGGCGGTCAACGGCTTCTCGGCCTGGCTGTTCATGGCCGGCAGCAAGGGCGACCTGAACATCCGCGGCGCCTACCTGCACATGGCGGCGGACGCGGCGATCTCGCTGGGCGTGGTGGTGTCGGGCCTGGTCATCATGGGCACCGGCTGGACCTGGCTCGACCCGGCGGTCAGCCTGGTGATCGTGCTGGTGATCGTGTGGGGCACCTGGTCGCTGCTGCGCGAGTCGCTGCAGATGGCGATGGCGGCGGTGCCGGACAGCATCGACGCCGAGGAGATCCAGCGCTTCCTGGCCGCGTGTCCGGGTGTGGCCGAAGTGCACGACCTGCACATCTGGGCCATGAGCACCACCGAGACCGCCCTCACCGCCCACCTGGTCATGCCGGGCGGGTATCCGGGCGACGGCGCGATCGACGCCATCGTGGCCGAGCTGCGCGAGAAACACGGGATCCACCATTGCACGCTGCAGGTGGAGGAAGGAACCACCGCGCACAATTGCGCGCTGGCGGCGCACGGGGCGTGATGCCGGCTCACCAGGCCCAAGCCATCAACCCGTAGGGTGGGCACCCTGTGCCCACGCGTTACGGACGCTTGCCTGCACTGCTGACCGTGCCATTGCGCTCGCCAACAATGAGCGGAGTGTGACGTGATACCGGGTTTGTCGTTCTCCGGACATGATGCGGGCGATATGTTCCCGCCGGGGACTGCGGAGACGCACGTAACGCGTGGGCACGGCGTGCCCACCACCCTACGGTCGACGTTACGGATTCGCGTCCGTACGCAGGTTTTCGGGCGATACGTGTACCGCCCGCATGACAACATGGTCCCCGGTCAGCCAGCCAGGTTGGCGAACAGCGCCGTACTCAGGTAGCGCTCGCCGAACGACGGGATGATGACGACGATCGTCTTGCCCGTATTCTCGGGCCGCTGGGCGACCTGCATCGCGGCCCACAGCGCGGCACCGGACGAGATGCCGACCAGCAGGCCCTCCTCGCGCGCGGCGGCGCGGGCAGTCTCGAAGGCGTCCTCGTTGCGCACGGCGATCACTTCGTCGTAGATGTCGGTGTTCAGCACCTGCGGTACGAAGCCGGCACCGATGCCCTGGATCGGGTGCGGCCCCTTGGTGCCTTTCGACAGCATGGGCGAGGCTTCCGGTTCGACCGCGATGGCCTGGAAACCGGGCTTGCGTTCCTTCAGCACTTCGCCGACACCGGTGATGGTGCCGCCGGTGCCGATGCCGGCGACCAGGATGTCGACCTTGCCGTCGGTGTCGCGCCAGATTTCCTCGGCCGTGGTGCGGCGGTGCACTTCCGGGTTGGCCGGATTGTTGAACTGCTGGGGCATGAAGGCGCGCGGGTCGCTGGCGACGATTTCCTCGGCGCGGCGGATCGCGCCCAGCATGCCCTCGGCGCCCGGCGTCAGCACCAGCTCGGCGCCGTAGGCGCGCAGCAGCATGCGGCGCTCGTTGCTCATGGTTTCAGGCATCACCAGCTTGCAGCGGTAGCCGCGCGCCGCGCAGACCATGGCCAGCGCGATGCCGGTGTTGCCGCTGGTCGGCTCGACGATGACGGTGTCGGGGCCGATCTTGCCGGCCTTCTCGGCCGCCTCGATCATCGCCAGGCCGATGCGGTCCTTGACGCTGTGCGCGGGGTTGTGGAACTCGAGCTTGGCGAGGATCTCGGCGCCCTGGCCGGTGCCCTTGCCCAGCCTGCGGATCCTGACCAGTGGTGTATTGCCGATCAGCTCAGTGACATCGTTTGCGACTCGCATTCCATCCCTCCGCATCAGTTGACAATCGTTGACGTTATTTTACGCCGAGCAGTTCCACATCGAAGATCAGGTCCGTATCCGGCGGAATCGAGCCGCCCGGCGCGCCGCGCTTGCCGTAGGCCAGGTGGCTCGGGATGATCAGGGTGCGCTTGCCGCCCACCTTCATGCCGGCCACGCCCTGCTCCCAGCCCTTGATGACCTGGCCCGCGCCAAGCTGGAAGTCGAGCGGCGTGCGGCCGGCGTCGAGCGAGGAATCGAACTTGCGGCCGCGCCCGTTGCGCGCCATCGGCTTGTAGAACCAGCCGGTGTAGTTGACGGT
>DEKZ01000193.1 GCA_002354135.1 Massilia sp. UBA2709 | reverse complement strand
GGCGAGCGCCAGCGGGTGGCGATCGCCGCGCTGCTGGCCCAGGACACGCCCCTCCTGCTGCTGGACGAGCCGGCGAATGCCCTCGACCTGGCGCACCAGGTCGCGGTGACCGAGCTGATGGCGCGCCTGTGCCGCGAGGAGGGCAGGACGGTGGTGAGCGTCGGCCACGACCTGAACCTGGCCTGGAGCGGCGCCACCCATGCGCTGCTGCTCAATGGCGACGGCAGCTGGCACGCGGGCCCGACCATGGACGTGATGCGCCCCGAGCTGCTCAGCGCCTGCCTGGGGCATCCGATCGCGGCCATCGCCCACGGCAACCGTATCGTCTTCCTGCCCGACGCGCCCAGTCATGGCGCGACCCTCGTTCCTTTCCGGAGAGCCCCATGAGAGCGCTTCTTCTCGTCCTTTTGCTGTTCTCTGGCTGCGTTGCACGCGCGGCGATCACCGTGGTCGACGACGCCGGCCGCCGCGTCACGCTGGCGCGCCCGGCCCAACGCGTGATCTCGATGGCGCCGCACGTGACCGAACTCCTGTTCGCGGCCGGCGGCGGCGCGCGCATCGTCGGCGCCATGAACTACAGCGACTACCCGGCGGCCGCGCGCAGCATCCCGCTGATCGGCTCGAACAGCCAGATCGACCTCGAGCGCGTCATCGCGATGAAGCCGGACCTGCTGATCGTCTGGCAGAGCGGGAACACGGCGCGCCAGATCGCCCAGCTGCAAGGCCTGGGGATTCCGGTCTTCCACAGCGAGCCGCGCAAGCTCGACGAAGTGGCGACCAGCCTGCTGCGCTTCGGCCAGCTGCTCGGCACGGAGCAGACCGCGCAGGCCGCCGCCGCGCAGTACCGGGCGAAACTGGCCGCGCTGCAAACGCGCTACAGCAAGCGGCCGCAGGTATCGGTGTTCTACCAGGCCTGGGACAGCCCGCTTTACACCCTCAACGGCGAGCAGATCGCCAGCGATGCGATTCGGCTGTGCGGCGGGACGAATATCTTTGCCGGCCTGAAGACCATCGCGCCCCAGGTCAGCGTCGAGGCCGTGGTCCAGCAGGACCCGGAAGCCATCGTCGGCGGCAAGCTGTACACGCCCCAGGACCGCGGCCTGTCGATCTGGCAGCCCTACCGCGGCATGACGGCGGTGCGCCGCAACAACCTGTTCACGCTGGACGAGGAACTGCTCACCCGGCCCGGCCCGCGCATCGCCGATGGGGCGGCCGCGCTGTGCCAGCGGCTGGAAGAGGCGCGCGGCCGGCGTCGCTGAGTGTCGTTACAGGGCGCGTTACAGCGGTAAGCAAATGCAAAAAACCGCCGCTTTCCCGGAGGGGGAGGCAAAAAAGTGGTAATCTCGCGGTCGTTTTCTTCAACTCCAACAAGAAGGATATTTATGCGCCGCTCCCTGCGTTTAGCCCTGATCGCCGCCAGCCTGGTCGCCAGCACCGCTTTCGCTTCGCCCACCAATCCGCAGAACGGTGTCGAGTACGTGACGCTCGCGGCGCCGCAACCGGTCCAGACCACCGGCAAGAAAGTCGAAGTCATCGAATTCTTCGCCTACCACTGCCCGGCCTGCTTCTCGCTGGAACCCGGCTTGAACGAATGGGTCAAAAAGCAGGGTGACAACATCGTCCTGCGCCGCGTGCACCTGCCTTTCCAGGGACCGAACGATCCGGAAGCGCACCTGTACCTGACGCTCGAGGCGATGGGCAAGCTCAATGAGATGCACGCGAAGATCTTCCATGCGGTCCACGTGCAGCGTGTGCGCCTGATGAAGGACGAGCAGATCATCGACTGGGTTTCGAAGAACGGCATCGATCGCGCCAAGTTCCTGGAAACCTGGAACTCGTTCAGCGTCATGACCAAGCTGCGCCGCCTGCCGCAGGTCACCAATGCCTACCAGGTGAGCGGCACGCCGACGATCATCATCGACGGCAAGTACCAGACCTCGCCGGGCCAGGTGGCGGAGAAGCTGAAGATCAACGACCGTAACCAGATCCTGCAGGCGAGCTTCCAGGTCATGGACGCGCTTGTTGCAAAGGCAGCCAAGTCGAAATGAGCGATACGGAACGCAAGGTCCTCGAGATGTACGAGGGCTCGCGCCCGCGGGAAGAGGACCTGTTCGAGACCAGCAATGTAAACCACATTGCCTGGTCTCTCGTTGTCATTCTGGCCGGTCTCGTGATCTGGCTTTGCATTGCGCTTGTCAATGCGGAAAACCAGCGTTACGCGCTGATCACCAATCAATGTCCGGACCCGGTGTTCAAGAGCGGCGTCGACAAGGCCTGCCTCTACACCGTCAAATCGCGCGACCACTGGTGGGAACACCTGTGGTACGGCTTTACGCACGTCAAGCCAGAGCGCAAGTAAGCCTCGACGTCGACGCGCCCCGCGACGGCGTCGGGATGCACAGCATGTGCGCGCGACGTAGGGTGGACGGCTCCACCCGAGTCCTTGCACAACCGCAGCGTGTGCGCCGCCCACGCGTTCAGGCGGCTGGCGATCTGCCGCGGCCTTGTTCTTTTCTGTGGCTTCCTTCCGGCTCCGCTCGCGGCCGCCACTGTTCTACCCTGGGTTGAACGCGTGGGCGGCGTTACCGCAGCGGGATTGCACCCAGCAGGGTAGAGCCGCCCACCCTACGATTCCGGAGTAATTTTTATCCAGTTTCGCATCAGGTCGGTAGCGCAATCACGAAGCGCGCCCCGCCCAGCGCCGACTGTTCGACCATTAACGTCCCCCCGTGCAGCAGCACGGCCTTGTGCGCGATCGACAGGCCCAGGCCGAAGCCGCCAGTGGCGCGGTCGCGGCTGCGGTCGAGCCGGTAGAAGGGCTCGAAGATGTGCTCGCGCTCGTGCTCCGGGATGCCCGGCCCGTCGTCCTCGACGGCGATGAGGACTTGCCTGCCGTCGCGCCAGGCCGACAGGCGGATCGATGCCGCCGCGTACTTCTGCGCATTCCTCAACAGGTTCGACAGCGCCCGTCCCAGCAGGCGCGGATCGGCCTCGAGCGTGCCCAGGCCCTCGGCCGCCTCGACGGCGAGCGCCTGCGCGCCGGGAGGCAGGGCGGCCACGGTCGTGTGCAGCAGCGCCGCCAGGTCCACGGTGTCGCCCTGCAGCGCCGGCTCGCTGTCCAGGCGCGCCATGCCCAGCAGTTCGCCCACCAGTTCGTTCAGTTCGCGCAGGTCGCGTTCCATCGCCGCGATGCGCGGACGCAGGGCGGGGTTGTCGGCCTTCGCGTCCAGCAGTTCGAGCGCGAACTCGAGGCGGGCGATCGGCGTGCGCAGTTCGTGCGACACCGAATGCAGCAGGTTCTTCTGCGCCACCAGCAATTCCTCGATGCGGTCAGCCATGTGGTCGATGCGTTCGGCCAGCGGATAGATGCTGGCCGAGCGAGGCATGCGCGCACGGGCCGACAGCCGGCCGGCGCCGAACTCGTCGGCCACGCGCGACAGCCGCTGCAGGCCCTGCCAGTGCGAACGCGACCACAGCGCGATCGGCAGCAGCAGCGCCAGCGCGACGATCACGTAGCGCACCGCTTCCATCTTGAGGGCGAGGTTGATGTCGATCGGCAGGTCGCGGGCGTGGATGACTTCCTCGTCGCTGCCGATGTAGCCCTCGCCGGTAAGGTCGACCCGGCGATAGAAGGCCTTGTTGTCGACGTCGAGCACGACGTCGCCGCGTTCGAGGGCGGCCAGGCTGGCGCCGGGCAGGGCGGCGCGTGCAGCCTGCAGGGTGACCAGGTCGAAGCGGGTGTCGGAGACTTCGCGCACCCGGTTCAGGCGCACCAGCCATTCGTCGGTGGGCGCTTCGTCGACGTATTGCTCGATCAGGAAGATCTGGGCCGCCGCCTGGCGCCGCGCGATGTCGTCGAGCGGATCGCCGAACAGCCGGCTCATGGCAAAGTAAATGACGAAGGTTGCAGCCGTGATCGACAGCATCACCAGCACGAAAAAGCGGAAGAAGATACGGTTCACCTGGCTTCCCCGCGACACTGACAGTTACCCAACCACCTTCGATACATTGTTTTTCTCCTAACGCCATTGTATAGGAGCAAAGAACTTCCCGGTTATTACAAATTCACGACAAATGGCCGACATCTCTGGGGAGATTGGAAATTGCCCGGCAGATAAGATACGCAGGATTCAGGTTTTCCGTTTGCCCACTCGATACGCGGGTGTCGGTGGGTTTTTTTATTCCGGTCGCCGCCATCGGGCGCGTGGCCATCCTACTTCAGCCCGGGGTGGCGGCGCATGGTCATGGCCATGGCGCTGCCGATTGTCGAGAACCATGCTGTAAGGATATATCGGATAAGGCTTGCCTCAACGTAAAATACAGGCAGGTCCATCCTTTGCCCCCACCATGAACAAGCTTCTCGCCCTGGCGCTTGCTGTCGTATCGAGCGGCGCTTCCGCCCAGACGCCGGCCACGAATCCGATGCCGGATGGCAGCCGCGACATGTATGTCGGGCTCGGCGTGGTCTCGGCCCCGCGCTACGAAGGGGCGCGGCACAGCGAGCGCAAGGCCCTGCCGGTGCTGCAGGTGCAATGGAGCAATGGCGTCTTCGTCTCCGGCATGAGCGCCGGCATGCACCTGGGCCGCGATCCGCGCTTCGAATACGGGCCCCTGGTCCAGCTGCAGCGCCGCCGCGACGAGGACGGCGCCGGCGGCGGGATCGACGGCGTCAGCAGCGCACGCTATTCCATGGTGGCCCTGCCGCAGGTGCAACAGGGCGGGAACAGGCTCGTCGGCATGGAACCCATCTCCACCCGCCTGCTGGGCGGGGCCTTCCTGAACTACTACCTGACGCCCGATTGGCGTCTTACCAGCAGCCTGCTCTACGGCGCCGGCAACGGGCGCGACGGCGCGCGCCTGGACCTGGGCGTGCAGCGCCTCGCGATGCAGCTCGGCGCCCACCACCGGGTGTCGCTCACGGCCGGCCTGAGCGTCGCCAACGGGGCGTATAACAATGCCTTCTTCGGCGTCGGCACGCTTGACTCGTTGCGCAGCGGCAATCCGGTCTACCGCGCCGGCGGAGGGCTGAAGGACGGCCACCTCGGCGTGCGCTGGAACTGGGCGCTCTCGCCGTCCTGGATGCTGACTTCGCAAGTGCAGGTGTCGCGCCTGGCTGGCGACGCCCGCCTGAGCCCGCTCGTCGAGCGGCCGACCAACCTGACGGTTTCCACCGCCATCGCCTACCGGTTCTGATTGACACCCATGGCCCGACACCTCTTCGCATATTGCGCCCCGCTGCTCTGCGCCCTCGGCGCTTGGGCGCCGGCGTTTGCTGCCGAGTGGGTCAGTTACCGCGACGCCTACCGCGCGATGGTCGTGTTCGAGAAATACGGCGGGCCGAAGAACGCCATCCAGAGCCACCTGCAGGTGGCGCCGCTGAGCCGCGAGGTGTCGCTCGAGGGCGTGCAGCTCACGCTGGCGGGCAAGACGACCCAGGTCAACCTGCCGCTCGACCCGCTCGGCCGCACCAGCTTCCCGCTGCTCAAGGCGGCCTATGACGAGAACGCCGCCCTGGTCCTCGACCGCAAGATCGGCGCCTTCGTGGTGCGCCCGCGCGTCTCGCTCCTGCCGCAGGCGGACGGGATCTACGGCGAGGCCGAGCTGCGCATGGCCTGCGAGCAGGCCCTGGGCTTTGCGCGCTACGTCGATGCTTCCCTGCGTGCGCGCCAGTGCGGCGGCGTGCGCTTCGTGTTCGCCAAGCGCAGCGCCGGCATCGCGGTGCGCCTGCACCGCGCGGACGCCGCCGACCAGCCCCTGCCGCTGGTGACCGGCGCGGCCTTCCAGGGCGACCTCGACGACGCCTTCCCGACCGTGGTGTACCGCT
>DEKZ01000139.1 GCA_002354135.1 Massilia sp. UBA2709 | reverse complement strand
CCCGGATGGGTGCCCGCGCCGCAGGTGTAGAGACCGGGAATCGGGCCGCGGTAGTCCGCATACCCCAGCATCGGCCGCGCCGAGAACAGCTGGTCGAGTCCCAGGGCGCCGTGGAAGATGTCGCCGTTGACCAGGCCGAAGCTGCGCTCCAGGTCCAGCGGGCTCATGATCTGCCGGCCGAGCACCGAGCGTTTGAAGTTGGGGGCCCAGCGGTCGACCGTGTCGATCATGAGGTCGGCCACGCGTTCGCGGTGCTGGTCCCAGCTCGACCCGTCCGGCAGCTGGGGCGCGACATGCTGGCAGAACAGGCTGGCCACGTGCTGGCCGGGCGGCGCCAGGGTCGAATCGAGGGTGGACGGGATCAGCATCTCGACGATGGGTTCGCGCGACCAGCCATCGGTGCGCGCATCCATGTAAGCACGATCCATGTAGGCCAGGCTCGGGGCGATGATGATGCCGCTGCCGTGGTGCTCGTCCGCCTGGGTGCCGGGCAGGCAGCTGAAGCTGGGCAGCTCGGACAGCGCGACATTCATGCGGAAGGTCCCCGAACCGCAGCGCCAGGCCTGCATGCGGCGCAGGAAATCGGCGGGCAGCGCGCTTGAATCGACCAGTTTCGTGTACAGGAGGCGCGGATTCAGGTTGGAGACCACCACGCGCGCATCGACCCGCTCGCCCTTGGCGGTGACGACGCCGCTCGCGCGGCCCTTCTCCAGCAGCACCTCGCGCACGCCCGCGCCCAGGCGGATCTCCCCGCCCAGCGCCGCGACCGCCTTGGCCATCGCCTGGGTGATCGCGCCCATGCCGCCGATGGCATGTCCCCAGGCGCCCTTCTTGCCGTTGACCTCGCCGAACACGTGGTGCAGCAGTACATAGGCCGAGCCGGGCGTGTAGGGACTGGCGTAGTTGCCCACCACGCTGTCGAAGCCGAAGGCCGCCTTGATGGGGGCGCTCTCGAACCAGCCATCGAGATAGTCCCCGGCCGACTTGGTGAAGAGGTCGAGCAGTTCGCGCTGGCTCGCGAGCGGCAAGGCCCGCATCCGGTTGCCGAGCCTGCCGGCCTTGATCAGCTCGGGCAGCGCCGCGAGCCAGCCGCCCTGCACCAGGTTCGGCGGGGTCTGCAGCACCAGCTCGCGCAGCAGGTCGGCAGCGAGGTCCAGGTGGCTGTGATAGGCGTCGAGACGCTCCGCGTCCCGGCGCGAGAACTTGGCCACCTCATCGGCAGTCTTGCCGGCGCCTACTTTCAGGTAACGGCGATCGTCGATGGGAAGGAAGTTCGACAGGGGCCGCTCGACGACGCGCAGGCCGTGCCCGGCCAGGTTCATGTCGGCAATGACCTTGGGGTTGAGCAGGGAAACGGTGTAGGCGGCGACCGAGTTGCGGAAACCCGGGTGGAATTCCTCGGTGACGGCGGCGCCGCCGACCACCTCGCGCTGCTCGAGTACCGTGACCTTCAGGCCGGCGCGGGCCAGGTAGAAGGCGCACACCAGGCCGTTGTGGCCCGCTCCGATGATGACTGCGTCGCGCATCCGCTTCCTCCTCAGGGAACACGGGCATTATGCGCCGCAGTCCGCCGGGATTACACCTCATATATTGACGAGGTTCATGTAAAGCGGCGAATCCGGCGTTCAGCCCGGCTCCTTGCCTGTGCTCGCCCATTCGGTTTCCTGGCGCTTCGAGGCGCGCTCCTGCTTCTGCCGCTCCCTGACCATCTCCTGGGTCACCTCGCGCTCGTAGCAGATCGGCGCATAACCGCCTCGCCTGCTCCATGCGCTGCGGCCGCCGCAGGCACTGCCGTTACGCGTGACGTTGTATGGGCAGGGACAGCGGCCCGGATAGGAGGCGATCGACTCTTCGATGATCTGCCGCCTGATCTGTTGTTCGCTGCTTGGCCCGCCTTCCCTGGCGCCGGCGGGAACAGCGGCGAGGCAGGAAAACAGCAGGACGAGCATCCGGCTCGCGATGGTTCTTGTCGACATGGCGCTCATGAAGTGAAAGGAGGTGGCTCAAGCCTGGATGCAAGCCAGGCGCAAGCCCTTCACTATATCGATATTTCCCATTCGAAAATCCTCGGATTCTCACCGGGCACACCCGGGTCGGTGCCCTGCCGTGAAGGAATGAACTCGAGGCGCTTGACAGGGTTTTCGGAGGGTGAAACCATGATGGTTCCGTGCTGCAATATGCGTGCGCCATTGGTCGCGGCATCACAACATCAGCGCCGCTCCATCTCATCGTCCAGGAAATACCTTGCAAAAATTCGACCGAAGCCGCGTCCCTGTGCCGAGCGTGTTTCGCAGTAGGGCAGCCGAAGGGTATCGCCGTGCGTTTGCGGACTTCTATTCTTCCGACAGCGAAAAACGCGCACAGACCCGCGCTCCGGACCCAGGCAGATGGGTCCTCGATCCAGAAGTCCGGGTGACGCTGCAAAAACTTTTCAACGGCAAGTGCGCATTCTGCGAGCAAAAGGTGGAAGCGCTGGATATCGAGCGCTTCCGGCCACGGGCTGAAGCCGCGCCGCGCCACAGCGCAAAGACCTCGCATCTCTACTATTCCTGGCTGGCCGGCGCTTGGGATAATCTTTATCCTGCCTGTAGAGCCTGTAACGCCCTCAAGGGAACGCTTTTTCCAGTCGATGGGCGCCGCGCCCCCTTGCCCACCGCCGTCAGGGTCAGGCACTATGTCGAGCGCAACGACGGCATCTGGGGACCACTGGGCGTTGAGAAGAGCTTGCTGCTCGATCCCTGCCGCGATGCGGATTTTCATGAGCATTTCCGCGCCACGATGACCGGCAAACTCATTCCTCACAGCCCGCGCGGCGAGGTCACGGTCAAGGTCCTCGGCTTGAACCGGCCGGGGCTTGTCGAGAGGCGGGCTTCCGCGTTCGCGATGTACGCCAATATGCTTGGCCGTCTGTTCAGCCGCGGACACGTCGCCGAACGCAGCGAATTCTTCGATTTCGAGACGCTGGAATATGGCGGATCCTGGTATCTGATTTTGCGGGAATTTGCTGTGAGCTTCCTCGGCGGTGACGACCAGGGAGGCCGGCTGACGCCCGAAGCGATCGCCTCGGTCCTGCATGGTCTTCCCTCGCGTGAGTTCAGGCGCTTCTTCGAATCCAGCAGCCGGGAGTCCGCCGCGCCTGCGTCGGCGCCTTCCGCCGCCGTTCCGCGGAAAATCAGCGAGATCCACATCAAGAACTTCAAGGCCATCGAGACGCTCAGCCTGGAGCTGGTGCAGGACCCGTCCCAGGACCAGCGGCAAGCGGCCTTGCTGATCCTGGGTGAGAATTCCGCAGGCAAGAGCTCAATCCTCGAAGCGATCGCCCTGGCGCTGTGCGGCCCGTCGGTTCGCGGAGCATTGAAGCTCGACAGCCGCAGCCTCATGCTGAACGAAGAATTCCTTGGCGGCGCTGCCGGATCGCGGCGTCCCGCGACGGTCTCGGTTACGTTTGACGACGACCAGAAAACCACGTTCAAGGCACAGCTGAAAGGCATGTCGAGCAGCGAGGACACGCCCCCGCTGCCCGTATTCGCCTACGGCGCCTTCCGTCAATACCTGGGTGGAGAAACGCCGGCATCCGACGCCAAACCGATCATCTCGCTTTTCAGATCGGACGCCATCCTGTCCAACCCGGAACGCTGGCTGCTCGGCCTGTCGAAAAAAAACTTCTACCGGGTTGCCCGCGCCTTGCGCGAGATTTTCTCGATCGAGCAGGAGTTCGAGATCATCCAGCCTGACCGGGCAAACAACCGCTGCCTGCTCGTCAACGGCCCGGAAGAAAACGCCGGCAAGACGCCCCTGTCCCTGGCATCCTCGGGCTTTCGCTCGGTGCTCGGCATGATCTGCGAAGTCATGGAGGGGCTGCTCGAGGCCGGCGTGTCGAGCGGCAGCGAAAGCTTCGAAACGATCAACGCCGTCGTGCTGATCGACGAAGTCGAAGCGCATCTGCACCCGCGCTGGAAAATGCAGATCATGACCGGCCTGCGCAAGGCGCTGCCGTCCGTCACCTTCATCGCCACCACCCACGATCCGCTCTGCCTGCGCGGCATGCAAAAAGGCGAGGCCGTGGTCGTGCGCCGCGTGCGGCGGGCGGACGCCAGCGGGAAGCAACTGCCGGAACACGTGGAGCTGCTGGCGGATCTGCCCGACCTCACCCAGCTGAGCGTCGAACAGCTGCTGACGTCCGACTTCTTCGGCCTGGCGTCGACCGAGAATCCCGAGTTCGAACAGGAACTCGAAGAGTACGCCAACCTGCTGACGCAGGCCCAGCAGGACGGAGGCGCCGCGCTGGCCCGCCCTGCCCTGGCAACGCTCGAGCGCGACATCGCCCGCATGCTGCCTCTCGGCCACAACGCAACTGAGCAATTGATCGAAGAAGCACTGCGTGCCTATCTCCTCAAGCGCCGCAAGGCATCGGCCTCGGACCTGAAGAACCTGAAGAAGACCGCCCGGGAGTCCATCCTCCAGGCGCTGGAAGGGATCTGAACGATGCGCAAAGTCACCCGCAGCATGCCGGAACCCGCATCGCTCGGCAAGAAAACCGTGCAGAAGACTAAGGCCAAGGCCGGCGCCGCGGGCGCCGCCGCGCCTGGCGTAGCTGGCGTACCTGGCGTAGCTGGCGCGGTTGCCATGAGCGAACTGCAACGCGCGGCGGCCCATTACGCCCAGCCGCTGCCGGCCAGCGGCAAGCGGCCGGCCTTCCCCTTCAAGGCCTACAAGGCGGATGACGTCCGCACCCGGCTGCTGAAGGACTTCTTCGACAAATGCGCCTACTGCGAGAGCCGCTACGCCACGACCGCGCCGGTCGAGATCGAGCATTACCGCCCGAAGGGCCGGATCAACGGAGAAACCCATTCGGGCTACTGGTGGCTGGCCATGAGCTGGGACAACCTGCTGCCGGCCTGCATCGACTGCAACCGCCATCGCAAGCAGGCAACGCCGACGCCCAAGCCCGGCAAGGCGCTGGGGCTCGACGAAGCCAAGGGCACCTACACCTCCTCGCTGGTGCTCACCACCGGCAAGCAGGATGCCTTCCCGATCACGGGAAAGCGGCTGGCGGCGCAATCGCTCAATTATGCGGCGGAAGGGGCGCTGCTGCTCGACCCCTGCAGGGACGATCCCGACGAGCACCTGCATTTCTACATGCATGCCAAGGCGCCCCTGGGGTTGGTGCTGCCCAGGGCGACCGCAGGAACGACGACGCTGGCGCACCTGACTCCGGTCCCGGAGAGCAAGACGGCGACCGACATCTGCGCCCATGCCGCCACGGTGGGCGCCAGCGCGCGCGGCGCCGTGTCGATCCAGACCTATGGCCTGAACCGCCTGCAGCTGGTCAGGGAACGCACCCGCGTCCTGCGCCGCCTCGAATTCTTCGAGCACCTGCTCATCCACATCACCCGCCTCATCCAGGATTTGCAGGCGCCCGCCGCCCATCCGGACTGCAGGGACCGCAACGACAGGGCCGTCGCCAGCCTCAAGACCATGCAGGCGATGATTACCAAGCAGATCGCCGAGCTGGCGGAGGAAAGCGCGCCTTATTCCGCCATGGTGAAAGCCTGGGTAGAGGACTTCCGGAACAGGGTCGCTGCCGCCCCATAAGCCACGCACCGGCCGATGCGCAGGATGCGCTGCCTGCGCCAGGATCTGCCACAATACCCCTGTTCCTTGACGGCCGCGCCCCGGCGCCGCCGCCTCCCCTATTTGCAGCCATTGCCTATGTACGCCGAACTGAACCGCGCCTCGATCGCCACCCTGGTCAACGATTTTTATACCGACATCCGGCGCGACAGCCTGCTGCAGCCCATCTTCGACGGCGCCATCGGCGCCGACTGGGAACCGCACCTTGCGCGCATGGTCGATTTCTGGTGTTCGGTCATGCTCTCCAGCGGCGAATTCAAGGGCAATGTGTTCGGCAAGCACATGCAGCTGCAGGGCGTCGAGATCGAGCATTTCCGGCGTTGGCTGGGGCTGTTCGAAAGCCACGCGCGCCGCCTGTTCGCGCCGGAAGTCGCCGAAGCCTTCCTGGTGGCGGCGCGGCGGATTGCCGCCAGTTTGCAGTACGGTTATTTTGGCCGCGCCGACGTTGTCTGACGGGTGGCCTGAATTATCGCCTGATGAATCGCCTGACTGGAGCACCATGAAAAACCTGCCCGCCCATGTCGTCCACTACAAGACGACGCCGGAGTTCAACCAGGACACCGTTCCCGCCGGATTGCTGCGCGACCACACGACGGCGGCCGGCGTCTGGGGCCGTATCGTCGTGCACGAGGGCAGCCTGCGCTATGTGATCGAAGGGCCCGAGCCCGAAACCCACCTGCTCGCCCCGGGCACGTCCGGCATCGTCGAACCGCAGGCGCCGCACCATGTCGCGGTCGAAGGGCCGGTGCGTTTTTGCGTCGAGTTCTATCGCTGACATCGTCATGCGGCCGGCGCCTCCTTCCCGCGCCATCACCCTGTTCCTGAGCGGCGATGTCATGACCGGCCGCGGCATCGACCAGGTCCCGCCCCACCCCGGCGACCTGGTGGTGGCGTCGCTGCACTGGGGCGGAAACTGGGGCTTCGGCATCCCCCCCGGCGCAGCGGCGCTTTGCCCATGGCCTGGTCGGGAAGGCGGCGGTGGACGTGGTGTATGGGCACTCGTCGCACCACGTAACGGGGATCGAGCTCTACCGCGGCAAACCCATCCTGTACGGCTGCGGCGACCTGCTCAACGACTACGAAGGCATCCGCGGGGACGAGCACTTCCGTGGCGACCTCGCGCTGATGTATTTCCCTGCTTTCGAAGAGGGGCGCTTGAGCCGCCTTGCCATGACGGCGACCCAGACCCGCCGTTTACGGGTGAACGCAGCCCCGGAATCGGGCCTGCGCTGGCTGATGGAGACGCTGAACCGCGAGGGCCGGGAACTCGGCACCCAGGTTGCCAGGATGGGAGAGGATGTGCTGCTCCTGACGGCGCCGTAACGGCCGGCGCACGGCCGGCGCCTCGCAGCGCTCTACAAGATTGTCGTCTTCTTGCTCAAGCGCCGCGTGCGCGCTGCATGAGCGCTGCGGCCGCGACGCCGGGCAGGCGCCGACGCCTGCCGCAGCTCAGCCGGCCAGCGCCGG
>DEKZ01000192.1 GCA_002354135.1 Massilia sp. UBA2709 | reverse complement strand
CACAGGTGTCCACCCTACGACCCCCAAGCCGCGGAACGATCAAACAGCCAGAATGCGTGGGGTCGAGACCCGCCCCTACGCCGTGCTTTCTCATTGGCGCGCAGAATTTCCGGGTTCTGCGTTAGCTTGGGCATCTCTCCCATCCTGATAGATTCCGATGCCCAAAATCGTCGTGTTCGGCGGGTCGGCCGGCAGCATCAATGCTTTGAAAGTCATCCTGCGTAGCCTACCGTCGGATTTCGCAGCACCTGTCCTGATCGTCACGCATATCGGGCCAAGGGAAAGCATACTGCCCAGCCTGCTGCAAAGCTGCTCTGCCTTACCCGTGCGCCATGCGGTTCAAGGCGAACCCATCGTTCCCGGGCAGGTGTTGATTGCGCCGCCGGATCTGCACCTGACGATCGTGCGGAACGACGAGCGTGCATTTGCCAGCTTGTCGCGCGGCCCCAAGGAAAACCATTCACGTCCGGCCATCGATCCTCTGTTACGTTCGGCGGCCATCACGCATGGCGCCGGAGTAATCGCGGTGCTGTTGTCAGGTTTTATCGATGACGGCACGGTAGGCTTGCAGGCCGTCAAGGCTTACGGTGGCACGGCCGTGGTCCAGGACCCCGGTACGGCGGAGGNNGCCGGACATGCCATTCAGCGCCCTGCGGCATGCGTCCGTGGACGTAGTCTGCCGCGTGGACGACATCGCCCCGGTACTGGTCGAGCTGGTGAGCCGCCCTGCATCAACCCTTGAGATTCCTGCAGAAAGCGCGGAGGGGGAACTTCAGAATTTGATTGCCGTCGAAAACCGGATGTTCAACGAAGGTGCAGACATGGAGGAGCTCGATCAGATCGGATCACGGGTCCCTTTGACCTGTCCGGAATGCGGTGGCGCCATCTGGGAAATGCGCCAGCCCGGCCCCTTGCGCTACCGCTGCCATACGGGTCACGCTTTCAGCGCCGGTGTGCTCGAGGGACTGCAATGCGGAAACGTCGAGGAAGCATTGTGGGCAGCGGTGCGGGCTTTGCACGAACAGGAACAATTACTGCGGCAGATGCATCGGTCCCTGGGCGCCTATCAAGGCCGGAATCAGCCAGGCGATTCCAAGGATGAATACCTCGTCAAGGCCGAGCAAACGGGCCGGCACGCGCAGCTGCTGCGCGACCTGATCGCGTCGCGCATGCGCATCGGCTCGTCCTGACCCAGACGCTTTCGCATTGAAAGTACCGGACTGCGAACTAGAATAAANNGCAGTGTGCGTTTGGAGACGGCCATGGACACTCGAAGTATCCGTGCAGTACGACGCCTTGCCTTCGCCTTGTTTCTGGCGGGCGGTGTCGGTGGGTGCGCCGTGTATGCGCCGCCGTATGCCGCTTACGATCCTTATTATTCCTATCCTGCCTATGGTTACCCGACCTACGTCGGGCCGCCGGTCTCGCTCGACTTGGGTTTCGGTTACTACGAGCACCGCCACAGCTATCGCGGCCATCACCACGGCTGGCGTTCCCACGGCTGGGGCGGAGGTGGCGGCGGATGGGGGGACCGCAGGGGTGGCTGGAGACACGGGCGCGGCCGTCACTGAGCGGCTGCAGCAAGACACAAGCCTTGGCGCCGCCAATCGCGGCGCCAAGCCTCGGGAATTCACGAAGACAGCGTGATGGCCGGAAGAGGGGACGCGCGCCACAGGATTCAGGCAGCGTGCAACTGGCTTGCCGGCTGTGCGGCACGCTCGAGCTTGTCCCACAGGCGGTCGTGCAGCGGCAGCACGATCACATTACAGATCGGTTCGAGCAGCGCCGCCACCCCACCCATCGTCAGCGAACCAGTCGCCACATACATCACGGCGAAGGCGACGCCGGCATGCAGGCCGGTCTGGCTCAGCTTTTCAAACGCAAGCGACACGTAGCGTGCACGGGCGCCGCGCGCCTTGCCATGCCGTTTTGCCCACGCCGCCTCGTGGAAGGGCAGCAGCAGCACATTGATCACCGGCTCCACCAGGACCGCCAGGCCACTGAACACCGCAGAGCCGGTCAGCGCATAGGCAAGCGCATAAGCGATGCCCATGTGGGTCGCTACTTGGCTGAGTCGTTTTGCTGCGATGATCATCTACTGCTCCTGGTTTTACAATCAGAAGCAAATGATAGTCATTCTCATTCTAGCAGTAAATTTGATTGATTCTAGAGAATCGATAGATTGACTCTATCGAAATGTCGGCAGCGATCGCAAACGGTCGAATAGCGGCTGGGCCGGATCGGCCAACCGGTCCAGGCTCGCTTCGCGCAAGGCCCCGGTATCGACCCGATGCAGCGTTTGCGCGCCCGCCCAGCGCAGCAGCGCCGCACAGGCGTCCGGATGGTCGAACAGGCCGTGCAGGTAAGTGCCGAGGACTTGCCCATCCGCCGAGCAGGCGCCTTCCGGTTGCCCATCGATCAGGAACGCGGGCAGGTCGAGCGCCGCGCCCTGCGATGCGCCCATGTGGATCTCGTAGCCTTCGACTTTTGCGCCGCTGCCGTCGAAAGCGCAGACGCCGTTCGCCTGGCTCAGGCGCTTCTCTTGCGTCATGGTGGTCGTCAGCGCGAGCAGGCCCAGGCCTTCCGATTCGCCGGCGCGTCCTTCGACGCCGTGCGGATCGCGCACCTGTGTCCCCAGCATCTGGAAGCCGCCGCATATGCCGATCAGCTTGCCGCCATAGCGCAGGTGACGTGTAATCGCAGTCGGCCACCCTTGGTCACGCAGCCAGGACAGGTCGCCGCGCGTGTTCTTGCTGCCCGGGAGGATGATCAGGTCGGCCGGCGGAATCGTCTCTCCCTCACGCACGAAGCGCAGGTCGACGTCGGGATGCGCGCGCAGCGCGTCGAAGTCGGTGTGGTTGCTCATGCGCGGCGGGCTCGGCACCACGACCTTGAAAGCGCCGCGTCCCGTCTGCGCCGGCTGCACCGCGTCCTCGGCGTCGAGGTACAGACCGTGCAGGTAAGGCAGCACTGCCAGCACCGGCTTGCCGGTCTCGCGTTCCAGCCAGTCCAGGCCCGGCTGCAGCAGGCCTATGTCCCCCCGAAAGCGGTTGATCACGAAACCGAGGATGCGCGCCCGCTCGCTGGGCGACAGGCAACTCAGGGTGCCGACGATGTGGGCGAACACGCCGCCGCGGTCGATATCGGCGACCAGGATCACCGGGCAATCGACCGCTTCCGCAAAACCCATGTTGGCGATGTCGCGGTCGCGCAGGTTGATTTCGGCCGGGCTGCCCGCGCCCTCGACGACGATGCATTCGTATTGCGCGGAAAGCCGCGCGTGCGACTCCAGCACCGCCGCCATCGCCACCGTCTTGTACTGGTGGTAGTCGCGCGCCTGCATCTCGGCGCGCGCCTTCCCGTGGATGATGACCTGGGCGCCGGTNNGGCGGCGATCGCCTGCAGCGCCTGGGCGCGGCCGATCTCGCCGCCGTCCTGCGTCACCGCGCTATTCAGGGCCATGTTCTGCGGCTTGAACGGCGCCACGCGTACACCCTCGCGCTTCAATAGCCGGCACAGCGCCGCCACCACCGTGCTCTTGCCGGCGTCCGAGGTCGTGCCTTGCACCATCAGGGTCTGGAAAGGGAAGGGATTCATTTGCGGTGGCGGCGTGCTTCGTCCAGCTTTTCGCACAGGATGGCCGCGCCTGCAATCATGCGCGGGCCGGCCCGGTTGAGCAGGTTGCCGTCCACCGTGAACAGGTTATCGTTGCGCACGGCGGTCATCGTCGGGTACTTGCGCCACAGGTTGACGCCGCCGTAGTTCTTCTCGGCGGTGCCGAAGATGGCTTCGGGATCGCGTTGCAGCACGCTTTCCAGCGTGACCACCGGCGCGGTTACGGGCAGTTCATGGAAGATGTTCTCGCCGCCGCACAGGCGCAGCGCATCGGTGACGATGTGCCTGCCGTTCAGTGTGTACAGCGGTTTGTCCCATACCTGGTAGAAGGCGCGCACCGGCGAGCGGCCGGCGTAGCGGCTGCGCAGTGCTGCCAGTTGCTGGCGCAGTTCCGCCGCCACCGGACGGGCCGCCGCCTCGGTGCCCATCAGCCGGGCCAGGCGCAGCAGGCTCTCGGGAATCCCTTCCAGGGTCTGCGGATCGCTCAGGTAGACGGGCAGGCCGAGCTGGCGCACCATCTCGATCTGGCGTTCGGAACTGCCGTGCATCCAGGCCACGATCAGGTCGGGTTTCAGGGCCATGATGCGCTCGATGTCGACCTCGCGGTTCGAGCCGATGCGCGGGATGCGCTTGGCCGCTTCCGGGTAATCGCTGTAGTCGACTGCGCCGACCACGCGTTCGCCACCGCCGGCCGCGAACAGCAGTTCGGTCACGTGCGGCGCCATCGAGATCACGCGCAGCGCCGGCTTGGCCAAGGTGACGCTTGCGCCGGCGTCGTCCTTCACCGTGACCGCGTGGGCCTGGCCCAGGGTCAGGCCCAGAAGCAGGCAGGCCAGCAGGATCCCTCGTTTCATCGTTCGCTCCATTCTTCCAGTGCGCGCGCAAGGCGCTGCCATTCGTCTTCGTTGGCGGGTAAGCCCAGCCGGATGCCGCGCGCGGCCTCGGTGAACAGGCGGCACCAGATGCCGCGGCTGGCCAGGTGTTCGTGAAATGCTTCCGGCCGCGCCTGCGGCCACCAGTGGAACAGGGGTGTGCCGTTCGCCTCGATGCCGTGGGCGCCCAACAGGCCGCGCATGCGCTCGCCGGCCGTCTGCAAACGCGCCTGGGTCGCCGCCTGCCAGGTCCGGTCGCGCAGCGCC
>DEKZ01000196.1:15893-16208 GCA_002354135.1 Massilia sp. UBA2709 | reverse complement strand
GTCGTGATCGGCATTCCCGAGGACCGGGTCGACCAGATCCGCAAAGTCGACTCCGTCACCGTGCGCCTCTGGGCCAACCCCGGCGAAGCCATTCCCGGCCGCGTGCGCGAAGTGTCGCCGGTGGCCGATCCGGCCACCCGCACCTATACCGCCAAGGTGGCGATCCCGCCGCGCGCGGATGTCCGCCTGGGCATGACCGCGGCCGTGCAGTTCGCCTCGCGCGGCAGCAACGGCGGCCTGCGCGCGCCGCTCACCGCGCTGCACCACGAGAAGGGCGTGACCAGCGTCTGGATCATCGAGAACGGCGCCGTCAAG
>DEKZ01000196.1:0-15856 GCA_002354135.1 Massilia sp. UBA2709 | reverse complement strand
CGGCGCCGTCAAGCTGGTGCCGGTGCAGATCGCGGGCCAGGTAGGCAACGACGTGCTGCTCGGCGCCGGCGTCAAGCCGGGGCAAACCATCGTGACGGCAGGCGTGAACCTGCTGAGGAATGGCCAGAAGGTGCGCATCCTCACCACCGACGTGGCGCGCCGCGGCGACACCGAGGCGGCGGCATCGGGAGCAGGCAATCCGCAACAGGCTCCGGCGGCCGCGCCGCCACAGCCCGCTGCGGCCCCCGCGAACGGCGGGGCCGCCAAATGAAGGGCTTCAACCTGTCGCGCTGGGCGCTCGAGAACATCCCGCTCACCCGTTTCCTGATCGCCGCCTTGTTGCTGGGCGGCATATTCAGCTACCAGAAACTGGGCCAGGACGAAGACCCGCCCTTCACCTTCCGCGCCATGGTCGTGCGCGCCGTGTGGCCGGGCGCCACCGCCGTGCAGATGGCCGAGCAGGTGACCGACAAGCTGGAACGCAAGCTCCAGGAAACGCCCCACATCGACAAGATCCGCAGCTTCTCCAAGCCCGGCGAGACCACCATCATCCTCGAACTGCGCGAGTCGACACCGCCGAAGGACGTGCCCGATTCCTGGTACCAGGTGCGCAAGAAGATCGGCGATATCGCCGGCACCCTGCCGCAAGGCGTGATCGGTCCTTTCTTCAACGACGAGTTCGGCGACACCTACGGCTCCATCTTCGCGCTCTCGGGCGACGGCTTCACCTATGCCGAGATGAAGGACTACGCCGACTTCGTGCGCCAGCAGCTCCTCGGCGTGCCGCTGGTGGCGAAAGTCGAGCAGTTCGGCGTGCAGGCCGAGAAGGTCAACATCCTGTTCTCGAACAAGAAGTTCGCGCAACTGGGCGTGCCCTTCGAGCAGATCGTCAACCAGATCGCGACCCAGAACGGGGTCGAGGCCGCGGGCGTGCTGGTCACGCCGACGGACAACCTGCAGGTGCGCGTGACCGGCGCGATCCGCACCACCAAGGAGCTGGAAGACCTGCAGCTGCGCGCGGGGAACACCACCTTCCGCCTGGGCGACTTCGCCACCGTCAAGCGCGAATACCAGGACCCGCCGACGGACAAGATGCGCTTCAACGGCAAGGAAGTGATCGGCCTGGGCGTGTCGATGGAGAAGGGCGGGAACATCATCCAGCTCGGCGAATCGCTGGACGCGACGGTGGCGCGCATCCGCGCCCAGCTCCCGGTCGGCATCGAACTCGAACGCGTGTCGAACCAGCCGGCGGCGGTGACCGCCTCGGTCAGCGAATTCATCCATACCCTGATCGAGGCGGTGGTCATCGTGCTGGCGGTGAGCTTCGTCGCGCTCGGCCTGCATACCAAGCCGAAGCTGTCGATCGACGTGCGCCCCGGCCTGGTGGTGGCGCTGACCATCCCCCTGGTGCTGGCGATCACCTTCCTCTTCATGCGCATGCTCGACATCTCGCTGCACAAGGTGTCGCTGGGCGCGCTGATCATCGCCCTCGGCCTGCTGGTCGACGACGCCATCATCGCGGTAGAGATGATGGTGAGGAAGATGGAGGAGGGCCTGTCGCGCTTCGAGGCGGCGACCTTCGCCTACACCTCGACCGCGATCCCGATGCTGACCGGGACCCTGATCACGGCCGCCGGCTTCCTGCCGATCGGCCTGGCCAAATCGGCAGCGGGCGAATACACCTTCTCGATGTTCTCGGTGAACGCAATCGCCTTGCTCGTGTCCTGGGTGGTGGCGGTCACCTTCACGCCCTACATCGGCTTCCTGCTGCTCAAGGTGAAGCCGCATGACCACGCCCACTCCGCGCACGACGTCTTCGACACCCCGCTGTTCCGCCGCTTCCGCCGCCTGGTGAACTGGTGCGTCGAGTTCCGCTGGACCACGATCGCCCTGAGCCTGGCCGTCTTCCTGCTCGGCGTGTTCGGCTTCAAGTTCATCGAGAAGCAGTTCTTCCCCGATTCCAGCCGTCCCGAGCTGATGGTCGAGATGTGGCTGCCGGAAGGGACCAGCTTCGCGGCCAACGAGGCGCTGGTGAAGAAGTTCGAGGCTTTTGTGCGCAAACAGCCGGAAACGGAGAGCATCACCAGCTATGTCGGCACCGGCAGCCCGCGCTTCTACCTGCCGCTCGACCAGATCTTCCCGCAATCGAACGTCTCCCAGTTCGTGGTGCTGCCGAAGGACGTCGAACAGCGCGAGGCGCTCCGTTTGAAGATCGAGGACGTCTTCAAGAACGCGTTCCCGGAAGTGCGCGGGCGCGTCAAGCTCCTGCCGAACGGGCCGCCGGTGCCGTATCCGGTGCAGTTCCAGGTGGCCGGTCCCGACATCGGCGTGGTGCGCGGCGTGGCCGACCAGGTCAAGGACGTGCTGCGTGCGAACCCGAACGCGGTGGGCGTGAACGACAACTGGAACGAGTCGGTCAAGGTGCTGCGCCTGGACCTCGACCAGGACAAGCTGCGCGCCCTTGGCGTCACCTCGCAATCGGTGCGGCGCGCGGTGAACACCGTGCTGTCGGGGACCACGGTCGGCCAGTTCCGCGAAACGAACGAACTGATCGACATCGTGGTGCGCCAGCCGGTAGAAGAACGCTCGACCATCACGGTGCTGCGCGACACGAACATCCCGACCGCATCGGGCCGCCCGGTGACCATCGGTCAGGTGGCGCGCGTGGAGTTTGTGTGGGAGCCGGGCGTCATCTGGCGCGAGGGCCGCGAGTGGGCGATCATGGTCCAGTCGGACGTGGTCGCCGGCATCCAGGGGCCGACCGTATCCGGCCAGGTCAACGAGAAGCTCGCCGAGCTGCGCGCCAAGCTGCCGGCAGGCTACCGCATCACGCTCGAAGGCGCGGCCGCCGACAGCTCGGAAGCCGAGGCCTCGATCTCGGCCAACGTGCCGCTGGTGCTGTTCATCGTGTTCACGCTGCTGATGCTGCAGCTGCACAGCTTCTCGCGCTCGCTGCTGGTCTTCCTCACCGGCCCGCTGGGCGTGGCCGGCGCGGCGATGGCCCTCCTGATCCTCGACCGGCCCTTCGGCTTCGTGGCCAACCTGGGCGTGATCGCGCTGTTCGGCATGATCATCCGGAACTCGGTGATCCTGGTCGACCAGATCGAGCAGGACATCAAGAACGGCGCCGAGGCCTGGGACGCGATCGTCGAGGCGACGGTGCGCCGCTGCCGCCCGATCCTGCTGACGGCGGCGGCCGCGGCGCTGGCCATGATCCCGCTGTCGCGCTCGGTGTTCTGGGGACCGATGGCGGTGGCGATCATGGGCGGCCTGCTGGTGGCGACCGCGCTGACCCTGCTGTTCCTGCCGGCGCTGTATGCGGCGTGGTTCAGGGTGAAGAAGCCGGCGGCGTGATCGGGGGAGGGCGCGTTTTCCAGATGCGCCCCGATATGCAGGTGTGCCATACCGCGTGGGCACAAGTGCCCACCCTACAACGGCCGGTTTTTCGTAGGGTGGGCACTCGTGCCCACGCGGTCTCATCGCCAAAGCAGAAGCGAAGCATGCAACATGACGGCTCCATCCCGAATATTGTGCGCCGTAATCTGCAAAAAGCATCCCACGCCCCGCCCTTGACACAAAATTCACTCCCTCTAGTGTCAGAAAATCCAGTAAAATACCGGGTTGAAGTTGTAGCCCCTAGACGAAGGAGTGCAGGGCGGCCGGTTTCACTGTCGGGCGCCCTTTGTTTTTGTGGCAATATGCAATCCTGAGCGAGGATGGCGAAATTGGTAGACGCACCAGGTTTAGGTCCTGACGCCAGCAATGGTGTGGGGGTTCGAGTCCCCCTCCTCGCACCACGAATAATTATTTTTTTGGACGATTTTTACGATGGCAACTGCAGTCGAAACCCTGGGTAAACTCGAGCGTCGCTTGACGATCACTTTTCCGCTGAGCGACGTCCGTACGGAAGTTGAAAAACGCCTCAAGAAGCAGGCCAAGACCGCCAAGGCGCCTGGCTTCCGTCCGGGCAAAGTGCCGCTGAAAATGGTCGCAGCCCAGTACGGCTACCAGATCGAGACCGACGTGCTGAACGACCGCGTCGGCCGCGCCTTCAACGAAGCCGCCAACGAGAACCAGCTGCGCGTTGCCGGTTTCCCGAAAATCGAGCCGAAGCAGGACGCACCGGAAGGCATGCTGGCCTTCGACGCGACCTTCGAAGTGTTCCCGGAAGTCGTCGTCGGCGACCTGGCCGGCGTTGAAATCGAAACCGTCGCCACCGAAGTGACCGACGCCGAGATTGACAAGACCATCGACATCCTGCGCAAGCAGCGCGTGCACTACCACACCAAGGGCGAAGCCGGCGAGCACGGCGACGGCGGCGAAGCCGTTGCCGCCAACGGCGACCGCGTGACCGTGGACTTCGTCGGCAAGATCGACGGCGTCGAGTTCGCCGGCGGCAAGGCCGACGACTACGCCTTCGTGCTGGGCGAAGGCCGCATGCTGCCGGAATTCGAAGCCGCCACTGTCGGCCTGAAAGTCGGCGAGAGCAAGACCTTCCCGCTGGCTTTCCCTGAGGACTACCATGGCAAGGACGTGGCCGGCAAGACCGCCGAGTTCACCATCACCCTGAAGAACCTGGAGTGGGCGCACCTGCCGGAAGTCGACGCCGAGTTCGCCAAGTCGCTGGGCATCGAAGACGGTTCGATCGAAAAGATGCGCGCCGACATCAAGACCAACCTGGAGCGTGAAGTCAATGCCCGCATCAAGGCCCGCAACAAGGAAGCCGTGATGGACGCCCTGGTCAAGGTCACCGAGATGGACGTGCCGAAGGTCATGATCGAGCAGGACTCCGAGCGCCTGGCCGAGCAGACCCGCCAGGACATGGCCCAGCGCGGCATGGACGTCAAGAGCCTGCCGTTCCCGCCGGAACTGTTCGCCGAGAAGGCTGAGCGCCGCGTGCGCCTGGGCCTGATCCTGTCGCAACTGGTCGCCGACAACAACCTGCAAGCCACCCAGGAGCAGGTGAAGGCCCAGATCGAAGACTTCGCGCAGAGCTACGAAGATCCGAAGGAAGTGCTGAAGTACTACTACAGCGACCGTCGCCGCCTGGGCGAAGTGGAAAGCCTTGTTTTGGAAGAAAACGTCGTTAACTATGTGCTTGGCAAGGCGAAGGTCAGCACCAAGACCATCGCTTTCGATGAATTGATGGGTAGCAACCCACAGGCTTGAGGAAATGGGTAGGCTGATCTTCTCGGCCTACCAAGCGACCCTCATCTAAGCCCTTTTTACAAGGAAACGAGACAGGTATGAACCGTAATCCGGCATTGGACACCCAAGCACTCGGCCTCGTGCCGATGGTAGTTGAACAAAGCGGCCGCGGCGAGCGTGCGTACGACATCTACTCGCGCCTGCTCAAGGAGCGCGTGATTTTCCTCGTCGGCCCTGTCAACGACCAGATGGCCAACCTGATCGTTGCCCAGCTGCTGTTCCTGGAGAGCGAGAATCCGGACAAGGACATTTCGCTCTACATCAACTCGCCGGGCGGCTCGGTCTCGGCAGGCCTGGCGATCTTCGACACGATGAACTTCATCAAGCCGGACGTCTCCACCCTGTGCACCGGCCTGGCGGCGTCGATGGGCGCCTTCCTGCTGGCCGCAGGCGCGAAGGGCAAGCGTTTCTCGCTGCCGAATTCGCGCGTGATGATCCACCAGCCGTCCGGTGGTTCGCAGGGCATGGCGTCGGACATCGAGATCCAGGCCAAGGAAATCCTGTACCTGCGCGAGCGCCTGGCCCGCATCATGGCCGAGAACACCGGCCAGAGCATCGAGCAGATCCACAAGGATACCGACCGCGACCGTTTCATGTCGGCCGAAGAGGCCCTGGAATACGGCATGATCGACAAGGTCTTGACCAACCGCGCTTGATGCACCCGACAAGGTGTTGCTGAAAAACGCCCGGGCGCGCATACGTTCGGGCGTTTGTTTTTTATTTCGGGTAGCATGGCGGTGTGCGCAGTCGTGTTGCGCGCGCCGTAATCGCGTTATATTCATAGCAAATCACTAAATACCTGCCCCCATGTCTGACAAAAAATCCTCCAGCGGCGAAAAGCTTCTGTACTGCTCGTTCTGCGGCAAGAGTCAGCACGAGGTGAAGAAACTCATCGCGGGACCTTCGGTCTTCATCTGCGACGAGTGCATCGACCTGTGCAACGACATCATCCGCGACGAGACCTCGAACGTCGAGTCGGTGGCGGGCGCCAAGTCCGATCTGCCGACGCCACACGAGATTGCCGAACTGCTCGATCAGTACGTGATCGGGCAGCAAACAGCGAAGCGCATCCTGTCTGTCGCTGTTTACAATCACTACAAGCGTCTCAAGCACCTCGGCAAGAAAGACGACGTCGAACTCGCCAAGAGCAACATCCTGCTCGTCGGTCCGACCGGTTCCGGCAAGACCCTGCTGGCGCAGACGCTGGCGCGCATGCTGAACGTGCCGTTCGTGATCGCCGACGCCACCACGCTGACCGAAGCCGGCTACGTGGGCGAAGACGTCGAGAACATCATCCAGAAGCTGCTGCAAAGCTGCAACTACGAAGTCGAGAAGGCCCAGCGCGGCATCGTCTACATCGACGAAATCGACAAGATCTCGCGCAAGTCCGACAATCCGTCGATCACGCGCGACGTGTCCGGCGAAGGCGTGCAGCAGGCCCTGCTGAAGCTCATCGAGGGCACCATGGCCTCGGTGCCGCCGCAGGGCGGGCGCAAGCACCCGAACCAGGACTTCGTCCAGATCGACACGACCAACATCATGTTCATCTGCGGCGGCGCGTTCGACGGCCTGGCGAAGATCATCCAGAACCGTTCCGAGAAATCGGGCATCGGTTTCGCGGCGAGCGTCAAGAGCCAGACCCAGCGCTCGAACAGCGAGATCCTGATGGAAGCCGAGCCGGAAGACCTGATCAAGTTCGGCCTGATTCCGGAACTTGTTGGCCGTCTGCCGGTCGTAGCTACCCTGAGCGAATTGACCGAGGAAGCGCTGATCCAGATCCTGATCGAGCCGAAGAATGCGCTCATCAAGCAGTATTCGAAACTGCTGGAAATGGAAGGCGCGGAACTGGAAATCCGTCCGGCGGCCCTGCACGCGATCGCCAAGAAGGCGCTGGCGCGCAAGACCGGCGCACGCGGCCTGCGTTCCATCCTGGAGCACGCACTGCTCGACGTGATGTACGAACTGCCAAGCCAGCAGAACGTCGTGAAGGTCGTGATCGATGAAAATACGATCACGAACGGTGCGAAACCACTGCTGATCTACAGCGAAAGCGCAAAAGCTTCGGGCGAAAACTAAAAAATTCCGCGCGGAAACCACAAAAGCGCTTGTGCGCCCGGTGCTTGGCGGTACAATTTACCTCAATAAAAGCATCCGGCTTCAATCGAAAAGCCACTCGTGACGACCTGTCACGTGGTGGCTTTTTTATTTCAGACGGGGATTTTATTGGAACGATCAGCTTGCATTTCGCGAATGCCTTTTTTATTCGAAGAAATATGCATTGATCGGTCTTGAGTTTTCACCGTGTGCGCCCAACATCGTCTACACGCTTTTTATAAGGTATGCCATGACAACTTCCAAATTAACCGAGCAAACGACGCTGCCCCTCCTGCCGTTGCGCGACGTGGTCGTGTTTCCCCATATGGTGATACCCCTGTTCGTTGGCCGCCCGAAATCGATCAAGGCCCTCGAGGCCGCGATGGAGCAGGGCAAGAGCATCATGCTTGCCGCTCAAAAGGCTGCCGCCAAAGACGAACCTTCCGCCGCAGACATCTATGAGATCGGCTGCGTCGCGAACATCCTGCAAATGCTGAAGCTGCCCGACGGCACCGTGAAGGTGCTGGTGGAAGGCGCCCAGCGTGCCCGAATCGATCACATCACCGACGCACCGACCCATTTCGTGGCCGACCTGACTCCGCTGCGTTCGGAAATCGGCGACGACTCCGAAGTCGAGGCGATGCGCCGCGCCATCGTCCAGCAGTTCGACCAGTACGTCAAACTGAACAAGAAGATCCCGCCGGAGATCCTCGCATCCCTGGCCGGCATTGACGACGCCGGCCGCCTGGCCGACACTGTCGCCGCCCACCTGCCGCTGAAACTCGAGCAGAAACAGGTCATCCTGGAAATCTTCAACGTCGCCAAGCGCCTCGAGCACCTGCTCGGCCAGCTTGAGGGCGAGCTCGACATCCTGCAGGTCGAGAAGCGCATCCGCGGCCGCGTCAAGCGCCAGATGGAAAAGTCGCAACGCGAGTACTACCTGAACGAACAGGTCAAGGCCATCCAGAAGGAACTGGGCGAGGGCGAAGACGGCGCCGACATCGACGAGCTCGAGAAGAAGGTGATCGCCGCCAAGATGCCGAAGGAAGCCCTGGACAAGGCCACCGCCGAGATCAAGAAACTGAAGCTGATGTCGCCGATGTCGGCCGAAGCCACCGTCGTGCGCAACTACATCGATACCCTGGTGTCGCTGCCGTGGAAGAAGAAGTCGAAGGTCGCGAACGACTTGTCGAACGCCGAGAAGGTGCTCGAGGCCGAGCACTACGGCCTCGACAAGATCAAGGAACGCATCCTGGAATACCTCGCGGTGCAACAGCGCGTCGACAAGCTGAAGGCCCCGATCCTGTGCTTCGTCGGTCCTCCGGGCGTGGGTAAAACCTCGCTGGGCCAGTCCATCGCCCGCGCCACGAACCGCAAGTTCGTGCGCATGGCCCTGGGCGGCGTGCGCGACGAGGCCGAGATCCGCGGCCACCGCCGTACCTACATCGGCTCGATGCCGGGCAAAGTCTTGCAATCGCTTGCAAAAGTCGGCGTGCGCAACCCGCTGTTCCTGCTCGATGAGATCGACAAGATGGGTGCGGACTTCCGCGGCGACCCGTCCTCGGCCCTGCTCGAGGTGCTGGACCCGGAACAGAACCACACCTTCTCGGACCACTACCTGGAAGTCGACTTCGACCTCTCGGACGTGATGTTCGTGGCGACCTCGAACTCGTTCAACATCCCGCCGGCCCTGCTGGACCGGATGGAAGTCATCCGCCTGTCGGGTTACACCGAGGACGAGAAGACCAACATCGCCCAGCGCTACCTGCTGCCGAAGCAGGTGAAGGCAAACGGCCTGAAGGAAGACGAGATCAAGGTGGAAGAAGCCGCGATCCGCGACATCATCCGCTATTACACCCGCGAAGCCGGCGTGCGTTCGCTCGAGCGTGAAATCTCGAAGATCTGCCGCAAGGTCGTCAAGATGCTGCTCTTGAAGAAGAGCGACAAGCGCGTCGTCGTCGGCAGCAAGAACCTGGACAAGTTCCTGGGCGTGCGCCGCTACGACTTTGGCGTGGCCGAGAAGGAAAACCAGGTCGGCCAGGTGGTCGGCCTGGCCTGGACCGAAGTCGGCGGCGACCTGCTGACGATCGAAGCCGTGAACGTGCCGGGCAAGGGCGCCATCATCCGCACCGGTACCCTGGGCGACGTGATGAAGGAGTCGATCGAGGCCGCGCGCACGGTGGTCCGCAGCCGCGCACAGCGGCTTGGCATCAAGAACGAGGTGTTCGAGAAGAGCGACATCCACATCCACGTGCCGGAAGGCGCGACGCCGAAGGACGGTCCGTCCGCCGGTATCGCGATGACCACGGCCCTGGTGTCGATCTTCACCGGCATCCCGGTGCGCGCCGACGTGGCGATGACGGGCGAGATCACCCTGCGCGGCGAAGTCCTGCCGATCGGCGGCCTGAGGGAAAAGCTGCTGGCGGCCCACCGCGGCGGCATCAAGACGGTGCTGATCCCCGAGCAGAACGTGAAGGACCTGGCCGAGATTCCGGACAACGTCAAGAACAAGCTCGAGATCGTGCCGGTGCGCTGGATCGAGAAGGTGCTGGAAGTTGCGCTGGAACGCCAGCCCGAAGCGCTGGTCGACGTGCCGGCCGTGTCCGTGACGCCGGCGAGCTCGGCCGAAGGGCAGGGCGACGTGGTCAAGCACTGATCGCCGACGTGATCGTGGTATGAAGAGGCGCCCGCGGGCGCCTCTTTTTTTATTGGCGTTTTTCGGTACTCCGCTTTTCGTAGGGTGGACACCTGTGTCCACGCTGTATGGTGCACATGGTTTATCGTGCGGTAATCCTAAACCGCAACCTCAGCAGGTCAGTGTGTTTCATTTTCTCGATTCGCGACCGTACTATACGGCGTGGACACAGGTGTCCACCCTACAAGCCCTAAAACGGCAATATTCCGCGCACTGAAGTCGTCCTCGATCAATGTTGCTTGACAGAAGCAAATCCCCCTTGTTTAATACGCGCTTGCAGTTTTTTGCAGGAAGGCGCAGCGCCGCCGCGTCAGAACGTACAAGAGGATAGAGTGAACAAGACTGAACTGATCGAAGAAATCGCGAAATCCGCGGACATTACCAAGGCCTCGGCAACGCGTGCGCTCGACGCCATGATCGAAGCCGTCACCGCGACCCTGAAGAAGAACGACAGCGTGACCCTGGTCGGCTTCGGCACCTTCACCGTGGGTGAGCGCGCAGCGCGCACCGGCCGCGATCCGCGCACCAAGGAGCCAATCAAGATCAAGGCCGCCAAGGTCCCGAAATTTAAGGCTGGTAAAGCGTTAAAAGATGCTGTAAACTAATGCCTTCTCTGCAGTGACATGCAGAGAAGACTGTCTGGCGGTACGTTCGAGGTCTTCGATCTCGTGAGGTGAGGAGCTCTGGCCTCTCAGCTTTCACCAGCCAGGCAAGCAGTACCTTGTATTTGATGTGGAGCGGTAGTTCAGTTGGTTAGAATACCGGCCTGTCACGCCGGGGGTCGCGGGTTCGAGCCCCGTCCGCTCCGCCACTCAAAATACTCCGAATTTGGAGCGGTAGTTCAGTTGGTTAGAATACCGGCCTGTCACGCCGGGGGTCGCGGGTTCGAGCCCCGTCCGCTCCGCCAAAATTGTGGTGAAAAAAGCGCTCCCCCTGCGGGGAGCGCGAGTTGGGGTGAGAAGGGAATCCCTTGCAAGGGATTCCGCGGCCTGCGGTAACGTAGGCGAGCCCCGTCCGCTCCGCCAGATTCAGCATGACCGGGGCGCCAAGACGGCGTTTCCACAGAGAAGAGGCGAACGTGAGTTCGCCTTTTTTTTTAACTTGTGCTTTGAAGCCATTTCCAAAGTGATTGGTGACCATGTTTGATTTTGTACGTAACAACAAGCGCGTGATGTACGGTGTGTTGGCACTGCTGATCGTGCCTTCGTTCATCTTCGTCGGTGTCGACAGCTACCAGAACCGCGGCGACAGCGCCGCCGGCGTGGCCGAGGTCGATGGTCGCAGCATCACCCAGCAGGAATGGGACGATGCACAGCGCCGCCAGATCGACCAGGCCCGCCAGCAACTGGGCCCGCAGTTCGACCAGAAGATGTTCGACACCCCGGAAGCCAAGCGTGAAGTGCTGGAAAACCTGGTCGCCGAGCGCGCCGTCAATGCCGAGATCGCCCGCAATCACCTGACCGTGAGCGACCACGCCATCTTCAAGGCCATCAACCAGATCCAGGGCTTCAGGAAGCCCGACGGCAGCTTCGACATGGACCAGTACAAGGCCGCGCTGGCCGCCCAGGGCATGACCCCGGAGATGTTCGACGCGCGCATGCGCCGCGACATGGCGATCCAGCAGCTGGCCGGTTCGATCCAGGCGACCGCGTTCGCGCCGCGCTCGGTCGCCGACCGCATCTCGAACATCAACGACCAGGAACGCGAAGTGCAGGAACTGCTGTTCCCGATCGCGAACTACCTGCCGCAGGTGAAAGTCACCGACGAGATGGTGAAGGCCTTCTACGACAAGAACGCCCAGCTGTTCCAGATCCCGGAGCAGGTGAAGGCAGAGTACGTCGTGCTCGACTCGGCCGCCGTCGAAAAGCAGGTCTCGGTCACCGACGCCGAAGTGGAAGCTTTCTACAAGGCTAACCAGGCGCGCTTCGTCACACCCGAGCAGCGTACCGCCAGTCACATCCTGATCACCAAGGCCCAGGGCGCCAAGCCGGCCGAGGAAGCCGCCGCCAAAGCCAAGGCCGAAGCGGTGCTGGCCGAAGTGCGCAAGAACCCGGCCGACTTCGCGGCGATCGCCAAGGCCCAGTCGCAGGATCCGGGCTCGGCTGCCCAGGGCGGCGACCTCGGCGTGGTCGAGAAGGGCGCTTTCGTCAAGCCGGTCGAAGACGCGATCTACGCGCTCAAGGACGGTGAAGTCAGCGGCATCGTGCCGTCGGAATTCGGCTTCCACATCATCAAGGTCACCTCGATCAAGCCGGCCCAGCAGAAGCCGCTGGAAGCGGCGAAAGCGGAGATCGCCGAGGAGCTGAAGAAGTCCAAGCTGTCGAAGAAATACTCGGAACTGGCCGAGAGCTTCAACGACATCGTGTACGAGCAGTCGGAAAGCCTGAAGCCGGCAGCCGACAAGCTCGGCCTGGAAATCCAGACCGTCGATGGCCTGACCCGCAAGCCGAACCCGGCCCTGGGCGCGGCACCGTACAACAACGAGAAGTTCCTGACCGCCCTGTTCTCGAACGATGCGATCAAGAACAAGCGCAATACCGAAGCCGTCGAAGTGGCGCCTGCGGTCCTGGTGTCGGGCCGTGTGGTCGAATTCAAGCCGGCCAGCAAGCGTCCGCTGGCTGAAGTCGAAGCCCAGATCCGCCAGCGCGTGACCCAGGAAGAAGCCCTGCGCCTGGCGCGCGAGGCCGGCGAGGCCAAGCTGAAGGCGGCCAAGGCATCGGGCGACGCCACCGGTTTTGGCGAGGTGAAGGTCCTGTCGCGCACCAAGGAGCCGACCATCAACACCGCCGCAGCCCTGGCCGTATTCAAGGCCGACGTGACGAAGCTGCCGGCCTATGTGGGCGTGGAAGTGCCGAACGTGGGTTATGGCGTCTACCGAATCGGCAAGGTGTCGCAGCCGGCCCAGGTCGACCAGGCCCGCCGCGCGCAGGAAGCCCAGCAGATCGACGGTCTCGTTGGCCAGGCCGAGCTGTATAACTTCGTCGAGGCGGTGAAAGCCAAGGCCAAGGCGAAGATCCATACCTCGGCTGCCAAGCCGGCCGACCAGGCCGAGTAAGCCTGATCCCTGGACGAAGAAAAACCCGGTCGCGCGAGCAGCCGGGTTTTTTTACGTCTGGAGGTCCGGCGTTGGAACCGGAGTTGCGAGCGCTGACCGTAGGGTGGGCACGCCGTGNNGGGGGGGGGGGGCGGGGGCGAGGGTCATACGATCGTGCCCGGCCGGCTCCGGTGGGGGGGGCCCGCCGTCCCCACGCGAAAGGTCGATCAGTGCCGCGGTTGGAGATTGAGGCGTTCGCCGCGTATTGGCAGCGGTCGAGAAGCGTTTCGTTAGCGCCGCGTCCATAACGAGCGCTGCGGAGCGAATCCTTGCCGATACGGACTGCGGATGAACACGCAACGCGTGGGCACGGCGTGCCCACCCTACGGTCCACGCTGCGTGGGGCGTTACGCCGCGATCAGCGCCTGCGCCGCGTTGACGAAGTCCTCGCGGCCGATGTCCGCCAGTTCCAGCACCTGTGCCTTGCCGTACTGGACGAAGTTGCGGTCGATCGAACGCAGGTAGGCCGGGTCGTAATGATCGACCAGCAGCTGGTCGACCAGTTCCGGCATGGCGCCGGCCTTGGCCATGGCGTGCCAGTTGTCGATCTTGGCGCGGCCGTGCAGCTGCACCAGATGCTCCAGCTGGCCGTTGAGGGCGTCGGCGTTGCGCGCGAAGTGCTGGTAGTCCTCCATCAGCAGCCGTACGCGGTTCGGGCGCGACAGGGTCAGGGCGATGCATGGCGAGGCGCGCATGCGCTCCATCACGGCGTCGGGAACGCGCAGGTTGCCGACCTTCTTGCTCTCGGATTCGACGAACACGGGTTTGGCCAGGTCGAAGTGACGCAGCTTGTCCCAGATGCGGCTTTCGAACATCTTCTGGGTCGGCTGGGGTTCGTCCGGCAGGTGGCCCAGCACCGAGCCGCGGTGGGCCGCCAGGCGTTCCAGGTCGAGCACCTGGGCGCCGACCTGCTCCAGCGTCTCCAGCAGGCGGCTCTTGCCGCTGCCGGTGGTGCCGCAGATCACGCGGAAGTCCACGGCCGGCGGATTCTCCAGCGCCTCGCTCACGTAGGCGCGATAGGCCTTGTAGCCGCCGTCGAGCTGCACCACCGGCCAGCCGATCTTCGCCAGGATGTGCGCCATCGAACCGCTGCGGTTGCCGCCGCGCCAGCAATACACCAGGGGCTTCCAGTCGCGCGGCTTGTCGGCAAACAGCGTGTCGATATGGCGCGCGATGTTGGCCGCCACCAGGGGCGCGCCGACCTTCTTCGCCTCGAACGCGCCGACCTGCTTGTACAGCGTGCCGACGCGGATGCGCTCCTCGTCATTCAGTACCGGGCAATTGATGGCGCCGGGGAGGTGGTCGAGCGCGAACTCGCCCTCGCTGCGTGCGTCGATGATGGTGTCGAAGCTGTCCAGCTCGGGGAAGATGTCGGCGAAGCTCAGTACGGCGGGGTATTTCATCGTGATTGGATCAGGGCCTTGAAGGTCGGCCAGATGTTGTTGAGGATAATCGGGTGGGCCTGGGCGGTCGGGTGCAGGCGGTCGGCCTGGAACAGGGCGGGCTTGTCGGCCACGCCTTCCAGCATGAAGGGGACCAGCGGCGCCTTCACTTCTTTCGCCAGGTTCTGGTACATGTTGAAGAAGCGTTCCGTGTATGCACGGCCATAGTTCGGCGGCATGCGCATGCCGATCAACATCACTTTCGCGTCCTGCTTCTGCGAGAGGTTCGCCATCTGGCGCAGGTTGGCTTCCGCCGCGGCCACCGGCAGGCCGCGCAGTCCGTCGTTGGCGCCCAGTTCGATGACGACGATCTGCGGTTTGTGCTGGGTGAGCAAGGCCGGCAGGCGCGCGCGACCGCCGCTGGTGGTCTCGCCGCTGATGCTGGCGTTGACGATGCGGGCGTCGATCTTCTCGGCCTTGAGCTTCTGTTCCAGCAGGGCGACCCAGCCGGCGCCGCGCGCCAGGCCGTACTCGGCCGAGAGGCTGTCACCCAGCACGAGGACGGTTTTTGGTGCAGAATAGGCGCTCGCCGACGCGGCCAGCATGAGCGCACCGACAGACAATTTCTTGAGAATAGCAAGCATGCGTGATAATCCCGAGGCTTTCAAAAGTGATCCTGCCACAGCAAAGGCGCGGCCGGCCGCCATCGAGGTGACCGGCCTGTCGAAGCGGGTGGCGGACGCCAGCGGCGAACTCACCATCCTGCACAGCATCGATTTTACCGTGCAACCGGCCGAGACGCTCGCGCTCGTCGGCGCCTCCGGCTCGGGCAAGTCGACCCTGCTTGGCCTGCTGGCCGGGCTCGATACCCCGAGCAGCGGCAAGGTGCTGCTGGACGGCACCGACATCTTCGCGCTCGACGAAGACGGCCGCGCCGCCTTCCGCAAGGCCAAGCTCGGCTTCGTGTTCCAGTCCTTCCAGCTGCTGGCCCACCTGGACGCCCTCGAGAACGTGATGCTGCCGCTGGAGTTGCGCGGCGACGCCGATGCGCACGCGAAGGCCGAGGCGATGCTCGGGCGCGTCGGCCTGTCGAGCCGGCTGAAGCACTATCCGAAATACCTCTCGGGCGGCGAGCAGCAGCGCGTGGCCCTGGCGCGCGCCTTCGTCACCGAACCGCCGCTGCTGTTCGCGGACGAACCGACCGGCAGCCTCGACGCGGCGACGGGCGAGGCCGTGATCCAGCTGATGTTCGAACTCAATCGCGAGCGCAGGTCGACGCTGGTGCTCGTGACGCACGATCCGGCGATGGCGGCGCGTTGCGGGCGGACCTTGACCATTGCTGCAGGGCGCCTGGCGTAATGCCTTTCGTAGGGTGGGCTCTTG
>DEKZ01000405.1 GCA_002354135.1 Massilia sp. UBA2709 | reverse complement strand
GGTCTGCTTGATCAGCTTCTCGATGTCTTTCAGCATCTGGTGCTCGTCGACGCAGACCAGCGACACGGCTTCGCCGGTGGCGCCGGCGCGGCCGGTGCGGCCGATGCGGTGCACGTAGTCTTCCGGCACGTTCGGGAGGTCATAGTTGACCACGTGGGGCAGCTGGTCGATGTCGATGCCGCGCGCCGCGATATCGGTCGCCACCAGCACCTGCAGGCTGCCGTCCTTGAACTCGGACAAGGCCTTGGTGCGGGCCGACTGGCTCTTGTTGCCGTGGATCGCCATCGCGCCGATGCCGTCCTTGCCCAGTTGTTCCACCAGTTTGTTCGCGCCGTGCTTGGTGCGGGTGAAGACCAGCACCTGGTGCCAGCTGTTTTCCTTGATCAGGTGGGCCAGCATCGGGTGCTTCTTGTCGCGGTCGACCGGGTGGATCTTCTGCGCGATCACTTCCACCGTCGAATTGCGGCGCGCGACTTCGATCGAGGCCGGGTTGTCCAGCAGGCGGTCGGCGAGGGCCTTGATGTCGTCCGAGAAGGTGGCCGAGAACAGCAGGTTCTGGCGCTTCGGCGGCAGCAGGGCCAGCACTTTGCGGATGTCGTGGATGAAGCCCATGTCGAGCATGCGGTCGGCTTCGTCGAGCACCAGGATCTCGATCTTCGAGAGGTCGACCGTGCCCTGGCCCGCGTGGTCGAGCAGGCGGCCCGGGGTCGCAACCAGGATGTCGACGCCTTGTTTCAGCAGCTTGATCTGCGGGTTGATGCCGACGCCGCCGAAGATCACGGCCGAGTTCAGGTTGGTGTACTGGCCGTAGAGGCGCACGCTTTCTTCGACCTGGGCCGCCAGTTCGCGGGTCGGGGCCAGGATCAGGGCGCGGATGGCGCGCGGCGCGCTCTTGTTGCGCAGTGCGGAGCCGATCTTGTCGGTCGACAGGCGCTGCAGCAGCGGCAGGGTGAAGCCGGCGGTCTTGCCGGTGCCGGTCTGGGCGCCGGCGAGCAGGTCGCCGCCGCCGAGCACGGCGGGGATCGCCTGGGCCTGGATCGGCGTCGGCGTGGTATATCCCTGTTCGCTGACGGCGCGCACAATGGCTTCGGACAAGCCGAGGGTAGCAAATGACATAAATTCTTCTGGTAAGGTTGATTCCGCCGCCGGCGCAAGCGGCGCCAGGATCGGATAGGGCAGTCGATGCCGGCCGAAGGCGTCATGCGCGCACCGGCCGGGATCACGACTGATTATAGTGAATTTGTTGCGCTGTGGAAATACTAATGCGGAAGGCCGCCGACATGCAGTCCGGCGGGCAATCCGCTATTTTACGTGAAGTCGCAATTACGCGAACGGCACCATCAGCGGCACCATCTGCGCGAACACCTTCGGGCCGGCGGCAATGATGTCGCCCTTGTTCAGGTACTCGGACTCGCCGTTGAACTCGCCGACGATGCCGCCGGCTTCGGTCACCAGCAGCGAACCTGCGGCGATATCCCAGATTTTCAAGCCCTTTTCGAAATAACCGTCGACGCGGCCGGCGGCCACGTTGGCCAGTTCCAGCGCGGCCGAGCCGGCGCTGCGCACGCCGTGGCAACGCGAGGCGACCACTTCGTACATGCGCAGGTATTCGGCCAGCGCGCGCGGGTCCGGACCATGGCCGGCCGACAGCAGGGCCTTGCCGATGCGGTCGTGGTTGCGCACGCGGATGCGCTTGTCGTTCAGGTAGGCGCCGGCGCCCTTGGTGGCGGTGAACAGGTCGTTGCGGACCGGGTCGTAGACGACGGCCTGGGTGATCACGCCGCGCTGCTGCAGCGCGATCGAGATGCAGTAGTTCGGGTAGCCGTGCAGGAAGTTGGTGGTGCCGTCGATCGGATCGATGATCCAGACGTATTCGCTTTCGTCGTTCAGGTTGCGCGACGGACCCGATTCCTCGCCGAGGATGGCGTGGTCGGGGTAGGCTTTCAGCAGGGTTTCGACGATGGCCTGCTCGGAAGCCTGGTCGACGTCGGTGACGAAATCGTTATGTTGTTTTTCCGAGACGGTAATACGGTCGAGGTCGAAGGACGCGCGGTTGATGACGGTGGCGGCGCGACGTGCGGCCTTGATGGCCGTGTTGAGCATTGGGTGCATGGAGGCTTTTTCCGTAATTAAATGCTGACGCCCACGCGCAATCGGCGCCGTGAACCGTCGGAGTACAAGAGTGAATTATAAAGAGCAAAGCGGCGCCGAACCCGTTAGAATTCCGGCCCTTGATGCCGAAAACCCAATGTTCGTCGCCGCGCGATGACGCTATTCTAAATGAACCCGCCTGATTCCGACATCTCTCTTTTCAAACGACTGCGCTTCGTGCTGGTCGAAACCAGCCGCGCCGGCAACATCGGCTCGGTCGCCCGGGCCATGAAGACGATGGGATTCTCCGACCTGGTGTTGGTCGCGCCGCGTTGCGCGGATCCCCTGAACGACCCGGAAGCGGTGGCCTTCGCCAGCGGCGCGACCGACGTGCTGCATGGCGCGCGCATCGTCGCCAGCATCGGCGAAGCGCTCGAGGGCTGCAACTTCGCGGCGGCGGTGTCGGCGCGCCTGCGCGAATTCTCGCCGCCGGTGTGGACGCCGCGCGCCTTCTCCACGCACGTGGCCGGGCAGGGCGAGCTGCGCCCGGCCCTCATCCTCGGCAATGAACGCGTGGGCCTGCCGAACGAGATCGTCGAGCAGTGCAATGTACTGATCAATATCCCGGCGAATCCCGCCTACTCTTCGCTTAACCTGTCCCAGGCGGCCCAGGTGCTGGCCTACGAATGCCGCATGGCGGCCGCCGGCGACGAGGTCGACAGCCGCGGCGTCGGCTTCCAGGGCGACGCCGCCAGCCTGGCCCAGATCGAGGGCATGTATGCGCACCTGGAAGAGGCCCTGGTGGCGATCGGCTTCCTGAACGCGAACAACCCGAAGAAGCTGATGCCGCGCCTGAAGCGCCTGTTCTCGCGCACCGGGCTCGAGACCGAAGAGGTCAACATCCTGCGCGGCATCGCAAGCCAGATCCTGAAGCGCTAGGACGGGAAGGGGCGCCGGCAGGCCTGGGCGCCCGGCGCTATACTGCTGTGCATTGCCCTCACACCGAAGGAGCCAGCATGCCGTCCACCGAATCGGCTTTTACCCCAGCATCCCCCGGCGCCCAGCAAGTCATCGGCCTGATCGGCGGCATGAGCTGGAAAAGTTCGGCCGAGTACTACCGCCTCATCAACGAGGACGTGAGCAGGCGCCTCGGCGGCCTGCATTCGGCGCGCTGCCTGCTGTGGTCCTTCGATTTCGCCGACATCGAGGCGCTGCAGCGCACCGACCGCTGGGACGAGGCGGCGGCCCTGATGGTCGACGCGGCCCGCCGGCTCGAGCGCGGCGGCGCCGACTTCCTCGTCATCGCCACCAACACCATGCACATCGCCGCGCCCCAGGTCCAGGCCGCTGTCAGCCTGCCGCTGCTGCACATCGCCGACCCGACCGCCGAACGCATCAAGGCCGCCGGCCTGCGCCGCGTCGGCCTGCTGGGCACCGCCTTCACGATGGAACAGGATTTCTACAGGGGCAGGCTGGCGCGCGAGCATGGGCTCGAGGTGCTGGTGCCGGAGGCGCCCGAGCGCGCCGCCGTCCACCGCATCGTCTATGAGGAGCTGGTGCGCGGCCGGATCGTGGAGAGTTCGCGCATGGCCTACCGCGACGTGATTGCCGGCCTGGTCGAACGCGGCGCCGAGGCCATCATCCTCGGCTGCACCGAGATCATGCTGCTGATCGGACCCGAGGACAGCCCTGTGCCCCTGTTCGACACCACCGGCCTGCATGCCGAGGCGGCGGTGATGCGTTCGCTCGGCCTGGCGCGGGCCGGCGCGGCCTGAGCCGTCGTCCTCCTGCCGTCAGCCGCGCCGCGCCGCTTCGATCGCCGCGATGTCGATCTTGCGCATGCCCATCATCGCTTCGAAGGCCCGCTTGGCCGCCGCCGGATCGGGATCGCTGATGGCCTCGGTCAGGACGCGCGGCGTGATCTGCCAGGACAGGCCCCACTTGTCCTTGCACCAGCCGCAGGCGCTTTCCTGGCCGCCGTTGCCGACGATGGCATGCCACAGGCGGTCGGTTTCAGGCTGGTCGTCGGTCGCTACCTGGAAGGAAAACGCCTCGCTGTGGCGGAAGGCCGGGCCGCCGTTCAGGCCCAGGCAGGGGATGCCCATCACCGTGAACTCGACCGTCAGGACGTCGCCCTGCTTCCCGGCGGGGTAGTCGCCCGGGGCGCGATGCACCGCCTTCACTGCGCTGTCCGGGAAGGTCTCGGCATAGAACTGGGCGGCTTCCAGCGCCGTACCGTTGAACCACAGGCAAATCGTGTTCTTGCTGACCATGGTGCCTCCGAAGGTTGAGGAAAAGCTGGCCCAAATCAGGATGGAAGTGTCGAGGCCGATGATGACCTGCTTACGGCGCCAGCGCAATCACCTCGTCGCCTGGCGCCGGCTTGCATTCCGCCCCCAGCGGCTCCCAGCCGCGCCGCACCACGATGCGCTCGCGGTCGTGGCAGACTTCCACGCGCCGCGTGCCCGGCGCCTCGCGGCGCACGAAGTCCTCGATCGCCGCGGGCACGCTCACGCGCAGCGCGAGGGCATGGACGTCGTCGATGGGGTGGTCGTTCAGGTGCACCAGCGGCACGAACTGGCCGGCGAACATCAGCAGGCGCGAGGGAATCCGCAGCGGGCCGGTCGTGTAGCCCTGGGGGCGCA
>DEKZ01000343.1:6093-6310 GCA_002354135.1 Massilia sp. UBA2709 | reverse complement strand
GCTCGTCGGCGGGGCGGAGCGGCGCCAGCAGGGTCGCCAGCACCACCGCGGTCACCGCCGCGCAGGCGCCGGCCGCGCCCCATTCGGGAAGGGTCAGGCGGCGGTACCAGGGCTGCCTGGGCGGGAACCGGGCGGCGAAAGCCTGCATCAATTCCTTTTCCACGCAGCGCGGCGCATCGATGCCGTCCATTGCGCCGCGCAGTGCGGCCAGGCGGGC
>DEKZ01000343.1:244-5956 GCA_002354135.1 Massilia sp. UBA2709 | reverse complement strand
CGGTGCCGATGTCGACCTGGCAGATCGTGGCGATCTCGAGATAGGACAGGTCGTGCAGTTCGTAGAGGATGAGGACGTCGCGGTAGTGCGGCGCCAGCCGGGCCAGCGCGCGCCGTACCTGTTCGGCCGTTTCGTCGGCCAGCACCCGGGCCAGCGGGCCGGCCGCTTCAGAGGGCGGTTCGGATGCGTCGTCGTCCAGGTCGGGATCCGGCAGCGGCGACTCGCGCCGGCGCGGCTCCTCGTGCTTGAGGATCAACAGCCGCGCCACGCCGAACAGGAAATGCTGCAGGCTGCCGCGCAAGGCGTCGAAGGCGAAGCGCCCGGTCAGCAGGCCCATGAAGCATTCCTGCACGATGTCGGCGGCGGTGTCGGCCGAGCCGCAGCGCAGCAGGGCGAAGCGGTACAGCGCGCCCTGGTGGCGCCGGTACAGGGCCGCGAAGGCGGCGGCGTCTCCGGCGTGCATCCGGCGCAGCAGGTCGTCGTCAGGGGGGGCGGGTGTGATGGTCATGGTGTCATCTCTCACCCGTATTCCGGCCGAGCCGCCGGAAAGTTCCAGTTATTTTTCCGCGCCTGGCGCTTTCTTTATTGGTCGATCCAATTCACGCGCTCGAACTTGTTGCGGAAGTCCTCGGGCATGGCGACCACCTGGCTGGTCTTGTAGTTGAAGAAGACGAAGCCGGACTTGGCCATGGCGACCAGCTTCTTGTCGCGCGGACGGGTGATGCGGAAGATGATGTCGCCGCCATATTTATTGAAGTCCATCACGCCGACCTCGAACAGCAGCTGGTCGCGCGCATGCGCCTCGGCGCGGTAGGTCGTGGCCAGGTCGGTGACGATGATGCCGGTGCCGTCGCGCTCGGTTTCGGGAACGCCGAACTCGAACAGGAAACGGGCCCGCGCCTCGGAGATCATGGAGATCATCGAGTCGTTGCCGAGGTGGTTGGCGCCGTTGATGTCGGTGACGCGCACCGTCAAGGGCGTGGAGTAGTAATACTGGTCTTCGGGGAAGTCGAGATGTAAGCGTGCCATCAGGGAATTCTAACCTCATCAGGAGGCGGGGCCCCTCACAATTTTGTAGATCCGGTCATCGCCGCCGACGATGTACAGCTCGCCGGCGCTGTCGCGCCCGAAGGACACGACTCCTCCTGGCGAGGCGATGCCCCAGTCGCGTTGTTGGCCGATGCCGTTGCCGTTGCCGCTGGCCAGGACGCTTTTCAGGAAGCCGCGGCAGTAGTCGGAATAAAAATAATGCCCGGCCAGTTCGGGAAGCGCGCCGCCGCGGTAGACGAAACCGCCGCTGATCGAGCAGCCGTTGACGTCGTTCGCGCCGTGCTCGTATTCGAAGGCGGGCAGGGTCAGGCCGCTGCGGTCGCAGTTTGCCGTGCCGACGCAGGCCGTGCCTTCCATGATGTCCCAGCCATAGTTCAGCCCACCCTGGGACAGGGGCGCGACGTTGACCTCTTCGCGCTCGCTCTGGCCGACGTCGGCAATGTAGAGCCGGTCATCGTCGAAGGCGAAGCGCCAGGGGTTGCGCAGGCCCGAAGCCCAGATTTCCGGCAGCCGCCCCGGCTGGTTGAGGTAGGGGTTGCTGGACGGGATGCTGTACGGCTGGCCGGCGCTGGCGCCGCGCACGTCCACGCGCAGCAGCTTGCCGAGGCCGACGGCGAGGTTCTGGGCATTGCCGAAAGGGTCGCCCTCACCGCCGCCGTCGCCCGTGCCGACGTACAGCAAGCCGTCCGGCCCGAAGGCGACCAGGCCGCCGAAGTGGTTGATGTACTGCGGATGCGGAATGCGCAGGATCACCAGGCCCGAGGTGGCGTCGGCCACGTTCGGCAGCGGCGAGGAGCCGAAGCGCTCGACCACGACGTCCTGCTGCAAATCGGTGTAATAGACGTAGAAATAGCCGTTGCGGGCGAAGTCGGGATCGAAGGCCATCGACAGCAGCCCGCCTTCGCCCCCGGTGAAGACGCGGCTGCTGATGTCGAGCCAGGGAACCGTCAGCGCCGCGCCGTTCCGCAGCACGCGGATGGTGCCGCCGCGCTCGACGACGAACAGGCGCTCGTCGTCAACCGGTGCGGTAACGAAGGTCGGGTCGTCGAAGTTGCCGCCGACCTGGGACAGGGCCAGCGTCAAGGCGCCGGCGCCGTAGGCGACGCTGGCGCTGGCGGTGGCCCCGGCGGCGACGCTGACGCTCTGCGTGGCCGGGTTGGGCCTGTAGGTGGCGGCGTCGACCACGACATCGGAGGCGGCGACCGTATAGCTGCCCGGCGCCAGGTTGCCCAGCGTTTGCGAGCTAGTTAAGTCTTGCGTGAAATTGTTCGGACCGGTAACGCGCACCGCCGCATTCGTGCCGGCGGGCAGGGCAGTGATGTTCACCTGCAGGGCGCCGGTGGTGGCGCCGGGACCGGGGCCGGGAACGCTGCCCGGATTGCCGCCGCCGCCGCCGCAGGCGGCCAGCAGGAACAGCAGGGGCAGGAGGGACAGCAGGAACTTCCGTGCGCGATCGACCAGCATGACAGGCCCCCACAGGAATGAGCACATCCACGCTCTCATTCTGCCAGCGACAACAAGGCCGGCGCGCACGCTAGCCCCAATGAAATTGCCGGCCGGGCTCAGCGCGGCGCGGGGGCGGAGGGCGCGCGCTGGCGGGTCTTGGCGACCACGCCCGCGGGATCGAGCAGGATCACGAATTCGGAAAAGCGGCCGGCGCCGGCCGGGGACTGGTAGACCCAGGCCTCGAAGCCGCTGTCGAACACCACGGCCTTGGTCTGGCCGAAGGTGGCGAGCAGCTCGGCCTTGGTGGTGCGGCCTGGCACGACGGAGGCGGCGAGGCGCTCGGCCGGGACTTGGGTTCCAGCCGGAATCGTGCCGGTGGCGCAGCCGGCGAGCACGGCCAGTGCGAGCGCCGGGACCAGGACCAGGGCGCGCAGCTTCATCGGCTTTCCTCCACGGCAGTGGACGAAGCTGCGGGGGACGCGGCTGGCGCGGGCGCGGGATCGACCATGTACTCGAACTCGACCAGGGTATCGTCGGGCCAGCTGGTGTCCCAGATCGGCGCGTAATACGTGCGGTCGAGCAGCACCTGGCAGTCGCAGAAGGGCAGCATCTCGCGCGTCTGGATGCCGCCGGCGTAGAGCATGTCGAAGGGCAGCACTTCGCTGCGTTCGCCGGCGCGCAGGCGCACCGCGAAGATGGGACGGTCGGCGAAGAACAGGTAATTGCCTTGCGGGCTGGTGCAGACACCTTCGGGCGTGGTGAGGGCATCCGAGAGCCAGCCGAACAGGGGCGAGCTGTTCGAGACCAGCCCGGCCTCGACGCCGACCCGGCATTCCAGGCGCAGGTCACCCAGGCGGCGCGTATCGGGCGGCAGGCCCGGCGTCCTGATCAGGGCGCGCCAGGTCATGCTGGTGGTCTTGCGGTTGGCCAGCACGGCCGCGTCTTCGCGCAGGGCCTGCTCGTTACGCGGCAGCACGAAGCTGTTGTCGGACGCGACCGGGACCGGCACCGAGACGGTGTCGCCGGCCACGCGCAGGGTAATGCCCGTCATCTTCACGTCGGGCGTGCGCGGCAGCAACTGGAAGCGCAGGCTCGCCGCGGGCGCGTAGCTGTGCTCGCGCTCGAAGCGTTCCATGCCTCGGATCATCTTGCGGTAGGATTTGTCGACCGGGTCGCGCGTCGAGGTGACGTTCACGGTGGCGACGGGGGTGTCCTGGGCGATCGCCGCCGTCGCCGTAGCGGCGGCGGCAAGGCCGAGGAGGATGCAGCGCGCGAGCGGCCGCATGCTATTTACCAGTAGCGGACGCGGCCGGTGTCCATGTGGACGAATTGCGAGTCGGGATAGTAGCCGACCCCGCCGACGCGCATGGCCATGGCGGCCTTGCGCAGCTGCGCGAGGTCCTTGCCCGGCAGGCGGATGTCGATGGCCTTGCCGTCCATGTGCATGCTGCGCTTCGCCACGCCGCTGCTGTTGGCATGCAGCTTGGCGTTCGATTCCGGCGAGCGGTAGCCGGAGATCACGTGCACCAGCTGGTTATCGCCGAACTTGGCGCTGACCTCGTTGAGCAACACCAGCAGTTGCGGGTCGATCGGCGCGATCTTGTTGTTGCGATGGTCGCGCAGGACCTTGTTGATGTCCTGCAGTGCATCCGGAATGAATTGGCCTTCGGCCCAGAACACGCTGCGTACGGTTTCGCCAGTATGGGTGTTGTACAGGCGCAGCGTACGTTCGCCAGGCGCGGCCTGGGCAGTCTTGGCCAGGGCGGGCAGGCTGATCGCCGATGCAAGAGCAACAGAGCCTTTGAGGAAAGAGCGGCGGTGGTTCATCCAGAATCCTTTGCGCTTGTAAGATGAGACTGACATGATAGCCCGATTTCGCTAATTCTGCAGGAATAAGGCGAAAATGCGACACGATGACGGAACGTTAACAACTTTTAAAGGAGAATTGCATGCAATTGCGTCAACTTCCAAAGGCTTTCCGTTACCTCTGCGCAGCCGGTGTCCTGGTAGGCGCAGTCCTGCCCGCGCTGGCCCAGGTGGAGGCCACCGGCGCGCCGCCCGAGGTCAAGGGCTGGCGCCTGGAAACCGTGACCGACGCCTTGCCGCGCGCCTGGGGCATGGCCTGGCTGCCCGACGGACGCATGCTGGTCACCGGCAAGGAGGGCAGCCTGCACCTGGTCGCCGGCAAGCAGGTGACGGAGGTGCCGATCGAAGGGCTGCCCAAGCTCATGACGAGCGGGCAGGGCGGGCTGCTCGACATCGCGCTCCACCCGGCCGACAAGGGCGGCAAGGTCCGCGTCTACATGACGATGGCGAACGGCACCAGCAGCGAGAACCGCACCATCCTCGTGCAGGGCGTTTTCGACGGCAGGAAAGTCAGCGGCGTGAAGACGCTGTTCCAGGCCTCGCCCTCGAAGAGCGGTGGCCAGCACTTCGGCTCGCGCATCGCCTGGCTGCCCGACGGCACCCTGTTGATGAGCATCGGCGACGGCGGCAATCCGCCCCAGCGGGTCGGCAACATGCTGGCGCGCGACCAGGCCCAGAACCTGGGCAGCCACAACGGTTCCATCCTGCGCCTGACGGCTGACGGCAAGGCGGCGCCCGGCAATCCGCTGGCAAGCAAATCCGGCGCGCTGCCGGAGATCTGGTCTTATGGTCACCGCAACATCCAGGGCTTGACCGTCGATCCCGAAGGCCGCGTCTGGGCCAGCGAGCACGGCCCGCGCGGCGGCGACGAGATCAACCGCATCGAGGGCGGCAAGAATTACGGCTGGCCGCTGCAGAGTTTCGGCCTCGACTACAGCTCGCGCGAGCCGATCGGCAAGCACAGCGTGCCGGGCATGGTCGATCCCCTGGTCGTGTGGGCGCCGTCGCCGGCGCCGTCGGGCCTGGCCTGGTACACCGGCAGCGCCTTCCCGCAATGGCGCGGCAGCCTGTTCTCCGGCAGCCTGGCCGGCGAGGACCTGCGCCGCATTGCCTTCGACAAGGATGGCAAGGCCGTACGCCAGGAAAAGCTCGACATCGGCGCCCGCGTGCGCGACGTGCGCCAGGGGCCGGACGGCCAGCTCTACGTGCTGACCGACGAGGACACGTCGCGCCTGCTGCGGATCGTGCCCGGGAAGAGTTGAACGGCGACGCTGAGCGCCGCTAACGGACGCCGCCGGCCATCGCGTTCGCCGATACTGGTGGACATACCCGTAGGGTGGGCGCCCCCGT
>DEKZ01000343.1:0-186 GCA_002354135.1 Massilia sp. UBA2709 | reverse complement strand
CGGGGCGCCCACCCTACGTCCACGATTGACGGCATCCGGCCGCACAGGGAGAAACAATGGACGACATCAAGCTAGACCTGGCCAGCACCGCGCTGGTCCTGATCGACCTACAAAACGGCAACATGGCGCGCGAACTGGCGCCGTATTCGAGCCAGCAGGTGCTCGGCAACTGCGTACTGCTGGCGC
>DEKZ01000345.1 GCA_002354135.1 Massilia sp. UBA2709 | reverse complement strand
CGGTACCGATCATGCCGCGCGCGCCGGCCGAGGCGGTCGAGCGCAGGATGGCGTACGGGGTCGGTTCGAGGCCGCGCTCGGTGCGCAGCCAGTTGACGGCGGCGGCCAGGTCGGGCGCGGTGTCGGCCAGGGTGCCGTCGAGGTCGAACAGGACGGCGCGCGGGGCCGGGGTCACAACAGGGGAAGTCATCGGTGGTCTTGGTCGAGCGTCTTAGTCGAGCGGTCTGGTGCACGCCACCATGTAGTTCACATCGGTGTCGTTGTTGAGCGAGTAGATCTTGGTGAGCGGGTTGTAGCTCAGGCCCTTCATGCTGTCGACCTGCAGGCCGGCGGCGCGCGCGAACTGCGACAGTTCGGCGGGGGGGATGAACTTGCCGTAGTCGTGGGTGCCGCGCGGTAGCATGCGCAGCACGTACTCGGCGCCGATCACGGCCAGCAGGTAGGCCTTCGGGTTGCGGTTGATGGTCGAGAAGAAGACCTTGCCACCCGGCTTCACCAGGGTGGCGGCCGCGCGCACGATCGAGCCCGGGTCGGGCACGTGCTCGAGCATTTCCATGCAGGTGACGACGTCGAACTGGCCCGGCTCGCTTGCTGCCATGTCTTCGGCCGCGATGTGCTTGTAGCGCACCTCGACGCCCGACTCCAGGCTGTGCAGGTCGGCCACCTTCAGGGCCTTCTTCGAGAGGTCGATACCGGTGACCTTGGCGCCCTTGCGCGCCATCGATTCGGACAGCACGCCGCCGCCGCAACCGATGTCGATCACGTTCTTGCCGGCGAGCGGTGCGCGCGCGTTGATCCATTCCAGGCGCAGCGGGTTGATCTCGTGGAGCGGACGAAACTCGGAGGTCGGATCCCACCAGCGGTGGGCCAGTTCGCTGAATTTCGAAATTTCAAGAGGGTCGGCGTTCGTAGTCATAGGTCGGAATAATAGCGGGAAATACCTCGCTGCGAGGTACAAAATGCGCAGGATGAAAAAAACCCCGCCGCAGCGGGGTTTGATTGCAGTTCCTGGAAAGGATTACTGCTGCTGGCGGGTACGGGTACCGACCACTTCGATCTCGACGCGGCGGTTCTTCGCGCGGCCAGCCGAGGTCTTGTTGTCTGCGACCGGCTGCTTCTCGCCCTTGCCTTCGGTGTAGATGCGGTTGGCATCGACGCCCTTGCCCTGCAGGTAGGCCTTGACGGCTTCGGCGCGGCGGATCGACAGCTTGTCGTTGTAGGCGTCGGTGCCGATCGAGTCGGTGTGGCCGACGGCGATGATGACTTCCAGGTTCATGTCGCCCAGCTTCGAGGTCAGCTCGTCGAGCGAAGCCTTGCCTGCCGGCTTCAGGACGGCCTTGTCGAAGTCGAAGAAGGCGTCAGCCGAGTAGCTCACCTTTTCCGAGGTCGGAACCGGTGCCGGGGCCGGAGCCGGGGCAGGGGCCGGGGCTTCCACGACCGGCGGCGGCGGCGGAGCGACGCACTTGCCGTTTTCCAGTTTCTCAGGTGGGACGCACAGCGGCGCGTCGCAGCCCGGGACCGCGTCGGCCGGGGTCCAGTAGCCGGTACGCCAGCACAGGCCGAAAGGATCGCGCGCGATCACGCCGCGGCTATCCTGCACGTACGCGCTGTACGGCTTGTTCGCCTGGATGTCGGTCGTCAGCGGTGCGTACGGCGGCGCGCTCTGGGCCAGGGCGCTGCCGGCGATCGCCGCCGAAGCTGCGAGCATGAGGGTTGCAATCTTCTTCATATTTTTCTTCCTTTCGGTTTATATCTTCTCGTTGCGAAACTCTGGCTAGTCGCAGCGACGTAAGCAGAATATTAACATCTGTGCGGCCGCGTCCGTTTCGCATTGTGAAACAAGCAATTAACTTCTCGTCCATTTTGCCACATGCGCTACAGACGCACGACCGCACGGTGCCCATTTGCGGTGCATCATATTTTGACACGTTGTTTCTGCGCAACAATGTATTGGCAGAGCACGCAAGCTTGACGAAGGTTTATGACAAGCATGTGTCAATTGATCAATTGTGCGGTGGCGGTGGGCAAGCCGTATTGCCTCCGATTTACGCTGCTATGGGGTCACGCATGGTAAAATCCTTCGCTTGCAACTCATAACCACAGCCTGAAAGCAGTCGACCCGCCCAATGGATCAATTCGCAAAAGAAACAGTCCCAATTTCCCTCGAAGAAGAGATGCGCAAGAGCTACCTCGATTACGCGATGAGCGTGATCGTGGGCCGTGCGCTGCCGGATGTGCGCGATGGCCTGAAGCCGGTGCACCGCCGCGTCCTGTATTCGATGCACGAAAGTAACTACGCGCACAACCGCCCGTACGTCAAGTGCGCGCGCGTGGTGGGCGACACCATGGGTAAGTACCACCCGCACGGCGACTCGTCGATCTACGACACGCTGGTGCGTATGGCGCAGGACTTCTCGCTGCGCTACACCCTGGTCGACGGGCAGGGCAACTTCGGTTCGATCGACGGCGACAGCGCCGCGGCAATGCGTTATACCGAGTGCCGCCTGGACCGCATCTCGAGCGAGCTGCTGGCCGACATCGACAAGGACACGGTCGACTACCAGCCGAACTACGACGGCAAGGAAAAAGAACCGACGGTCCTGCCGACCAAGATTCCGAACCTGTTAATTAATGGATCCTCGGGTATCGCGGTCGGCATGGCGACCAACATCCCGCCGCACAACCTGTCCGAAGTCATCAACGGCGCCCAGCACCTGCTGCGCAACCCGGACTGCACCATCGACGAACTGATCGAGCTGATCCCGGCGCCGGACTTCCCGACCGCCGGCATCATCTACGGCGTCTCGGGCGTGCGCGACGGTTACCGCACCGGCCGCGGCCGCGTGGTGATGCGCGCCAAGACCCACTTCGAGGAATACGGCAAGGATGGCGGCCGCGTCGCGATCATCATCGACGAGCTGCCTTACCAGGTGAACAAGAAGTCGCTGCTCGAGCGTATCGCCGAGAACGTGCGCGACAAGAAGCTGGAAGGCATCTCCGACATCCGCGACGAGTCCGACAAGTCGGGCATGCGCGTGGTGATCGAACTGAAGCGCGGCGAAGTGCCGGAAGTGGTGCTGAACAACCTGTACAAGCAGACCCAGCTGCAGGACACCTTCGGCATGAACATGGTGGCGCTGGTCAACGGCCAGCCGAAGCTGCTGAACCTCAAGCAGATGCTCGAGTGCTTCCTGTCGCACCGCCGCGAAGTGGTCACCCGCCGTACCGTGTTCGAGCTGCGCAAGGCGCGCGAGCGCGGCCACATGCTGGAAGGCCTGGCGGTCGCGCTGGCGAACATCGACGATTTCATCGCCATCATCAAGGCCGCGCCGACGCCGCCGGTGGCAAAGGTCGAGCTGATGCAGCGCGCCTGGGATTCGTCCCTGGTGCGCGAGATGCTCAACCGTACCGAAACCGGCGCCGCCGGCGGCATCGAGGCCTTCCGCCCCGAGCACCTGCCGAAGCACTACGGCATGCAGCAGGACGGCCTGTACAAGCTGTCCGACGAGCAGGCCCAGGAAATCCTGCAGATGCGCCTGCAGCGCCTGACCGGCCTGGAGCAGGACAAGATCGTCAACGAGTACAAGGAAGTGATGGCCCACATCGCCGACCTGCTCGACATCCTGGCCCGCCCGGAGCGCGTCACGACCATCATCAGCGACGAAATGGCGCAGATCAAGTCGGACTACACCGAGAACGGCAAGGACGCACGCCGCTCGGCCATCGAGCACAACGCAAGCGACCTGGAAACCGAAGACCTGATCACCCCGCAGGACATGGTGGTCACGCTCTCGCACACCGGCTACATGAAGTCGCAGCCGATCTCCGAATACCGCGCCCAGAAGCGCGGCGGCCGCGGCAAGCAGGCGATGGCGACCAAGGACGAGGACTGGATCGACCAGCTGTTCATCGCGAATACGCACGACTACATCCTGTGCTTCTCGAACCGCGGCCGCCTGTACTGGCTGAAGGTGTGGGAAGTGCCCCAGGGTTCGCGCAACTCGCGCGGCAAACCGATCGTGAACATGTTCCCGCTGCAGGACGGCGAGAAGATCACCGTGGTGCTGCCGCTGTCGGGCGAAAACCGGACTTTCCCGGAAGACCACTACGTGTTCATGGCGACCTCGCTGGGCACCGTCAAGAAGACCCCACTGAAGGACTTCAGCAACCCGCGCAAGGCCGGCATCATCGCGGTCGACCTGGACGAGGGCGACGTGCTGGTGGGCGCCGCGCTGACCGACGGCGAGCACGACGTGATGCTGTTCTCGGACGGCGGCAAGGCCGTGCGCTTCGACGAGAACGACGTGCGTCCGATGGGCCGCACCGCCCGCGGCGTGCGCGGCATGAACCTGGAAGAGGGCCAGAACGTGATCGCGCTGCTGGTGGCCGAGAATGAGCAGCAGTCGGTGCTCACCGCCACCGAGAACGGCTTCGGCAAGCGTACCCCGATCACGGAGTACACCCGCCACGGCCGCGGCACCAAGGGCATGATCGCGATCCAGCAGTCCGAGCGCAACGGTAAAGTCGTGGCCGCGACCCTGGTCGACGCCAACGACGAGATCATGCTGATCACCACCGGCGGCGTGCTGATCCGCACCCGGGTGGCCGAGATCCGCGAGATGGGCCGCGCGACCCAGGGCGTGACCCTGATCGCGGTCGAGGACGGCACCAAGCTGTCGGGCCTGCAGCGTATCGTCGAGACCGATCTCGAGGAAGTCGAACTCGAACAACCGCCGCAATGAGGGCAGGGCCGGGCATGATGCGAAGGAAAGTCGTTGCGCTTCGATCCTGTTCCGGCCGCGTTCCCTGTTTTACCCGGATGCCGCCTGCACGCACGCCCTCATGGGCGTTGCGGCAGGCGGCATTTTCATTTCCGACTGACTGACCGACCGGCCGCCAGAGCCGCCACCTGAAAGAGACTACAATGAAAAAATTCCTTGCCGCCTTCGCCACCGTGATCGCCCTTGCCGGCGCAGCGCCCGTTTACGCCGCCCCGGCCGTCGACCCGCAGGTCAGCGCCGCGGTACGCTCGATGTTCGAATCGATGAAGTACCGCGAGCTGATGCGGGCCACCTTCGCCCAGATGGAGGCGAACCTGCCGCAGAACATGCGCGCCGGCGCCGCCGCCGCCATCAACAACGATCCGAAGCTGGACGCCAAGGCGAAGCAGGCCAAGCTGGCCGAGCTGGAAAAGGCGATTCCGAAGATCGGCGCGGCCCTGCACACGCTGTTCAACGATCCGGTTCTGATGGAAGAGATGCTCGACGCCATGGTGCCGCTGTACGCCAATACCTATACGCTCGAGGAAGTGCGCCAGCTGAACGCCTTTTACCAGAGCCCGGTCGGCCAGAAGATGCTGGCAACGGCACCGAAGCTGATGGGCGAAGGCATGGCGCTCAGCAACCAGATCATGGGACCGCGCATCAACAAGCTGATGCAGTCGCTGGCGCAGGACGACGCTAAAAAGTAAGCAAGAAATAACGAAAGGACCACGATGACCCAGGTATTCAACTTCTCCGCCGGCCCGGCGGTACTGCCGAAGGAAGTGCTGCAGCAGGCGGCCGCCGAAATGCTCGACTGGCACGGCAGCGGCATGTCGGTGATGGAGATGAGTCACCGTGGTCCCGAATTTATTTCGATCTACAAGCAGGCCGAGGCCGACCTGCGCGAATTGCTGGCGGTCCCGGCCAACTACAAGATCCTGTTCATGCAGGGCGGCGGGCTGGGCCAGAACGCCATCATTCCGCTGAACCTGCTCGGCCGGGTGCGCGAGCCCGCCACGGTCGACTTCGTCCACACCGGTTCCTGGTCGGGCAAGTCGATCAAGGAAGCGGCGCGCTATGCCAGCGTGAACGTGGCCGCCTCCAGCCAGGCCGAGGGTTTTACCCGCGTGCCGGCGCGCGACACCTGGCAATTGACCGACGGCGCCGCCTACCTGCACGTCTGCACCAATGAAACCATCGACGGCGTCGAATACGACTTCGTGCCGGAACTGCCCGGCGACGTGCCGCTGGTGGCCGACATGTCCTCGCACATCCTGTCGCGCCGGGTCGACGTGTCGAAGTACGGCGTGATCTTCGCCGGCGCCCAGAAGAACATCGGCCCCGCCGGCCTGACCCTGGTGATCGTGCGCGAGGATCTGCTCGAGCACGCGCTGGCCATCTGCCCCTCGGCCTTCCACTGGAAGACCGTGGCCGAGCATGAGTCCATGTTCAATACGCCGCCGACCTATGCGATCTATATCGCCGGGCTGGTATTTGCCCATTTGAAGGCCCAGGGTGGCGTCGCGGCCATGGAACAGCGTAATATCGAGAAGGCGCGGCTGTTGTATGCCGCACTGGACGCCGACGATTTCTACCGGAATCGCGTGGCGCCCGAATACCGCTCGCGCATGAACGTGCCGTTCTACCTGCGCGACGAATCCTTGAACGAACAATTTCTGGCCGGCGCCAAGGCGCGCGGGCTGCTGCAACTGAAGGGCCACAAGTCCGTCGGAGGAATGCGGGCATCGATCTACAACGCGATGCCGATCGAAGGTGTGCAGGCACTGGTCGATTATTTGAACGAGTTTGCGGGGCGGTAATGCCCTTGTAGGGTGGGCACTTGTGCCCACGCGGTCTCACCGGTTGATATGCGGCGGCTCGTCGATGACATCGGATTCGATGAATTCATGGACGAGGGGGCATGCGCCGGATGCGAAATCAATGCGCACCCGCCGTACCGCGTGGGCACAAGTGCCCACCCCACGCAAACCCAACGACAGAAGCGAGCCTTTTAGTTAGCACAACAATGAACGACAAACTCAAACCCCTGCGCGAACAGATCGATGCGATCGACGCGCAAATCCTCGACCTGCTGAGCCGCCGCGGCCGCCTGGCCCAGGAAGTCGGCCACGTGAAGGCCGAGACCGACGCTCCCGTGTTCCGCCCCGAGCGCGAAGCCCAGGTGCTGCGCGGCGTCGCCGAGCGCAACGGCGGACCGCTCAACAGCCACGACCTGCAGACCATCTTCCGCGAAGTCATGTCGGCCTGCCGCGCGCTGGAAAAGCGCGTCACCGTCGCCTACCTGGGGCCGGCCGGCACCTTCAGCGAGCAGGCCGTCTACCAGCAGTTCGGTCGCGCCGTCGAGGGCCTGCCCTGCGCCTCGATCGACGAAGTGTTCCGCGCCACCGAGGCCGGCACGGCCGACTTCGGCGTGGTCCCGGTCGAGAATTCATCCGAAGGCGCCGTCAACCGCACGCTCGATTTGATGCTCGCCACCACGACCATCATCAGCGGCGAGGTGTCGATCCCGGTCCACCACAGCCTGATGAGCAAGAGCGGCAGCATGGACGGCGTCAAGCTGATCTGCGCGCACTCGCAGGCCCTGGCCCAGTGCCAGGTCTGGCTCAACCTGCATTACCCGGCTATCGAGCGCCGCGCCGTGTCGTCGAACGCGGAAGCGGCGGTGCAGGCCAGCCGCGATCCGTCGATCGCGGCGATCGCCAGCGACATGGCGGGCGAGCAGTACGCGCTCGGCGTGGTCCAGGCCCACATCCAGGACGACCCGCACAACCGCACCCGCTTCGTGGTGATCGGCCAGCATGCGACCACGCCGTCGGGCAAGGACCGCACCTCCATCGTGCTGGCGGTGCCGAACAAGGCCGGCGCGGTCTACAATCTGCTGGCGCCGCTGGCGAAACACGGCGTGTCGATGTCGCGCTTCGAGTCGCGCCCGGCGCGCACCGGCGCCTGGGAGTATTACTTCTATGTCGACGTCGAGGGCCACCGCCAGGATGCCGCCGTCGCCAGCGCGCTCGACGAACTCCAGAACAACGCCGCCTTCTTCAAGCTGCTCGGTTCCTACCCGGTCGGCCTTTAATTTTTTCTTTTTCGAGACATAACCTATGACGCAATTCGGTCCAGAGTACGTTCGTGCCATCGCCCCTTACCAGGCCGGCAAACCCATCGCTGAAGTCGCCCGCGAGTTCGGTCTCGACGAAGCCACCATCGTCAAGCTCGCCTCCAACGAGAATCCTTTCGGCGTGCCCGAGTCGAGCAAGCAGGCGATGGCCCAGGCCGCCGCCGAGCTGGGACGCTATCCGGATGCGAACGGTTTTGAATTGAAGGCCGCGCTTTCCAAGCGCTACGACGTCCCAAGCGACTGGATCACCCTCGGCAACGGCAGCAACGACATCCTGGAAATCGCCGCCCACGCCTTCGTGCAAAAGGGCGAGTCGGTGGTGTTCTCGCAGTACTCGTTCGCCGTGTATGCGCTGGCAACCCAGGGCGTGGGTGGCTGCGCCATCGTGGTGCCGGCCGTGAACTACGGCCACGACCTCGACGCCATGGCCGCCGCCGTCGAGGCGGACACGCGCCTGGTCTACGTCGCCAACCCGAACAACCCGACCGGCACCTTCATTGGCGCCGAGGCGATCGAAGCCTTCCTGAACAAGGTGCCTTCGAACGTCATCGTCGTGCTGGACGAGGCCTACAACGAATACCTGGCGCCGGAACATCAATTCGAATCCGCCGCCTGGGTGCGCAAGTACCCGAACCTGATCGTCTCGCGCACCTTCTCCAAGGCCTATGGCCTGGCCGGCCTGCGCGTGGGCTTCGCGATTGCCCAGCCGGCAGTAACCGACCTGATGAACCGCATCCGCCAGCCCTTCAACGTCAACTCGCTGGCCCAGGCCGCCGCGATCGCCGCGCTGAACGACAAGGCCTTCCTGGCCAAGGGCGCGGAAAACAACTTCGCCGGCTACAAGCAGCTGACCGCCGCCTTCGATGAACTCGGCCTGGAATACGTGCCGTCCTTCGGCAACTTCGTGCTGGTGCGCGTCGGCGACGACGACGGCGCCGGCGCCCGCGTCAACCTGGCGCTGCTGAAGCAGGGCGTGATCGTGCGCCCGGTGGCGGCCTACGGCCTGCCGCAGTGGCTGCGCATCTCCATCGGCCTGCCGGAAGAGAACGCGACCTTCATCGAGGCGTTGAAGAAAGCCTTGGGCTAAATGCTGGGCAAGGTCGTCATCGTCGGCGCCGGCCTGATCGGCGGCTCGTTCGCGCTCGCCTTGAAAGAGGCGGGCGCGGTGCGCGAAGTCGTCGGCATGGGCCGCTCGCCCAAAGCGATGGCGCGCGCGCGCGAGCTGGGTATTGTCGACGTCGTCGCCGACTCGGCGCAAGAGGCGATGGCCGGCGCCGACTTGGTGCTGCTGGCAGCGCCCGTGGCCCAGACCGGGCCCATCCTGGCTTCGCTGCTGCCGCACCTGGAGCCGGGCACCGTGATCACCGACGCCGGCAGCACCAAGGCCGACGTGGTGGCAGCGGCGCGCGCCGTGCTGGGCGACCGCGTGAAGCAGTTCGTGCCGGGCCACCCGATCGCCGGGCGCGAATCGAACGGACCGGACGCGGCCCTGGCCGGGCTCTACCGCGGCAAGAAAACCGTGATCACGCCGCTGCCGGAAAACTCCGCGGGCGACGTCGGGCTGGTGGCGGCCGCCTGGCGCCTGTGCGGCGCCATCATCCACACGCTCACGCCCGAACAGCACGACGCCGTGTTCGCGGCGGTCAGCCACCTGCCGCACCTGCTGGCCTTTGCGCTGGTCGACGACATCGCGCGCAAGCCGCACGCGGACCTGCTGTTCCAGTACGCCGCCAGCGGTTTCCGCGACTTCACCCGCATCGCCGGCTCCTCGCCCGAGATGTGGCGCGACATCAGCCTGGCCAACCGCGACGCCTTGCTCACCGAGCTCGATGCATATCTGGCACAATTGACCGCATTGCGCGCTCTGCTCGCGGCCGGCGACAGTGCCGGCCTGGAAGCGGTGTTCGACAACGCCCAGCGCGCCCGCCGCGCCTGGGGCGACGCCATCGAAGCGAGCGAACCGCCGCCAGGTCCCGAATCAGGAAAGTAAATGACGCAGCAAAAACACTACCCCCAGCACATCGACCTCGAACCCGTCATGCACGTGGAGGGCACCGTGCGCCTGCCGGGCTCGAAGAGCATCTCGAACCGCACGCTGCTGCTGGCGGCGCTGGCCGAGGGCGACACCACGATCCACGACCTGCTGGCCTCGGACGACACCATGGTCATGCTGGGCGCGCTCCGCTCGCTCGGCATCCAGTGGGAAGAGATCGACGAACGCACTATATTGGTGCATGGCAACGGCGGCGTACTGCCCAACCATGAGGCCGACCTGTTCATGGGCAATGCCGGTACGGCGATCCGCCCGCTGACCGCGGCCCTGGCCGTGATCGGCGGCGACTACACCTTGCACGGCGTCTCGCGCATGCACGAGCGCCCGATCGGCGACCTGGTCGACGCCCTGAACGAAGTCGGCGCCCAGATCGAGTACACGGGCGAGCCGGGCTTTCCGCCGCTGCGCATCAAGCGCGGCCATATTCACGCCAACCGCATCGCAGTGCGCGGCAATGTGTCGAGCCAGTTCCTGACCGCGCTCCTGATGGCGGCGCCGCTGATGGCGCGCGGCCATGCGGTGAGCATCGACGTGGTCGGCGAACTAATCTCCAAGCCCTATATCGAGATCACCCTGAACCTGATGCGCCGCTTCGGCGTCACGGTCGAGCAGAACGGCTGGGCATCGTTTACGGTGCAGCCGGGCCAGCGCTATGCCTCGCCGGGCAGCATCCACGTCGAGGGCGACGCTTCCTCGGCCTCGTACTTCCTGGCGGCCGGCGCGATTGCCGGCGGCCCGGTGCGCGTGGAAGGGGTGGGCGAGAACAGCATCCAGGGCGACGTGCGCTTTGCCGATGCGCTCGAACGCATGGGCGCCACCATCACTCGCGGCGAGAACTGGATCGAGGCGCGTTCGAACGGCGTATTGAAAGCCATCGACGCCGATTTCAACCATATTCCCGACGCCGCCATGACGATCGCGGTGGCCGCGCTGTACGCCGACGGCACCAGCACGCTGCGCAACATCGCCAGCTGGCGCGTGAAGGAAACCGACCGCCTGGCCGCGATGGCGCTGGAATTGCGCAAGGTCGGCGCGATCGTGGAGGAGGGCGAGGACTACATCCGCATCACGCCGCCGCACGAGCTGCTGCCGGCCTCCATCGACACCTACGACGACCACCGCATGGCGATGTGCTTCTCGCTCGCTTCGCTGGACGGCAAGGCGCGGCGCGGCAACGCGATGCGCATCAACGATCCGAAATGCGTCGCCAAGACCTTCCCCGACTATTTCGAAGCGTTCGCGGGCATCGCCCGCAACGAACTGTTTTAAAAGCAAGAGTCAACCGCGCGCCCTGCGCGTAGCTAGGTAGAAAAAAGGTAAGAACAAAAATGCCAAATTCCCACATTCCCGTCATCACGATCGATGGCCCGACTGCTTCGGGCAAGGGCACCGTCGCCGCCCGCGTCGCCGAGCGCCTCGGTTACCACCTGCTCGATTCGGGCGCGCTGTACCGCCTGACGGCGCTGTCGGCCATGCGCGCCGGCATCGACCTGAACGACGAGCATGGCGTGGCGAACCTGGCTGCGCAGTTGCCGGTGCGGTTTGCCGGCGGCGACATCTTCCTCGATGGCGAGGAGGTCGGGGCGCTGATCCGCGCCGAGGAAGTGGGCAACAACGCCTCGAAGATCGCGGCGCTGCCGAGCGTGCGCCAGGCCCTCTACGCCCTGCAACTGGGCTTTCGCAAGGCTCCGGGCCTGGTAGCCGACGGACGCGACATGGGCACCGTCATCTTCCCGAACGCCCGTTTGAAAGTGTTTCTGACGGCAAGTGTTGAGGCACGTGCGGAACGTCGTTATAAGCAATTGATTGGCAAAGGATTTTCTGCTAATATGGACGATCTGCTGGCGGATTTGCAGGCGCGCGATGCACGTGATACACAACGTAGCGTCGCCCCGCTGGTGCCGGCGGAGGGTGCGTATGTCCTCGACACGTCCGACATGACGGTCGATGAAGCAGTGGAACAAGTGCTCCATTGGAACGCACTGTTGTAAATGTGTGGTGCCGGGGCTGGCAATGTTGCCGCTTCGGTGTTGTTCAACCTGACCCAGTTCAGGCCGCGTATTGCCGGTCCTGCTGGCTAACCTGTAAATAACCTATGTCTACTGCAACCACCCAAGCATCCGGTATGGAAAGCTTTGCCGCCCTCTTCGAGGAATCGCTGTCGCGTCAAGACATGCGCTCGGGCGAAGTCATTTCCGCTGAAGTCGTGCGCCTGGATCACAACTTCGTGATCGTCAACGCCGGCCTGAAGTCGGAAGCTTTCATTCCTATCGATGAATTCAAGAATGACCAGGGCGAACTGGAAGTCCAAGTTGGCGACTTCGTTTCCGTGGCCATCGAATCGCTGGAAAACGGTTTCGGCGATACCATCCTGTCGCGCGACAAGGCCAAGCGCCTGGCATCGTGGCTGGCTCTGGAAAAAGCAATGGAGTCGGGCGAGATCGTCACCGGCACCGTCAACGGTAAAGTCAAAGGCGGCCTGACCGTCCTGACCAATGGCATCCGCGCATTCCTGCCGGGTTCGCTGGTCGACACCCGTCCGGTCAAGGACACCACCCCGTTCGAAGGCAAGACCCTGGAATTCAAGGTCATCAAGCTGGACCGCAAGCGTAACAACGTCGTGCTGTCGCGTCGCGCCGTCATCGAAGCATCGATGGGCGAAGAGCGTGCGAAGCTGATGGAAACGCTGAAGGAAGGCACCGTCGTCACCGGCGTCGTCAAGAACATCACCGACTACGGTGCGTTCGTCGACCTGGGCGGCATCGACGGCCTGCTGCACATCACCGACCTGGCATGGCGTCGCGTGCGTCACCCGTCGGAAGTGCTGTCGGTTGGCCAGGAAATCACCGCCAAGGTCCTCAAGTACGATCAGGAAAAGAACCGCGTCTCGCTGGGCGTCAAGCAGCTGGGCGACGATCCTTGGACCGGCCTGTCGCGTCGTTACCCGCAAGGCACCCGCCTGTTCGGTAAAGTCACCAACCTGACCGACTACGGCGCATTCGTCGAAGTCGAACAGGGCATCGAAGGCCTGGTGCACGTGTCGGAGATGGACTGGACCAACAAGAACGTGGCTCCGAACAAGGTTGTCCAGCTGGGCGACGAAGTCGAAGTCATGGTCCTGGAAATCGACGAAGAGCGTCGTCGTATCTCGCTGGGCATGAAGCAGTGCAAGGCCAATCCTTGGGACGACTTCGGCATGACCCACAAGAAGGGCGACAAGGTCAAGGGTTCGATCAAGTCGATCACCGACTTCGGCGTGTTCATCGGCCTGCCGGGCAACATCGACGGCCTGGTGCACCTGTCGGACCTGTCGTGGACCGAGCCGGGCGAAGAGGCCGTGCGCCGCTTCAAGAAGGGCGACGAGCTGGAAGCCGTTGTCCTGGCCATCGACGTCGAGCGCGAGCGTGTTTCGCTGGGCGTGAAGCAGCTGGAAGGCGACCCGTTCAACAACTTCGCAGCCCTGAACGACAAGGGTTCGCTGGTCACCGGTACCGTCAAGTCGGTTGAGCCGAAGGGCGCCGTGATCCAGCTGAACGAAGAAGTCGAGGGCTACCTGCGTGCTTCGGAAATCTCGCGCGACCGCGTGGAAGATGCCGGCACCCACCTGAAGGTTGGCGACAAGGTCGAAGCGCTGGTCATCAACATCGATCGCAAGGCTCGCAGCATCCAGCTGTCGATCAAGGCGAAAGACAGCGCCGACACCCAGGAAGCGATGCAGAAGCTGGCTTCGGACAGCAGCGCCGCATCGGGCACCACCAGCCTGGGCGCTCTGCTGAAGGCCAAGTTCGATAACAAGAACTAAGCAAGGGCTATCCTGACGAGGCGACCAGATGACCAAGTCCGAGCTGATTGCACGACTGGCTGAGCGATATTCTCAGCTGGTCGCCAAGGATGCGGAGTACGCTGTCAAGACCATCCTCGATGCGATGACCAACGCCTTGGCTTCCGGCCAGCGCATCGAGATCCGTGGTTTCGGCAGTTTCGCGCTCAACAGCCGTCCGCCCCGCATCGGACGCAACCCGAAGTCCGGCGACAAGGTGATGGTGCCCGAAAAACGGGTGCCCCACTTCAAGCCTGGCAAGCAGTTGCGCGAACGGGTGGATGCGATGGTCGGGCAACCGATCATCGAAGACTGAGTCGTCTGCCGACGCGCAGACAAAACGGCATCCGCGAGGGTGCCGTTTTTTTTCGCCGGTCGTTGCGTGTTGCATCGCGCGGTTTGCGAGGATGTAGGGTGGGCGCCCCGTGCCCACCGGGACCATTGTTTGCCTCCCATGCAAGGGCCGTCCGTTCAAATTGATTTTGGGGCTGTGCCTTTGTGCCGCCAACATTGTGCATCGTTCCGCGTGGGCACGGGGCGCCCACCCTACGCCGCGCGCCGCGCGCCGCTCGGCTTTGAAATAAACTTGCAGATATGCGACACTGCGCCTTTGCAGACACCGGCAACATCACCCGATGAAATTCGTCTCCACCATTGCGGGATTTATCCTGTTCGTGCTGTTTTTCGGCTTCGCGCTGAAAAACACGCAGGAAGTCGACCTTCACTTTTTCCTCAACTATGAACTGCGCGGCCCGCTGGTACTGATGCTGCTGGCCTTTTTCGTGGCCGGCGCCGCCCTCGGGATCCTGGCCGTGACGCCGACCGTGTTCCGTCACCGCCGCGAAGCCTCGCAACACAAGAACACCATCCAGGCACTGCAAAGCGTCGCCGGCACCGGCGCCGCCCAGCCGGCCGCGGACGCGGTCGCCACGACGCCGCGCCCGGCCACGCCGCGCTGAACGGCGCGTTTACACGAACATAAAAAGCACGAACATAAAAAGAAAACCATGGAAGCTGAACTCTGGTGGCTGCTGGCCATTCCCTTCTTCTTTGGCCTGGGCTGGATCGCCGCCCGGGTCGACATCCGCCAACTCCTGTCCGAATCGCGCACCTTGCCGCGGGCCTACTTCAGGGGCCTGAACCACCTGCTGAACGACCAGCCGGACAAGGCCATCGACGCCTTCATCGAGATCGTCACCCTCGATCCGGAAACGGCCGACATGCACTTTGCGCTGGGTAACCTGTTCCGCCGCCGCGGCGAGATCGAACGCGCGATCCGCGTCCACCAGAACCTGCTGGCCCGCCCGGACCTGCCGCTGGAACAGCGCACCCAGGCCCAGTACGAGCTGGGCATGGACTACCTGAAGGCCGGCCTGCTCGACCGCGCCGAGGAAACCTTCAACGGCCTGGTCGAGAGCTCCTATGCCGTGCAGGCGCGGCGCGCGCTGCTGGAAATCTACCAGCGCGAAAAGGAATGGAGCCGCGCGATCGACGCCGCCAGCGGCCTGCAATCGTCAGGCGCCGGCGCGCGCCAGAAGGAAATCGCCCAGTTCTACTGCGAGCTGGCACAGGACGCCCTGGTGCGCAACGACAACGCCGACGCCCTGGCGCTGCTGGACAAGGCCCTGCACGCCGACCGCAACAGCGTGCGCGCCACCATGCTGCTCGGCGACGCGCTGCTGGCCCAGGGCGACGTCGAGGGCGCGCTGACGGTCTGGAAGCGCGTCGAGCAGCAGAGCGTGCCCCACGTGGCCCTGGTGGCCGGCCGCCTGATGGATGGCTACCGCCGCGTCGGCCGCCCGCAGGAAGGCGTCAACCTGCTGCGCTCCTACCTGCTCGAGGCGTCCTCGATCGACCTGATCGAAGTCATCTTCAAGGCGGTGGTCGAGCTCGACGGCGTCGATGCCGCGCACCAGCTCGTCGTGGACGAACTGCGCCGCAACCCGACCCTGCTCGGCCTGGACAAGCTGCTCGAAGCGCGCCTGATGGATGCGCCGGCCCACGTCTGGGAAGAGCTTTCCATGGTCAAGAACCTGATCCACGGCTACACCGCGAAGCTGGCGCGCTACCAGTGCAGCCACTGCGGCTTCAAGGCGCGCCAGTACTACTGGCAGTGCCCGGGTTGCAACCACTGGGAAACCTACCCGCCGCGCCGCACCGAAGAACTCAACGTCATGAATTGACGTCCTGGCCGGGCCGCCTCGAGAGAAGCGGCCCGGTTTCTTTGTATCGAATTATCCAGCACCGACACGCCATGAGTACTGCCATCCCATCCCGCCTGCTGGCGGCAGAAGACTACCTTGCCAACCCCGCCCCCCGGCTCGACCACGTGCGCATGCTGGTGGTCGGCGACGTCATGCTCGACCGCTACTGGTTCGGCGACGTCTCGCGCATCTCCCCGGAAGCGCCGGTGCCGGTGGTGCGCATCGAGCGCCGCGAGGAACGCCTGGGCGGCGCCGCCAACGTGGCGCGCAACGCCGCCGCCCTTGGGGCGCACAGCGGCCTCCTGGGGGTGGTCGGCAAGGACGAGGCGGGGGGGGGGGGGGACGGGGNNCGCGATTCGAGCATCCACAGCTACCTCAAGCGCGACGAGGCGATCTCCACCATCATCAAGCTGCGCGTCATCGGCCGCCAGCAGCAGATGGTCCGCATCGATTTCGAGGACGCCCCGACCGAGAACGTGCTGCGCGACAAGCTGACCCAGTTCCGGGCCCTGCTGCCGGACTACGACGTCCTGATCTTCTCGGACTACAACAAGGGCAGCCTGGTCAACGTGGCCGAGATGATCCGCGAGGCGCGCGCGGCAGGCAAGGTCGTGATGGTCGACCCGAAGGGCGACGACTTCTCGATGTACGCCGGCGCGACCATCCTGACGCCGAACAAGTCCGAGCTGCGCCGCATCGTCGGCAACTGGAAGAGCGAGGAGCAGCTTACCGACAAGGCGCAGGCACTGCGCACCGAGCTGGGCCTGGAAGCGCTGCTGCTGACGCGCTCTGAAGAGGGCATGAGCCTGTACACGGACCAGGAAGTGCTGCACGTGCATGCGGATGCGCGCGAGGTGTTCGACGTCTCCGGCGCCGGCGACACCGTGATTGCGACCATGGCGGCCATGCTGGGCGCGGGGGCGCCGCTGGACGTGGCGCTGGCGACCGCCAACCGGGCGGGCGGCATCGTGGTGGGCAAGCTGGGTACGGCGACCGTGACGCGCGAGGAGTTGTTCGGGGCGTGATTGCGGTACTTCGGCGCCAACATGCAAACGATATTCGGGTCAGGAGAAGTACGACCGCGTGGGCACGANNGCACGAGTGCCCACCCTACGAAACCCGCTGTTGTAGGGTGGGTTCTTGAACCCACGCGGTGCTCACTCCCGAATGTCGAAACCTTCGCAATAACCCGCGCCGCTTGTACGGCTTCACATCAACAACACCTCCGCATCCTCCGGAACCACCACCCGCGTACTCTCCGGATACCCCTCCTCGCCATCGAAGCGGTGGCAAAACACCGTCTCCTGCGCATGGTTGCGCGCTTCCTCGCTCGTGCGCACGGTCGCCACGACCCGTGCGCCGTCGAGTAGGGTGAGCGGCGCGTCGCGCAGGCGGCTGCAGACCGACACCGCCAGCTTGCGCGTGACGGCCCACACCACCGGCTTCTGGTACCAGGGCAGCAGCTTGCCGACCGAGCCGCGCGCGTCCGCCAGCAGGTGGCGCACCGCGCCGATGGTCCAGGCCTCGCGCGGCAGCGTCGGCACCAGCACCAGGTTCACCGACAGGTCTTCGCTCTTCTTGTTGATCAGGAAATGGCCGCTGTCTTCGGCCAGCCGGTCGTTCACCGGCACCACGAACAAGCCATCGGCCTGGCGCGCGACCGGTATCGCCTCGTGCTCGCCCTCGAGCCAGACCTGGACGTCTTCCAGGCGCACGCCCTGGTGCGTGGGGCGCAACTGCACGGCCAGGGCGGCGCGCCCGCCCAGGGCCTGCTGCACCGCCTTGGCCATCGGATAGAACAGGTCGGCGTAGGGCACCAGGCGCGTGCGCGGGCCCTTGACCTCGACCGTCTGCACGGCCGCATGGGGCGTCTCGCCGGTCTGGGCCGCGCCAAGGGCGGACGACAGGAAGAGCAGAGGCGAGAGCAGGGGCGCGAGCAGCGTGAACAGTCGTGGCATGGCCAACTCCGGACAGCTTCCAGGGGTACCCAATGCTTTCACGCCCGTGCAAAAAACTCAACAGGCGATCATGGCCAGTGTCGGTTTCGCGGCACAGTATCTCCTTGATTCGGCTCAACCGTAGCAGGTCAACAGCGCCGCGCGCCAAGCGTTAAGCGCGCTGGACGGTATTCGCCGTCCCTGTCACGACTATGGAGACCACATGATCAAGAAACTGATGCTCGCAATTGCCGCGCTGGCCGCCACGACCAGCTTCGCCTTCGCTCAGGTCGACGTCAACAAGGCTGACGCCGCCGCCCTCGACGGCGTGAAAGGCGTGGGCCCGAGCATGTCGAAAGCCATCCTGGACGAGCGCAGCAAGGGCGAGTTCAAGGACTGGGCCGACCTGCAGAAGCGGGTCAAGGGCCTGGGCGAGAAGAAGGCCGCCAAGCTGTCCGAAGCCGGCCTGCAGGTGAACGGCAAGGCGAAGGAAGGCGCCGCGACGGCGGCGAAGAGCGAGTCCAAGTCCGCCAAGGCGGGCGCCGCCAAGGATGCCGGCGCCAAGCCGGCCGAAGGCCAGGGCAGCATGTAAGGCATCGAGGGAAGCCGCCGGCGTTCGACCGCGAAAGCCGGCGGCTTTTCTAGACAAATTTTTTAGCGTGTAAGTACTGCAGGAAATCGCATGTGCATGAGAAGATATGTTGCTTGATTGAAGCGCAACGATTCCAAGGATTCCCATGCCTCATGTTCGTATTACCGCCGGCCTCATCGCCGGCCTGGTTGCCGGCGGCGTCGCCGTTGCCGCGCCTGCCGCGCCTGCCGCACCGGCTGCTCCCGACGTCACCCGCCACCAGGCCCAGATCGACAAGATCGTCGCCGAGATCTCGTCCAAACGCATCGAGGGTTATATCCGCAAGCTGGTCAGCTTCGAGACCCGCCACACGATGTCCGAGACCGAATCCGACACGCGCGGCATCGGCGCCGCCCGCCGCTGGATCAAGAGCGAGCTGGAGCGTTGCGGCGCCGGCAAGCTGCAGGTCGCCTTCGACAGCCACATCGCCCCGGTCTCGGCGCGCATCTCGCGCCCGACCGAGATCGTCAACGTGGTCGCCACCCTGCCGGGCACCCAGGAAGCCTCGAAGGACCGCCTGTACGTGGTCAGCGGCCACTACGACAGCCGCAACACCGACGTGATGGACGCCAGCGGCAAGGCGCCGGGCGCGAATGACGACGCCTCGGGCACCGCCGCCGTGATGGAAATGGCCTGCGTGATGGCGAAATACAATTTCGACGCCACCCTGGTCTTCATGGCCGTCGCGGCCGAGGAGCAGGGCCTGCTGGGCGCCGGCCACTGGGCCAGGCAGGCGCGCGCCAACAACCTGAACGTCGCCGGCATGCTGAACAACGACATCATCGGCAGCTCGCGCGCCGACGATGGCCGTGTCGACAACAAGCAGGTGCGCCTGTTCGCGCAAAGCATCCCGGCCACCAGGGAGATGAGCGAAGCCGTGCGCCAGCTGGTCGCCACCGGCGGCGAGAACGACTCGATCACGCGCCAGCTCGCGCGCCACGTGAAGGAGCAGGGCGAGCGCTACGTGAAGGGCTTCAAGGTCAACGTGATCCAGCGCCACGACCGCTACCTGCGCGGCGGCGACCACATGCCTTTCCTGGAGCAGGGCTATGCCGCGCTGCGCTTCACCGAGCCGAACGAGGACTTCTCGCACCAGCACCAGAACCTGCGCACCGAGAACGGCAAGGTCTATGGCGACCTGATCGATTTCGTCGACTTCGACTACGCAGCCAAGGTGACCAAGGTGAACGCCGCGGCCCTGGCCTCGCTGGCGCTGGCGCCAAGCGCGCCAAAAGAAGTCAAGGTGCGCACCGCCGGCCTGACCAACGACACGACCCTGGTCTGGGCAGCGAACGCCGAACCGGACCTGGCCGGCTACCGCATCGTCTGGCGCGAGACCACCGCCGCGCAATGGCAGGGCTCGAAGTACGTGGGTAATGTAACCGAAGCGACGGTCAACCTGTCGAAGGATAATTACTTCTTCGGCGTGCAGGCGGTGGACAAGGACGGCAACGTCAGCCCGGCGACGTATCCGTTGCCGCTGCGCTGATCGGCGATGGCGCTGGCGGCAACGCCTGTGCCGTTTGCTTTTGTAGGGTGGGCTCTCGAGCCCACGCGGTCTCACCGCTGGAAATGCGGCGCCCTAACTGGGAATCGCGTCGTTTGCGGTCCTGATCTGGTGCGCGGCTGATCACCCGTGCCATACCGCGTGGGCTCAAGANNAGAGCCCACCCTACAACCCCGTCCGACGCCGCAGCGCAGTCCTCTGGACCACATCACGACGCTCAATTGCTTATCGGATTAAAATGGTGGTTTGAAGAACCGCAAGAGAGCGAACATGGCCTACAAGACCATCGAAGATACGATCGGTAACACGCCGCTGGTGCAACTGGTGCGCCTGCCGGGTGCGGACGCCGCGGCCCGCAACAATGTCATCCTCGGCAAGCTGGAAGGCAACAATCCGGCGGGCTCGGTCAAGGACCGCGCCGCCATGTCGATGCTGAAGAACGCCGAAGCGCGCGGCCAGATCAAGCCGGGCGACACCATTATCGAGGCGACCTCGGGCAATACCGGCATCGCGCTGGCGATGGCGGCCGCAATCCGCGGCTACAAGATGGTGCTCCTGATGCCGGACAACCTGTCGATCGAGCGCCGCCAGAGCATGGCGGCCTACGGCGCCCAGATCATCCTGACACCGAAGACCGGGGGCATGGAATACGCGCGCGACATGGCCGACCAGATGCAGAAGGAAGGCAAGGGCATCATCCTCGACCAGTTCGCCAACCAGGACAATCCGCGCGCCCACTACGAAACGACGGGCCCGGAAATCTGGCGCGATACCGAAGGCCGCATCACCCATTTCGTCAGCGCCATGGGCACGACCGGCACCATCATGGGTGTGTCGCGCTACCTGAAGGAACAGAACGAGAACGTGCGCATCATCGGCGCCCAGCCGGAAGAGGGCTCGTCGATCCCGGGCATTCGCAAATGGCCGCAAGCCTACCTGCCGAAGATCTTCGACAAGTCGCGCGTGGACCAGGTGGAGAACGTCAGCCAAGCCGCCGCCGAGCAGATGGCGCGCCGCCTGGCGGCCGAAGAGGGCATCTTCTGCGGTATCTCGGCCGCCGGCGCCTGCGAAGTGGCGCTGCGCATTTCGCAGACCGTGGAGAACGCGACCATCGTGTTCATCGTTTGCGACCGCGGCGACCGCTACCTGTCGACCGGGGTGTTCCCGGCGTAAGGGACAAGTGGAAACAAAAATAACGAAGGGGCCACACGGCCCCTTTTTTTATTGGCGCTGGATCCCGGTCACACGACCGTCGTCAAGATCCTGCGCATGTCCGGCACGCGGCCGGACCTGGCATTACGACTGTTCGCCGGTGTTGCTGGTGGCTGCAGGTGCTGCGCCTTCCTTCGGCTTGAACTGCTTGTCGCTGATGCGGAACTTGTTGCGGCGGTCGCCCATCAGGTAACGCAGGTCGCGGATCGACAGGTCGCTGACTTCGTGCATGCGGATCAGCAGCGAAGCGCCAACCGGCAGGCGGTGGTGGCGGATCTTGGAGATGACCGGCGGCGCCACTTCGAGTGCGCGCGACAGGGCTGCGTCGTTCTTCAGGCGCAGGTTCTCGATCAGGGTGTCCAGCAGACGGTTCGGGTTGTATTGCAGCAGTTCATCCGATTCCGAATCGCTGTTCATATCAATGCCGACTTGGTTTGTCATGATTTCAATAATTCCTATGTGGGTTACGGAAAGTCGCTAGCGGCGTTTCGATTCCGGAAGGTCTTTCGAAAAAATCTACTCAATTGTACAACTATTTTGTGGTCTAGTACTTATGAGCAATAGAATTCGGTGCGAGGGTCTCTGTTTTGTTGTCTAGTCGCAACAATAGCCGCAATGCAATTCTCTCACAAACTCACGGAAAAAATAATTGTTTTTTCGTTAAACTTGAGTGTAAAGGAAACAGGTTTTGCTTGCCGCACGTTTCAGAATGATATGCTCGACTGACAAGACTTTGGGGGGTATGTCGCCCGCAAGAATGTTTCCATAGAGTATAGAAACCGGGACAACTGGGATACACCAGGGGAGTACCCGGTGTAGAAAAGAATTCACTGCGGCAAAACTTCCTCGCCGCAGTTACGAATTGTTACAACTTTCCAGCTCTACAAGAGCGTGTTTGCGCGCGCCTCGCGCACGGCGCGGCCCAGGTCGAGCACCGACATCGCATAGAAATAGCTGCGGTTGTACTTGGTGATGGCGAAGAAGTTGTCGCTGGCGGCCCAGTACTCGGTCGGATCGGCCCCGTTCTGCAGGTCGACCAGGCCGTACAGGCGCGTGCCCGGCAGCGGGATGTCGGGGGTGACGCCGGCCGTCGTCAATTCCTCGGGGCGCAGGGTTGCGCTCAGGCCGCGGTCGAGCAGCGGCTCCCAGGCGCGGCTGGGCGAGACGGCGACCTGGATCACGGCCGGCGCCGTGTCGCGCGGATTCCAGCCGTGCTGGACCAGGAAGTTGGCGACGCTGCCGATGGCGTCGGAGGTCGAGCCGCGCAGGTCGACGTGGCCATCGCCGTCGAAGTCCACGCCATATTTCAGAATATTGCCCGGCATGAATTGCGGCAGCCCGACCGCGCCGGCGAAGGACCCCAGCAGCGAGAAGGGATCGATGTTCTCGTGGCGCGCCAGCAGCAGGGCGTTTTCCAGTTCGCTCTTGAAGAAGGCCGAGCGGGCGGCCTGGTTCGGCGCTTCCGGATAGGCAAAGGCGAGCGTGGTGAGGGTATCGAGCACGCGGAAGCGTCCGGTGTCGCGGCCGTACACGGTTTCCACGCCGATGATCCCGACCAGCACCTCGGCCGGTACGCCGTAGGTGGCTTCGGCGCGTGCCAGCGCCTCGGCGTTCTCGTTCCAGAAACGCACGCCCGCGTTGATGCGGATCGGTTCGATGAAGCGTTCGCTATAGGCCTGCCAGTTCTTCGGCTTGCCCGGCGGCGCAGGCTTGACCAGTTGCACCGCCGACTCGACGAAGCGCACCTGGCGCATCAGGGACTCGAGCCCGGCACGGTCGAAGCCGTGCTTGGCGGCCATCCCGTCGGCAAAGTCGCGCACGGCCTGCCATTCGGCGAAGTTCACCGGTTCGCCATCGTAGTCGATGGTTTTCGCTACCGCCGCCGCGGCCACGGCCGGCGCCAGGGCCTTGACCGCTGGCTTGGCGCTGGCCTTGGCGGACTTGGCGGCCTTGCCCTTGGCTGCCTTGGCGGTCTTCGAGGCCTTGGCGTTCTTGGCCGATTTGGCCGGCTTGGCTGCCTTCGCCGGACGCGTCCTGGCAGCATGGCTGCTGTCGGCGGCGTTCACTTGCGAAATCGGGGCTGCGGCGAGGAGGAGGGCGGCGAGGACAGGTACGAACAGTTTCATCTGACTTGCGAAAGTAGGCGCTTCAAGGTCGCGGCAAGGCGGGCATCGGCGCCGCCCGGCGCATAGCGCCAGCGGCTGTAGCGGTGCAGGAATTCCTGCACGGCGGCCAATGCTTCGGGCCCCAGCTTGCCTGCCGCCTTGATCCGCGCGGCGTAGGCTTGCGGGCCTTCGTCTGCCGAGCGCGCCAGTCCGAGGCGGGACAGGCGCGTGCATAGGGCCGAGTATAGCGCATCGACCGGATCAATTTCCCTACGGCGGAGCAAAGTGCGCCCCAGCAACAACACAATTGCCAGGATGCCTAGCCAGACCGGCAAGCGCCAGTCCAGCAGCGACGACTGCAACTGCTCGACCATGCCGCGCTGGCGCTGCGGCGTGTAGTTCAGCACCCACTGGTTCCAGCCATTGTTCATGGCGCCCATCGCGTAGCGCATCTGCAGCAGCCACGGATGGGCTTCGCCGTCGAGGCCGATCAAGCCTTGCAATCCCTCGATGCCGAAGGGCGGACGCTGGGGCAGGGCGCTGCCGGCGCCGCGCTGCACGCGCTCGGGCGAAACCGCCGCCGTCGGGTCGACCCGCACCCAGCCGCGCCGCGCCAGCCAGACTTCGGCCCAGGCATGGGCATCGGACTGGCGCAC
>DEKZ01000199.1 GCA_002354135.1 Massilia sp. UBA2709 | reverse complement strand
CGCGCGCGAACCGGCCACCGCCAGCGCCGGCGCAAAGCGCGCATCGGCAAAAGCGGCTGCAAAACCGGCCGCCAAGCCCGCCGCAAAAAAGGCGGCGGCGAAGACCACCCGTGCCGCTTCGGCCGCAAGCAAGGCGCCGGCGCGCCGCAAGAAGGCGGCGTGACGGCGTATGGATGAATTCCTCGACTTCCTCCAATGGCCCGCGATGGCGGTCAGCCTGTATGCCGCTTACCTGATCGGCTCGCAGCGCGCCGGCAAGCGGGTGTTCGGTTTCTGGATGTTCATCCTCAGCAATTTGCTGTGGATCGTCTGGGGCGTACACGACGAAGCCTGGGCCCTGATCGCGCTGCAGGCGGCCCTGATGGCGATGAACATCCGCGGCATCTGGAAGAACGACTCGCACGATCAGGCTCATGACCAGGCCGGAGCGGCGGACGCGCCGGCCGCCAGCGAAGGACGGCGCTCCGCTGGCCGGCGCTGACCTTACTTATCGACGCGACACGATGCGCTCACTTAATTCGCTTATTTAATCCGCTTACTTAGTCCGCTTATTTAGTCCGCTTATTTAATCCGCTTATTTGATTCGCTCACCCAAGGAGGTTCACATGCGCAAGATGATCATGATGGCGATTGCCGGTTTTATCTGGAAAAAAATCCAGGCCAAGATGAATGGACAGACCAGCGGGACGGTCCGTCGCTACTGAGGAGGACGTAGCCCTTTCCAGGCCAGGCGCTGGACGCGCCTGGGCCTGCCACAGTTGCCTATAGGAATTGCCTATCATCCTCATCAGATCAATCAAATTTATCTTTCGCTCATCCATATTTAGAATCTCCTCATCAAATTCGTCATTTCGAAGAGGAGAGAGCATGACCCAGCCCCGCCTGACCACCGCTTCCGGCATCCCGGTCGCCGACAACCAGAACTCCCTGAGCGCCGGCCCCCGCGGCCCCCTGCTGCTGCAGGACTTCCACCTGATCGAGAAGCTCCAGCACTTCAACCGCGAGCGCATTCCCGAGCGTGTCGTCCATGCCAAGGGTTCCGGCGCCTACGGCACGTTCACGGTGACGCATGACATCCGCCACTTCACCAAGGCGAAACTGTTCGGGGAAATCGGCAAGAAGACCGAGACTTTCCTGCGCTTTTCCACCGTCGGCGGCGAAAAAGGCAGCGCCGACACCGAACGCGATCCGCGCGGCTTCGCCCTGCGCTTCTATACCGAGGAAGGCAACTGGGACCTGGTGGGCAATAACACGCCGGTGTTCTTCATCAAGGACCCGATCAAGTTCCCGGACTTCATCCACACGCAAAAGCGCCTGCCTGACAGCAACCTGAAGTCCGCCAACATGATGTTCGACTTCTGGAGCCGCGCCCCGGAAAGCCTGCACCAGGTGACGATCCTGTTCTCGAGCCGCGGCACCCCGGACGGCTACCGTCACATGGACGGCTTCGGCAGCCACACCTACAGCCTGGTCAACGAGGCGGGCGAACGCGTCTACGTGAAGTGGCACTTCAAGACCCGCCAGGGCATCAAGAACCTCAGCAATGCCGAAGCGGTGCGCCTCGGCGGCGCCGACCCGGACCACGCCCAGCGCGACCTGTTCGACGCCATCGCCTCGGGCAACTTCCCGCAGTGGGACGTCAAGGTGCAGGTCGCCACGCCGCAGCAGCTGGCGGACTGGGAGGCGCGCACCGGCTGGAACGCCTTCGACCTGACCAAGGTCTGGCCGCACGGCGACTTCCCGCTGCTGCCGGTGGGCGTGCTGGAACTGAACCGCAATCCCCTGAACTACCACGCCGAAGTCGAGCAGGCCGCCTTCTCGCCGGCGAACGTGCCGCCGGGGATGGGCTATTCGCCGGACAAGATGCTGCAGGGGCGCCTGTTCGCCTACCACGACGCCCAGCTCTACCGCGTCGGCACGAATCACCAGCACCTGCCGGTGAACGCCCCGCGCTGTCCCTTCCACAACCAGCAGCGCGACGGCGCGATGGCGATCGCCAACGGCGGCGCGGCCCCGATCTACGACCCGGTCGATCCGGTCGGCAAGGGCGTGCTCGGCATGGGCCATGGCGAGCAGGAACTGCCGCTGTACGGCAACGCCGGCCGCTTCGACTTCCGCGGCCAAGAAGACGACTACACCCAGCCGGGCAACCTGTTCCGCCTCATGCCGGCCGAGGAAAAACAGAACCTGTTCGACAACCTGGCCGGCCCGCTGAGCCAGGTGACGGACGAGATCCTGGCCCGCCAGTTGCGCCAGTTCGACCTGGCCGACCCGGACTACGGACGCGGCGTACGCGCGGCGCTGAAGCTGCGCGGACGTCAGGTCGACTGATTCCCGGGGGCCGGCGCGGTCGGCCCCTTCCCCTGCTCCTCCTTGGCGCCCCTTGACTTGGGGCGCCTTTTTTGCCGTAGCGACGCGACATGGCGGCAACGCTGTTGCAACTGAGATACACCAACCACGTTTCATGCAAATCGCATGCGGCCGCTCATGTAGAATGTATTGACGTACGGCAACTATGCGTTTCAGCGTCCATGGGTTGTCAGCACTGCCAGCCGCGCCTGCAAGCCGGCGGCACTTTCCGGTTCCTTTCCATCGCACTCATGAATCACACTCCGACCATCCCGGCGGCGTCCGCCGACGCACGCCTGCCGCGCGACCAGGCCGCGCTGCTCGATGCCATCCACCGCATCCAGGCCATCATCGAGTTCTCGACCGACGGCACGATCCTGCATGCCAACGCCCTGTTCCTGCAGAGCACCGGCTATACGCTCGATGAAGTCGTCGGGCGCCACCACCGGATGTTCTGCGAACCGGGCATCGCCGACAGCGCCGCCTACCGCGAGTTCTGGAGCCGGCTGGCCGCCGGCAGCATCGAGCAAGGCGAATTCAGCCGCCTGGCCAAGGGCGGCTCGACCATCTGGCTGCAAGCCTCGTACAACCCGGTGCTGGACGAGGAAGGCCGCATCGTCAGGATCGTCAAGTTCGCCACCGACATCACCGAAACAAAACGCCGCAACGCCGACTACGAGGCGAAGATCCGCGCCATCGACCGCCTGCAGGCGGTGATCGAGTTCGGGCTCGACGGCACGGTGCTGCACGCCAACGAGAACTTCCTGTCGACCTTCGGCTACGCGCTCGAAGACGTGGTCGGCCGCCATCACCGCATGTTCTGCGAACCCGCCTACGCGCGCTCGATCGAATATGGCGCCTTCTGGGGCCAGCTCGGCAAGGGCGAAGCGCACGCCGGCGTGTTCAAGCGGCAGGGCCGCGACGGGCGCGAGGTCTGGATCCACGCCAGCTACAACCCGGTGTTCGACGGCTGCGGCCGACCGATAAAAGTGGTCAAGTTCGCCACCGACATCACCGAGCACAAGCTGACGAGCTCCGACCACGAGGGCAAGATCGCGGCGATCGAGCGGGTGCAGGCCGTGATCGAGTTCGACCTGCAGGGCCGCGTCCTGCGCGCCAACGACAACTTCCTGAACACCTTCGGCTACAAGGCCGAGGAAGTGGTCGGCCAGCACCACCGCATGTTCTGCGACCCGGGCTACGTGCGCAGTCTCGAGTACCAGGCCTTCTGGGAAAGGCTGGCGCGCGGGGAGTTCAACACCGGCGAATACCGGCGCATCGACAAGCAGGGACGCGAGGTCTGGATCCAGGCGTCCTACAACCCGATCTTCGACCTCGACGGCCGGCCGCTGAAAGTGGTCAAGATGGCCTCCGACGTCACCCCGGCCAAGCTGCTCAGCGCCGAGACCGCCGGCAAGCTGGAGGCCCTCTCGCGCTCCCAGGCCGTGATCGAGTTCGACCTGCAGGGCAACATCCTTACCGCGAACAGCAATTTCCTGCGCACGGTCGGCTACACGATGGCCGAGGTCCAGGGCCACCACCACAGCATGTTCTGCTCGCCCGAACTGGTGAAAACGGCCGAGTACCGCGCGTTCTGGGCCGACCTGGCCGAAGGACAGTTCAAGAGCGCGCGCTTTCGCCGCCGCGGCAAGCACGATGCCGAGATCTGGCTGCAGGCAACCTACAACCCCATCCTGGACGTGGACGGCAAGCCTTTCAAGGTGGTGAAGTTCGCCACCGACATCACCGCCCGCGTGCAGCGCGAACAGCTGGTCAAGGAAAAGGTGACGGACATGGGCCTGGTGCTGGACGAACTGACCCGCTCGATCGAGAGCATCGCGCGCAACTCGGAACGTTCGCGCGACCTCGCCGTGCAAACCCAGCAGGAAGCCGACGACGGCAACGCCCTGCTCGACCGTTCGCGCGAAGCCGTGCTCGAGATCCAGCGGTCCTCGCGCGACGTGCACGAGATCATCGACACCATCAGCGACATCGCCGCCCAGACCAACCTGCTCGCCTTTAACGCCGCGATCGAAGCCGCACGCGCCGGCGAACACGGCCTGGGCTTCTCGGTGGTGGCGGGCGAAGTGC
>DEKZ01000348.1:9924-10091 GCA_002354135.1 Massilia sp. UBA2709 | reverse complement strand
GGCCCGTGGACCGCGAGCGCTACGTGTCGCAGGCGCTGCAGGCCTATGCGGCGCTCACCACCTCGGCCGATCGCGGCGCGGTGCGCGACCTGAGCCAGCTGAAGCGCTGAGCCGGCGGGGCGGCGCCTGCGCATTCCCGCGGCTCCGCCATCAACAGGCCGATGCGG
>DEKZ01000348.1:198-9868 GCA_002354135.1 Massilia sp. UBA2709 | reverse complement strand
AAAAAAGCCGGCAGCTTGCGCTCCGGCTTTTTTCATATTGCTGATCTCTCAGCTGAATTCTGGTGGGGAGTACAAGTTTCGAACTTGAAGCGCTGGCGACGACAGGTCAGGTCAGCGTGCGTCTGGGCGGGGCGTGACCGGAGCCTCGACGTAGTCACCGGCATCGAAAGCGCTTTGAGCTCATCTGTTACTCCCCAATTCCCCCACGTTGGCGCATGAGGAACTCGACGCCCGCCGCAGCGTGACGGTGATGCCTATGGAGGCGCTCACGATCAGTCCGACCGCGAGCCACTGGGCAGGGGTCAGATATTCGTCCAGCAGGCCAAGCGCCAGCAAGGCTGCCACCGCCGGCTCCATACTGATCATGACGCCAAATGCTTGGGGCGACAGGCGCTTGAGCGCCGCCATTTCCAGAAAGATCGGCAGCGCGCTCGAGATCGCGGCGACGCACAGGCCGACGCCGAGTATCCAGGGATCGACCAACGCCCTGCCGGCGCCCGGCAGACCGATGGGGACGACCACCAGCGCGGCGACGGCCAAGCCCAGCGATACCGAATGAGCGGCCGGCAGGTGCTCCACCCGCTTCCCGAACAGGATATAGCACGCCCAGCACACTGCCGCGGCGCCGGCATACGCCATCCCCACCGGATCGAGGGTGGACGGCTCGTGTCCCAGCGGCAGCAGGAGTGCCAGCCCCGCCAGGGCGAGCATCACCCAGGTGAAATCCAGCGGCCTGCGCGAGGACACCAACGCCACGGCGAGCGGCCCGGCGAACTCGATCGCGACTGCCACGCCGAATGGGATCGTACGCAGGGACATGTAGAAACACAGGTTCATCGCTCCCAGCGCGGCGCCATAGCAGGCGATCGCCCGGCTGTCCGCACCGGACAGCCGCCAGCGCCACGGGCGGCACAGCGCGAGCATCAGGAGCGCGGAGAAGCCGACGCGCAGCGCTGTAGTTCCCTCGGCGCCGATCACTGGAAACAGAGTGTGCTTGGCTAGCGAAGTCCCCAATCCAAGTGCGGTAACGGAGCCAAGGATGGCGAGGAAGGGAGTCAGTGCAGACAGGTTTCGAATTTTCATGCCGGAATTTTAAGGCGCTAAAATCGACATTTGGACTGCAAATTCCACCCATCCCGCGCAACTTTCGCTCGCCCAAGCATGTTCTCTCCAGCCCCACTCGACAGCTTCGATCTTGCAATCCTCGATATCCTGCAGCGCGATAACACGACCTCCCAACGGGAAATCGCAAAGGCGGTCCATTTGTCGGCGCCGGCGGTGCAGCGCCGCGTCCGACGCCTGCGCGACAGCGGTGTGATACGGGCGGATTGCGCCATGCTCGATGCCAGCCAACTGGGCCGACCCCTCACGCTGATCGTCGCGGTGCAGCTCCATGACGAGAATGCAAAAGCGGCGGTAGCACTGCGCCAACGGATCCTGGACGAGCCAGCAGTTCAGCAGAGCTACTTGATCACGGGCGAAGCCGACATTTTGCTGGTGCTCACGGCGGCCTCGATGGCCGATTACCAGGCGATCACGGAGCGGCTGTTCGGCGGGGACGACAACGTACGGCGCTTTCAGACCTCGGTCGCCCTGCATTGCCTGAAGGCGGGCTTCCATGTGCCGTTAGATAAACGTTAGCAAGGGCTGATCAACGGGCCGTACGTGGTTTCCACGGCGGCCATGACGACAAGGCCGTGTGCAGGCGCAGGTCACCACTGACCAGGAGGGAGGCGGCAGCGAACAGCAAGGCAACGGCCGGGCCGAACACGACAACCGCCGGCAATCCACGCAGCCCTATGAGAATGCTTCGCGCGAACCTATGGTAGCGGTCGAACCGGATGACGGCACCCCATCGACACGCACTTTCCACCCATTGTTCGTATGATTCACTTCCATGTGGCGCACGGCGTGCCTGGGCTGCGCTTTTTTATCACCGAGCTTGGCGGCACTTCATTGTCACAGTGCGGTTTCCGCCATTCAAACAAAAAAGCCGGCAGCTTGCGCTCCGGCTTTTTTCATGTTGCTGATTTCTCAGCTGAATTCTGGTGGGAAGTGCAAGTTTCGAACTTGCGACCCCTGCAGTGTGAATGCAGTGCTCTACCCCTGAGCTAACCTCCCTGACAACGAGGAGTATTATGCCAAAAACTTTCTCTACCGTCAAACCTTTGGCGAATAATTTCTCCAAACGCAGTCGCCTTTGACGCCCTTGTCCAGGCCGACCAGCAATTCCTCGTGTGCGGCCAACTCGTCGCTCGACGCCTGGACCACGATGATCTCGCCCAGCGGCACGGCGTCGAGCAGCATGCCTCCGCCCGTCTCTTCGGGTTCGACGTCCATCGACAGCGAGTTCTGCCCGCGCGTCATCGCCAGGTAGACGTCGGCCAGCAGCTCCGAGTCCAGCAGTGCGCCGTGCAGCTTGCGGTGGGCGTTGGAGACGCCGTAGCGGTCGCAGAGCGCGTCCAGCGAGTTGCGCTTACCCGGGTGCATTTCCTTCGCGAACACCAAGGTGTCGATGATAGGCCCGCAGTGGTCGACGAAAGGCGGCAGGCCAAGGCGCTGGAATTCGTGGTTCAGGAAGCCCAGGTCGAAAGGCGCGTTGTGGATGATGATGTCGGCGCCCTTCACGTACTCGCGCAGTTCCTCGACGATCTCGTGGAACTTCGGCTTGTCGCTCAGGAACTCGGTCGTGAGGCCGTGGACCGCGAGCGCGGCCTCGTCGGAGTCGCGCTCGGGATTGATGTAGCGGTGGAAGTTGTTGCCGGTCAGCGTACGGTTGACCAGCTCGACGCAACCGATTTCGATGACGCGGTCGCCAGTGCGGGGATTAAGACCTGTGGTTTCGGTATCGAGAACGATCTGGCGCATGGTGGATACTGGTGATTACTGATGAGTCGGGCACGCAGTATATCTCAAGCGAGCTCGTCTTATCGACGCCCCAGCGCCACACCTTTGTTTGCCAGCACGTCCGCACGCTCGTTGCCCGGATGGCCGTTGTGGCCGCGCACCCAGCGCCATTCGACGGTGTGCTGCTGCTGGGCCAGGTCGAGGGCCTTCCACAGGTCGTCGTTCTTGACCGGTTCTTTCGACGCGGTTTTCCAGCCGCGCGCCTTCCAGCCGTGGATCCATTCCGAGATCCCCTTCTGCACGTACTGGCTGTCGGTATGCAAGACCACTTCGCAAGGCCGGTTCAGGGTGCTGAGCGCCTCGATGACCGCCTTCAGCTCCATGCGGTTGTTGGTGGTGTTGGGCTCGCCGCCATAGATTTCCTTCTCGTGGCCGTCGGCCATCAGCAGCGCGCCCCAACCGCCGGCGCCGGGATTGCCCTTGCAGGCGCCATCGGTAAAAATTTCCACTTTCGTCATGCCGCCTGGTCTTTCTTCTTTCTGGTTCATTCTCTGTTGGTTGCCGGGACCGCCTGGCGAGCCCGGCTCGATTTCTTGTTCCACGCCGGCCCGACCAGGTGCATGCCCTTGACGCGCTTGATCGCGTGCACGACGTAGACGGCGCCAAGGTAAGGCCACCAGCGCTGGCCGGCGCCTTCCATCATGGCGAAGCGCTGCAGCCACTGGGCGGTGCGAAACGGCGGCGCATAGCAGCCGAAATGGCTGTTGCTGACGCCGAGATTGAGCAATTTTAACCAGTCTTTCAGGCGCGGCATAGAGATGAACTCGCCTGCCGCGGGCAGGTAGCCGCCGCTGGTGAAGCGGCCGAAGCCCTGGCGCATACCCCACAGGCTGGCCGGATTGAAGCCGCAGATGATCACCTGCCCTTCCGGGATCAGCACCCGCTCGACTTCGCGCAGCACCTGGTGCGGCTCGGCCGCGAACTCGAGCACGTGCGGCAGCACGACCAGGTCGAGGCTCTGCGAGGCGAAGGGCAGCTCGGCGAAGTCGAGCGCGACGGCGATCTGCTTGCCACTGTCGGCAAAAGCGAGTTCGTCGGCGGTCGAGGTGCGCGTGGCCGCCTGCCACTTGTTGGGCATGCGGTTGGCGGCCAGCGCGTCGATCTGGGGCACGCCGATCTGCACGGCATTGAAGCCGAAGATGTCGGCCGTCAGCTCGTCGAGGCAGGCCTGCTCGAAGGCGCGCACGTAGGCGCCCGCCGGCGAAAGCAGCCATTCGTCGAGCGCTATAATGGATTTTTCGGAAGCAGCGCTATCCATGCCTACCCTCTATTGAAACCATGACCAATCCGCCTCCAGGCGCCGCGAACGGCGCGCCACGCAATGATTTGAGTGTCCTGACCGTGCCCGCGTTCAAGGATAATTACCTCTGGCTGATCCACGACGGCAAACATGCGGCCGTGGTCGATCCGGGCGACGGCGGCGCCATCCTGGACGCACTCGCCTCGCATGGATTGAGGCTTACCGCCATTCTACTCACCCATCACCATGCTGACCACACGGGCGGCGTGCCGGCCCTGCTGGCGCGTTTCCCGGTGCCGGTCTACGGCCCGCGCAACGACCGCATCGACACCGTCACCCACCCGCTGGCCGACGGCGACCGCGTCACCGTGCCGGGGCTCGGCCTGGAGCTCGAGGTGCTGGACGTGCCGGGCCATACGCTGGGCCACATCGCCTATGTAAGGCGCACGCCCGGCCGCCACTGGCTGTTCTGCGGCGACACCCTGTTCGCGGGCGGTTGCGGGCGCCTGTTCGAGGGCACGCCGGAGCAGATGGCGGCCTCGCTCGAGAAGCTCGCCGCCCTGCCCGATGATACGGAAGTGTATTGCGCGCACGAGTACACGCTGTCGAACCTGCGTTTCGCCGAGGCGGTCGAGCCAGGGAACGAGGCGCTGGCGCTGCGCATGCGCGACGAGAGCGCGAAGCGCGCGGCCGATGTGCCGACCGTGCCGAGCAGCATCGCCCTGGAGCGGCGCACCAATCCTTTCCTGCGCTACCGCGAGCCGGCCATCGTGCACGAACTGGTCAAGGCCGGCAGGCTGGCAGAGGGGGCAACGCCGGTGCAGGCCTTTGCCGCGCTGCGGGAGTGGAAGAACGTGTTTTAAGCGGGAGGGTATTGCGTGGCAGGCGCCTGTACCGTCAGGCGGTCGGCCGTGAAAGACGTAGGATGGCCGCCACGTGCCCACCGGTTCAACAGGCGTTTGTGAACCCGGTGGGCACGGGGCGCCCCCCTACAATGTTTTCGAACAGCGCCGCGGTGCACGCGGCAACTGAACGCGTGGACGGCAAAGCCGTCCAGCCTACGGGTCTTAGATTTCCTCGTACAGCGGCAGCGTGAGGAATTCGGCGAACTGTTCCGAGGTCGACATTTCTTCGAAGATCTCGGCGGCGCGCGCATAGCTCGGATTGTCGCCGTTCGGCGCCGCTTCCTTGGCCTTGGCCAGTTCTTCCGGAATCATCGCGCGCACCATCTCGGCGGTGACCTTGCGGCCGTCGTCCAGCACGCCCTTCGGCGAGCGGATCCACTGCCAGACCTGGGAACGGCTGATCTCGGCGGTGGCGGCGTCTTCCATCAGGTTGTGGATCGGCACGCAGCCATTGCCGGCCAGCCAGGCGCCCAGGTAGTGAATGCCGACGTTGATGTTGTAGCGCAGGCCGGCCTCGGTGATCGGCGCTTCCGGCTTGAAATCAAGCAGTTGCGCGGCAGTGACCTCGACGTCCGGACGCTGTTTCTCGATCTGGTTCGGCTTGTCGCCCAGCACCTTTTTGAACTCCGTCATCGCCGGCTCGACCAGGCCCGGGTGAGCCACCCAGCCGCCGTCGTAGCCGTCGGTTGCGTCGCGCGCCTTGTCGCTACGCACGCCCGCCATCGCGATCTCGTTCTTCTCCGGATCGGTCTTGATCGGGATCAGGGCCGACATGCCGCCGATCGCCGGCGCGCCGCGCTTGTGGCAAGTCTTCAGCAGCAGCAGCGCGTAGGCGCGCATGAAGGGCGCGGTCATCGTCACCTTCGGGCGGTCGGCCAGGCAGAAGTCCTTGTCGTTCTTGAATTTCTTGATGCACGAGAAGATGTAGTCCCAACGGCCCGCGTTCAGGCCGGCGCTGTGTTCGCGCAGCTCGTACAGGATCTCGTCCATCTCGAAGGCAGCGACGATGGTCTCGATCAGGACCGTCGCCTTGATGGTGCCGCGCGGCAGGCCGAGCGCTTCCTGGGTGGCGATGAAGATGTCGTTCCACAGGCGCGCTTCCAGGTGCGATTCCATCTTCGGCAGGTAGAAGTAGGGACCGGCGCCGCGCGCCAGCTGCTCCTTGGCGTTATGGAACATGAAGAGGGCGAAGTCGAAGATGCCGCCGGAGATGCGCTTGCCGTCGACCAGCACGTGCTTTTCGTCCAGGTGCCAGCCGCGCGGGCGCACGACGAGGGTGGCGACCTTGTCGTTCAACTTGTAGGACTTGCCGTTCTGCTCCAGCGAGATCGTGCGGCGCACGGCGTCGCGCATGTTGATCTGGCCGGTGATCTGGTTGTCCCAGTTCGGCGTATTCGAGTCCTCGAAGTCGGTCATGTAGCTGTCCGCGCCCGAGTTCAGGGCGTTGATGACCATCTTGCGCTCGACCGGACCGGTGATCTCGACGCGGCGGCATTCCAGCGCGGCCGGGATCGGCGCGATCTTCCAGTCGCCCTCACGGATGTGGGCGGTTTCGGGCAGGAAGTCCGGACGTTCGCCCGCGTCCAGGCGGCGTGCGCGCTCCGCACGGGCGGCCAGCAGCTCCTGGCGGCGCGGCTCGAACTGGCGCGTCAGCTTCGCTACCAGTTCCAGTGCTTCCGGCGTCAGGATCTGCTCGTAGCCTGGCTTGATGTCGGCACGGATTTCCAGTCCGTTGGGGGTGGCGATGGTCATTGCAATGCTCCTCGATGTGAAAAATACGGTACGGCACGGCCAGCAACGCGCAAGCGAATGGGCGCGGGTTTGCCGGCCCCAGCTTGGCGTTTGTCATATCATCAAGTATATTCACATATAAGTACTTAAACGATACATTTATTCATATCATCTGTGCGTTTTTGTCACAGATGCGAAGGACAGCATGGGCAAGTTCAGGGAAATTTCCACCTTCGTCGAGGTGGTGGCGCGCGGCAGCCTGTCGGCGGCGGCGCGCGCCGAGGGCATTGCGCCGGCCATGATCGGGCGCCGCCTCGACGCCCTGGAGGCGCGCCTGGGCGTGAAGCTCCTGCAGCGCACGACGCGCCGCCTGGCCCTCACCGACGAGGGCGCGGCCTTCCTCGAAGACTGCCAGCGCATCCTTGGCGAACTGGAGGAAGCCGAGAGCGCGGTGTCCGAGCGCAGCGCCAACGCCAGGGGCCACCTGCTGGTGTCGGCGCCGGCCGGCTTCGGCCGCCAGCACGTCGCGCCCCTGCTGCCCTCCTTCCTCGCCGAGCATCGCGACCTCACCGTCAACCTGAACCTGAACGACCGCCTGGTCGACGTGATCGGCGAAGGCGTGGACGTGGCGATCCGCATCGCCAGCCTGGGCGACTCGAGCCTGGTGGGCGTGAAGCTGGCCGACAACCAGCGGGTCGTGGTGGCCGCGCCGAGCTACCTGAAACGCCACGGCACGCCGCAGCGGCCGGCCGACCTGGCGCGCCACAACTGCCTGGCGATCAGCAGCGAGGGCAGCCAGCGCGGCTGGAGCTTCCGCGAAGGCGGCAAGACCGTGACGCTGAAGGTGGCGGGGAACATGGTGTGCAACGACGGGACCGTGCTGCACGAGTGGGCGCTGGGCGGGAAAGGCCTGGCCTGGCGCTCGATGTGGGAAGTCGGCGCCCAGATCGAATCGGGCGAGCTGGTGACCGTGCTGGACGACTTTGCGGCGCCGGGCAACGACATCTACGCGGTGTTCGCCCAACGCCGCCACCTGCCCCTGCGCATCCGCGCCTTTGTCGATTTCCTGCGCCACGCCTACACCCAGCCCGACTACTGGCGGCGCTGAAGGGCGACGGAATATAGGAACAGCTGCGGGAGCAACTGCGCGCGCAGCCACGATGAGCGGCGACGCTGAGCAGCCAGGCTGCCCGCGCAAAACCGACAGACGAAAAAAATCCCCGGCATGCCGAGGATTTTTTCATCGTGATACAGCGGCTGGAATTACAGCGGCTGGATGTTCGATGCTTGTTTGCCCTTCGGACCCGAGGTCACGTCGAAGGAGACGCGCTGGTTCTCTTGCAGGGACTTGAAGCCTTGGCTCTGGATAGCCGAGAAGTGAGCGAACAGATCTTCGCCGCCTTCGTCAGGGGTGATGAAGCCGAAGCCCTTCGAGTCATTGAACCATTTAACGATGCCAGTTGCCATTACAATTTCCTATTTCAGTTAAGTGGGCTTGCGCCCGTTTATGATCGTTTGAAGAAGCAAGAAAGAAATGACAGACAGACTGCACTACTACCTCGAACCCAACGATCCCGTATTATACCGAATAAAACGCTTGTCACGCGATTTTCGCAAAATAAAAAAACGAATCGCTTAACAATGCCGGGAACCAACTTTTACGCCGGCTTTTTTTGTTTCGGCAGTAGGAAGAATATAGGACATCGAAGGTCTGGAAGTTTGCGTTGGATCAAACGACTCGACGCTAGACTTTTGAATTACGGCAATATCGAAAAAGCCGAGCTGTGGTAACCGGGAGTCGGCGCCGCCAGCCCCGTTTCGACGAAGGCTGCAAGCGCGCCCAGCCAGGCGCTCCAGTCGTCCTCGCCGACCGTCTCGAAGGCGGTCAGCACACCCAGGCGCTGCTCCAGCATGCGCGCGCCCTGCCCCAGCTCGCGAAACCCGAAGGTGACGGCGGCGCCGGCCAGCGTATGCAGCAGCGACTGCAGCTCGGCCGCCAGGGCCGGGTCCGGCGCGCCGGGAGCGAGCTCCCGGCCCGTTGCCGCCAGTTGGGCGAGCGTCGCCGGCAGGCCGGCGCGGAAGCGCTCGTTGGCGCTCGTGAGTCGCGCGAAGAATGCGGCGTCGACCGGTCCGGACATTGTTTATTTAGTACCGAAGATGCGGTCGCCGGCGTCGCCCAGGCCCGGCACGATGTAGGCGTGGTCGTCCAGGTGCGAGTCGAGCGAGGCCACGTACAGCTTGACGTTCGGGTGCGCGTCCTGGACCACCTTGACGCCTTCCGGCGCGGCCACCAGGGCCAGGAACAGGATCTGTTCGTCGGCCACGCCGCGCTTTTTCAGCACGTCGATCGCGTGCACGGCCGAGTTGCCGGTCGCAACCATCGGGTCGCAGAGGATGAAGGTGCGGTCGGTGACGTCGGGCAGGCGCACCAGGTATTCGACCGGCTCGTGGGTCTGCGGGTCGCGGAACACGCCGATGTGGCCGACGCGGGCCGAGGGCACCAGTTCCAGCAGGCCGTCGCTCATGCCGATGCCGGCGCGCAGGATCGGCACGATGGCCAGCTTCTTGCCGGCGATGACGGGCGCGTCGATCGTCACCAGCGGGGTCTGGACGGGACGCGTGGTCAGCGGCAGATCGCGCGTGATCTCGTAACCCATCAGCAGCGTGATCTCCTTGAGCAGCTCGCGGAAGGTGCGGGTCGAGGTGTCATGCTCGCGCATGTGCGACAGCTTGTGCTGGATCAGCGGGTGATTCAGGATGTAGAGACTGGGGAAGCGCGGATCTTGTTTCATTATCGACATGGTGTGTTCTTTGGTTGCGGCTGGCTTGAAGCCCGTAGCCTGCCATTATCCCAGTCACGGGCGAGTTTGTCCCGCCTTCGTGTAGA
>DEKZ01000348.1:0-175 GCA_002354135.1 Massilia sp. UBA2709 | reverse complement strand
GGCGGTGCGCGCGCCAGGATGGCCCCGAGATCGAGCCCGGCCGGCAGGCGGCCGAAGGCGCCGCCCACGTCCTGGACGATGCGCGAGGCGATGAAGGCCTCGGCGACGAAAGGCGGGGCGTGGCGCAGCAGGAGCGCTCCCTGCACCGCGATCACCAGGTGCTCGGCCAGGCGGC
>DEKZ01000214.1:3147-13986 GCA_002354135.1 Massilia sp. UBA2709 | reverse complement strand
TACGGGCGCCGCGACCGCGCCCGCCGCTCCTGCGGTTCCTGCGCCTTCGGAAGCGGCCGAGAACCTGGTCGATCCGCTGATCGACTGCATGATTCCGCTGAAGCTCGAAGGCGCGGCGCGCGGCGACAAGATCCTGCCGTCGCTGCTGAAGCTGCGACGCGTCGGCAACAAGCCGATCCACTTCGTCGGCCTGGCCGTCAGCGGCGAGTGGGAGCCCATCGTCCACGGCGGCGTCTACACCGAGCTGCAGGCCGGTGTGCAGATGGCCACCCGCACCACCGCCCTGAACGAGCTCGAATACTCGGAGCTGGTCACGCGCCTGCGCGCGGTGGCCGACGAGATCGGCGCCGAGCCGGAAGTGCCAGACATGATCGAGGTGATGAGCGAAGCGCGTACCCTGCACAAGTTCGTAGCCGGCCACGACGCCCAGCTCGGCGTGAACCTCAAGTCCAACGGCGCGCCGTGGGCGATGGCGACCCTGATCGGGGCGCTGGAAGCCGCCGGCTTCGACGTCGGCCCGAGCGGGCGCTTCGCCATGCCGGACGGCGCGGGCGGCGTGCTGTTTACGCTGTCGACCAACGTGACCCTTGGCGCCGAGACCACCGACCGCCTGACCCTGCTGCTCGACGTGCCCTGCGTGGCCCCGAGCCGCGACGGTTTCGGCGCCATGGTCAAGTGTGCGAAAGAGCTGGTGCTGCGCCTGGACGCGACCATCGTCGACGACTTCGAGCAGCCGCTGCTGGACGCGTCGCTGGAAGAGATCGCCGGCCAGGTGAAGGACTTCTACCAGGAGATGGAAGCATCCGACATCCCGGCCGGTTCCCACCGCGCGCTGCGCCTGTTCAGCTGAGGTCGCGATGAGCGAAGCGCAGGACTACCTGGAACGCATGGCGTGGCTGGTGGAGGAACTGAACCGCCACATCTACAACTACCACGTGCTCGACGCGCCGACGATTCCCGACGCCGAGTACGACAAGCTGTTCCGCGAGCTGCAGGAGCTGGAGGCGGCGCACCCGGAAGCGGTGTCGCCGGACACGCCCACCTCGCGCGTCGGCGCCGCGCCGATTCCCGAGTTCCGGCAGGTGACCCATGCGGTGCCGATGCTCTCGCTGAACAACGGCTTCTCGGATGAGGACATCGACAACTTCGACCGCCGCGTGCGCGAAGGCCTGGATGTGCCCCAGGTCGACTACGCGGCCGAGCTGAAGTTCGACGGCCTGGCGATGAGCCTGCGCTACGAGAACGGCGTCTTCGTGCAGGCCGCCACCCGCGGCGATGGCTACACCGGCGAGGACGTGACCGCGAACATCCGCACCGTGCGCGTGATCCCGCTGCGCCTGCATGGCGACAATGTGCCTGCGGTGCTGGAAGTGCGCGGCGAAGTGCTGATGTTCAAGCAGGATTTCGAACGCCTGAACGGGCGCCAGCGCGACGCCGGCCAGAAGGAATTCGCCAATCCGCGCAACGCCGCCGCCGGCAGCCTGCGCCAGCTCGACGCGCGCATCACGGCCCAGCGCAAGCTCCGCTTCTTCGCCTACGGCATCGGCCTGCTGGAAGGCGCCGAGATGCCCGAATCGCACTCCGCGGTGCTGGACTGGCTGGAAAAGCTCGGCCTGCCGGTCTCGAAAGAGCGCGCCGTGGTCAGGGGCTGCGAGGGCCTGCTCGGCTACTACCGCGAGATCGGACAAAAGCGTCCGTCCCTGCCTTACGAAATCGACGGCGTGGTCTACAAGGTCGACCGTGTCGAGGACCAGCGCGCGCTCGGTTTCGTCTCGCGGGCGCCGCGCTTCGCACTGGCGCATAAATTCCCGGCCGAGGAGGCGCTGACCGTCGTCTCGGCGATCGACGTCCAGGTGGGGCGCACCGGCGCCATCACGCCGGTGGCGCGCCTGGTGCCGGTCTCGGTCGGCGGCGTGACCGTCACCAACGCAACCTTGCACAACGAAGACGAGGTGCGGCGCAAGGACGTGCGCGTGGGCGACACCGTGATCGTGCGCCGCGCGGGCGACGTGATTCCGGAAGTGTTGTCGGTGGTGCTGGAGCGCCGTCCGACGCCCGAACCGGCCGTGTACATGCTGCCGGCCCAGTGCCCGGTGTGCGGTTCGCACGTGGTGCGCGAAGAGGGTGAGGCGGTGGCGCGCTGCTCCGGCGGCCTGACCTGCGCGGCCCAGCGCAAGGAAGCGATCCGCCACTTCGCCGGCCGCCGCATGATGGACATCGAGGGCCTGGGCGACCGCTACATCGACAGCCTGGTCGAGTGCAACCTGATCCACGGCGTGGCCGACCTGTACAAGCTCACGCTCGACGACCTGCTCAAGATGAAGCGCCTCGCGGACGAGCGCGACGGCACCACCCCCGAGACCGTAAAACAGGGCAAGGTGGCGACCAAGTGGGCCGACAACCTGCTGGCGGCCATCGAGGCGAGCAAGCGTCCGCCGCTCGAGCGCCTGCTGTTCGCGCTCGGCATCCGCCACGTCGGCGAATCCACCGCCAAGACCCTGGCCGACTGGCTCGGCTCCCTGGCCCTGGTGCGCCGTGCGCCGGAGGCCCTGCTGCGCGTGCTGCCCGACATCGGCGGCACCGTGGCCGAGGCGATCGCCGACTTCTTCGCCGAAGAAAAGAACCAGATCGCGCTCGACGCGCTGCTGGAGACGGGCGTGGCGCCGCAGGGCGAACATCCGCCCAAGGCGGCGCTGCGCGAGCGCCTGGACGAAGTCAAGCTGCTGGCCGCCCTCGACATCCCGAAGCTGACCGAGCCGCGCGCCCGCCAGCTGCTCGACGGCCGCACGCTGGAAGACCTGGCCTTCCTCAAGGTCTTCGGCGTGTTCGGCCTGCCCGAGGCCCTGGTGGCCTCGCTCGAAGCCTGGATGGCGGTCGAGGCCAACCGCGAGGCCTTGATGAAGCTCTCCAGCCTGCGCCGCGAACTGCTGGACAGCCTGCCCGAGGAAGCCGCGGCGCCGGAGGGCATCTTCTCCGGCAAGACCTTTGTCCTGACCGGGACCCTGCCGACCATGTCGCGCGACCAGGCCGGCGCGCTGATCGAGGCGGCCGGCGGCAAGGTGTCCGGCTCGGTGTCGAAGAAGACCTCGTACGTCGTCGCCGGTGCCGAGGCCGGCAGCAAGCTGGAAAAGGCCGAGGCCCTGGGCGTGACCGTGCTCGACGAAGCGGGCCTGCTGGCGCTGCTGGCCCAGGACAATCCATGATCCGCAGCGGAGGAACACAAGCATGACGCAGATTCGCAAGGCAGTCTTTCCGGTCGCCGGCCTGGGCAGCCGCTTCCTTCCCGCCACCAAGGCGCAGCCGAAGGAAATGCTGCCCATCGTCGACAAGCCGCTGATCCAGTACGCGGTCGAGGAGGCAGTGGCGGCCGGCATCACCGAGATGATCTTCATCACCGGCCGCAACAAGCGCGCCATCGAGGACCATTTCGACAAGGCCTACGAGCTCGAATCCGAACTCGAGGCCCACAACAAGCAGGCCTTGCTGGACGTGGTGCGCAAGGTGATCCCGAAGAACGTCACCTGCATCTATATCCGCCAGTCGGCGCCGTTGGGCCTGGGCCATGCGGTGCTGTGCGCGCGCCCGGTGGTCGGCAACGAGCCCTTTGCCGTGCTGCTGGCCGACGACTTCATGGATGCGGACGGCGGCAAGCCGGTGCTGGCCCAGATGACCGAGCTCTACGCCTACGAGAAATGCAGCCTGCTGGCGGTGCAGGACGTGCCGCGCGCGAACACGCGCCAGTACGGCATCGTCAGCGCCTCGTCCTACCGCCAGGACCTGGAGCTGGTCTCCGGCATCGTCGAGAAACCCGAGCCGGAGGAGGCGCCGTCGACCCTGGCCGTGGTGGGCCGCTATGTGCTGAGCGGCGCGATCTTCGACTACCTGGAAAACCTGGGGACGGGCAGCGGTGGCGAGATCCAGCTCACCGACGGCATCGCCGCGCTGATGCAGGCCGAGCGCGTGCTGGCCTACCGTTACGCGGGCCAGCGCTACGATTGCGGTTCCAAGCTCGGCTATTTGCAGGCGACCGCCGCGATCGGACTGAAGCATCCCGAAACCGCCGCCGGCTTCGCCGACTTCCTTGCGCAGCTGGCCAGGGAGAACGATCATGGCCGTTCGTGAGATTTTGAAGATGGGCGACCCGCGCCTGCTGCGCGTGGCCGAACCGGTGCACCCGTTCGGCACGCCCGAGCTCGACGCCCTGATCGCCGACATGTTCGACACCATGCACGCCGCGAACGGCGCCGGCCTGGCCGCGCCGCAGATCGGCGTCAACCTGCAGCTCGTGATCTTCGGCTTCCGGCACAACGCGCGTTATCCGGACGCGCCCGCGGTGCCCGAGACCGTGCTGCTCAATCCCGTGCTCACGCCTTTGTCGGAGGAGATGGAAGAGGGCTTCGAAGGCTGCCTGTCGGTGCCCGGCCTGCGCGGCAGCGTGCCGCGCTACACCCGCCTGCGCTACGAGGGCGTCGACCAGGTCGGCAAGCCGATCCGGCGCGAGGTCGAGGGCTTCCATGCCCGCGTGGTCCAGCACGAAGTGGACCACCTGCTCGGCATCCTCTACCCGATGCGGATCAAGGATTTTTCCCGTTTCGGCTTTACCGAAGTGATGTTCCCCGACCTCGATCCCGGAGCGGACGATTGATTGCTGAAGCAGCTAGGTTGCGCGCGCCGGTGGCGGCCCCGGTCCTGTTGCTGACCGCGCTGCTGACCAGTCCGCTGGCCCGGGCCGACAATCCGTTCACGCAGATCGAGGCCGCGCCCAGGAGCGAGTTCTGGATCGATTCGGGTTTCCTCACCGCCCACTTCAATAGCGGCGACAACCTGAACGGCAACAACAAAGGGCTGGGCGCCGAATACCGGTTTTCAGGCACCATGGCCGCCACCGCCGGCCGCTTCTACAACAGCGACCGCGCATGGTCGAACTATGCTGGCGTGCTCTGGCAGCCGTATGCGCTGGGAACGCTGCGCGTGGGTGCTGCGCTCGCGGCCTTCGACGGCTACCCGAGGATGCGCGACGGCGGCTGGTTTCCCGCGCTGATCCCGACCTTGACCTACGACTACGGGCGCGTCGGCGTGAACCTCGGCATCATCCCGAGCTACAAGGACCGCCTGTATGGCGGCATTTCCCTGCAATTCAAGTTGAAGGTGTTCGAATGATGGAAGCGTTGAGCCCACCGTCGGGTCTGACGGTGGAGGTGGCGGAGGATGTCCTGCTGGTGGTTCCGCAGGGCCTCATGACCGAAGAGGCGCTGCGCCTGTGCCAGGACCAGGTGCTGGCGCTGGCGCGGCAGACCGGTCTGCGCCGCGCGCTGTACGACGCCCGCCACATGATCGCGCCCGAGGCCCACATCGCCCTGATGCAGCAGCAGCTCGACGGCGAGCTCGGCGATATGCGGCTGCGCCGCGCGATCGTGGTGCCCGGGACGCGCATCGCCTACCTGGCGCGGATCGCCTTCTTCGAGGGCGAGGACCGGGTGTTCTACGACGATGTCGAGGCCGCGCTGGCCTGGCTGCGCAGTTAACGGTAGGGTGGGGACTTGTCCCCACGCGGCCCACCTTCGGCGAGCCGGCGGCCCTGGATCGTCCCGTATATTCGAACGGTCAAACAGCGTGGGGACGAGTCCCCACCCTACGCAACCCGTGATTTTGTAGGGTGGACACAGGTGTCCACCCTACGAAAACCGCGGTGCTATCGGCATCGCGGTCTGCGAGCGGTGATCCAGCGTGGGCTCAAGAGCCCACCCTACGAAGATCCGCCGGCCAAGCGCGTCATACCTCCTTCGGATACGGACTCTTCCCACCTTCCGCGATGAAGCGGTCGATCCGCTCCTTCAGCACCGGCAGCGGCACCGACCCGAGCTGCAGCACGGTGTCGTGGAAGTTGCGGATGTCGAACTTCTCGCCCAGCGCCTGTTCGGCTTTCGCGCGCGCTTCCATGATCGCCATCTGGCCCAGGTAGTAGGACAGGGCCTGGCCCGGCCAGGAAATGTAGCGGTCGACTTCGGTGGTGACCTCGTGGTCCGACAGCGCCGTGTTCGCGCGCAGGTAGGCTTGCGCCTGTTCACGGGTCCAGCCCTTGGCGTGGATGCCGGTGTCGACCACCAGGCGCGAGGCGCGCCAGGCCTGGTAGCTCAGCATGCCGAACACTTCGTAGGGCGTCTCGTAGATGCCCATCTCGGTGCCGAGGCGCTCGGTATAGAGCGCCCAGCCTTCGCCGAAGGCGGAGATGTAGGCCCGGCGGAAGGGCGGCACGCCTTTCTGTTCCAGCGCCACCGGCATCTGGAAGGCGTGGCCCGGCGCCGACTCGTGCAGGGTCAGGGCCGGCAGGCTGTAGAGCGCGCGCGCCGGCAGGTTGTAGGTGTTGACCAGGTAGACGCCCGGGCCGCCGCGGCCGGCGGTGTAGTAGGGCGCCTGGTCGTCCGGCACGGGGCGGATGGCGAAGCGCTGGCGCGGCAGGTAGCCGAAATACTGGCCGGCCTTGGCGTCGAACTTCTTCGCCACCCAGGCGGCGCGCATCAGCAGTTCTTCCGGCGTCTTGGCGTAGAAGCGCGGATCGGTGCGGAGGAAATCCTGGAAGGCCGCGAAGTCGCCGCTGAAGCCGGTCTGGCGGATCACCGCGTCCATCTCGGCGCGGATCTTCGCCATCTCGGCCAGGCCGATGCGGTGGATCTCGTCGGCGCTCAGGTGGGTGGTGGTGAACTCGACGATCTTCGACTGGTAGTAGGCCTTGCCGTCCGGGAGACTCTCGGCCGCCAGCGCCTCGCGCGCCTTCGGCATGTACTCTGCGCGCATGAAGGCCAGCACTTTCGCGTACGAGGGCTGGACGTGGTCGCGGATTGCGGCGGCGGCCTGCTCGCGCAGTTGCGCCTGCTCGGCGGCCGGGATCGAGGCCGGCATGGTCTTGAACGGCGTGAAGAACACGGTGTCCTGCGGCTTGGCCTCCACCACCGAGGCGAGCGGCGCGTCGCGCCCGGCCAGCGTTACCCTGGCCGGCGTGAAGCCGCGCGCCAGGCCGGCGCGCATGTTGTCGAGCTGCTCGGCGAAATAGCGCGGGAAGCTGGCCAGCTGGCGCAGGTAGTTGGCGTAGTCCTCGCGCCTGGCGAAAGGCTGGCGCGCGCCGTAGGTCACGTCGGTCCAGAAGGCGCTGTCGGCATTGACCGGCTGCTCGTACTCGCGAAAGCGCAGTTCCTCCACAAAAGCGGCGATCTGGGCGCGGTAGACCTGGTAATCGATGCGCGCGGCCGGCGACAGGCCGGCGGCGTTCACGGCGTCGAGCTGGCGCAGCACGCCTTGCCAGTGCTGCAGGCGCGCCGCCTGGGTCGTCGCGTCGACGCGCGGCAGTTCGGCGCGCACGTTGCCGCGCGCGTCCTCGTCCGTGGCCAGGCGTTCGCCCACGCGCCACTTCCATTCGGCCTTGTAGATGGCTTCGAAACGCGCATCGGCCCCGCCTTTTGCAGGGGCGGCCTGGGCGCCGGCCGTCATCAGGATTCCTGCCGCGACCATGGCGGCAACCAGCGTATGCTTCATGTTCTCCCCATCCTCTTCTTGATTGCACAACAATTGCTGTTTTGCATTATGTCGCAGACCATGGCGCGCGGCCACGATTTTCTCTCCATAAAATTGGGCGGCATGTTTTTCGCGCGTTTCGATGATTGTTTATAAAAATTGTCCGCATTGCCTCTATAATCGAGGATCAGCCAGCCAGCCGAACGGGCGCTGTGCGAATCAACAATGACAGCTGACCAGCGAGCATGGATCATCAAGAAGGCGAGCGGCCCCAGTTGCCGCGGGACGCCGAGACTAGAAACGGGAGCGACGCGCCGCGGGACGGGCGACAGGTCGACGCGCTGGTGCTGCCTTGGCTGCGGCTGGGCGAGCAACTGACGCCGCTGATCGGCGAGAGCGGCTTTTGCGCGCTCTTCGGCCGGGCGCTGCGTCTGACGAACGCCAGGTTCGCGTCCCTTGGCGGCTGCGACCCGTCGAGGCCGCTCGGCGACCTGTTCGCGTCCCTGACCAAAACCCTGAATGAGGCAGGACCGGAGCATGCGGGCGTGGCCAACGCCGCCCTGCTTGACACTTTTACAGCGCAGTTGCGCACCTTGATCGGTGACGCACTGACGAAACAGCTGTTACACGTCGCGACGGAAGGCGGGGATGGGCAGAAGCATGAACAGGAGCAGAAGTAAATGAGCGACAAAGTAGCCTTGGGCCTGTTGAGTACCGGAGTGCCCGGCCTGGATGTTCTCCTGGAAGGGGGACTGCCCGAGTTTTCGTTCAACCTGGTGGCGGGCCCCCCGGGTAGCGGCAAGACCACGCTGGCGCACCAGATCATGTTTGCCCTCGCCACGCCGGAACGGCGCGCGCTGTTCTTCACGGTGCTGGGCGAACCGCCGCTGAAGATGCTGCGCTACCAGCAGCAGTTCTCCTTCTTCGACGTCGCCAAGGTCGGTCCGGCGATCCGCTACGTGAACCTCGGCGAAACCCTGCGCCAGGGCGACTTCAGCGGCGTGCTGGAACGCATCATGGCCGAGGTCGAAGCCTTCTCGCCTTCGCTGGTGTTCGTCGATTCCTTCCGCTCGGTGGTGCAGACCGCCAAGAGCGGCAACGAGGGCCTGGCCGACCTGCAATACTTCATCCAGGAGCTCGGCACCCGGATGACGACCTGGCAGGCCACGACCTTCCTGATCGGCGAGTACATGCATGCCGATCCCGAAGCCAACCCGATCATGACGGTGGCCGACGGCATGTTCTCGCTGATGCAGGCGCACGAGCAGAGCACCGTGGTGCGCAAGATGCGCGTGGTGAAGATGCGGGGCCACCCCCACCTGGCCGGCTCGCACAACTTCCGGATCACGAGCGACGGCCTGCGGGTGTATCCGCGCGTGCTGCCGCCGCTGGCGGCCGACCGCCTGCCCGGCCACCCGGTCGACCGGGATACCCACCGCATCCCGACCGGCGTGCCTGGGCTGGACGCGCTGCTGCACGGCGGCCTGCCGCAGGGCCACACCATGCTGGTGGTGGGTCCGACCGGCGCCGGCAAGACTATCCTGGGGACCCGGTTCCTGCAGGAAGGCGTGCGCCAGGGAGAGAAGGGCGTCGCCATGTTCTTCGAAAAGGGCACGGCGCGCCTGCGCAATGCCGAGCTGGCCGAGATGGTGCAGGATGGCAGCGTGACCGTGGTCGAGAGCCGCATGCTCGACCTGACCGTGGACGAACTGATCGACGAACTCCAGGACACCCTGCAGCGCACGGGCGCGAAGCGGCTGGTGATCGATTCGCTGTCGGAATTCTCGCTGTTCATGGCGCCCGAATTCCAGGCCGACCTGCGACAGGCGGTGTTTCGCATGCTGGCGGTGGTCGCCAAGCACGACGTGACCACGGTGGTGACGACCGGCCTGGACGACATCTTCACCGAGCTGCGCTTTGGCCAATCGAATATTTCCTACCTGACCGACGCGATCGTCGCGCTGCGTTATGCCGAGGTGGACGGCAGCCTGCGCAAGTTCATGTCCGTGGTCAAGGTGCGCGGCAGCGCGCACAGCCGCGACCTGCGCGAATACCAGATCACCGACGACGGCCTGGACGTCGACGATGACCCGACCGACCTCGACGGGATTCTGACCGGGCGGCCCTTGACACGCCAGCCGGGCAGATAGGAGATGAGGGAATGTTTCACGAAGACGACAAAGGCTCCATGCAGCGTTCCCTGAATTCGGACCCGGCCGCGCTCGGCCAGGACGCCTATACGGCGGCGCTGCTGCGCCACATCGGCGGTCTCGAAAGCGAACTGGCGCGCCTGCGCGAGGCCGCGCGCGAAAAGGAAGCGCTCGAGCGCACCGTCGCGCGCCTGCGCGAAGCCAACGAGCACCTGGTGCTGGCGGCGATCAATGCCCAGGGCTCGCGTGACGACGCCGAGGCGGCCAACCGGCGCCAGAACGAATTCCTGGCGATGCTTGCGCACGAGCTGCGCAACCCGCTGGTGCCGATCAGCATGTCGTCGATGCTGCTGGAACGCTCGGCGAACGCCTCGCCCCAGCTCCTGAATTTCCCGAAGGTCATCCGGCGCCAGGTCGACCACATGGCGCGCCTGCTCGACGACCTGCTCGACGCCGCCCGCATCAGCAGCGGCAAGATCACCCTGAACCTGGAACCGATGCCGGTCTCGAACGCGATCGACCAGGCGCTCGAGACCGTGCTGCCGCGCATCCGCGAGCGCGGCCAGCACCTGTTCCTGGACCTGCCGCCCGAACCGGTCGGCACCCGCGGCGACCGCGTGCGCCTGACCCAGGTCTTCACCAACCTGATCGGCAATGCCTCGAAATACACAGGCGACGGCGGCAATGTGCACGTCGACGTCGCGGTCGAGGACCACGAGGTCATCGTCTCGGTGCGCGACAACGGGACCGGCATCGCGTCCGAGGTCCTGCCGCACATCTTCGACCTGTTCACCCAGGGGCCGCGCTCGCTGGCCCGTTCCGAAGGGGGCCTGGGCGTGGGCCTGAACGTGGTGCGCAACCTGGTGTCGATGCACGGCGGGACGGTGAAGGCCGACAGCGCCGGACTCGGGCAGGGCAGCCGCTTCGTCGTGCGCCTGCCGCTGTGCGCGCTGGACCAGGCCGCGCCGCCGGCCGAGCCGGCGGCGGCCCAGGAGTCGGGGCGCTGCCGCGTCCTCCTGATCGAGGACAACGTGGACGCCGCCGAAACCCTGAAAGCCTTCCTGGAAATGCAAGGGCACGAGGTGGCCATCGTCCACGACGGCAAGACCGGTCTCGAGACCGTGATGGCCGAGAACTTCGACGTGGTCGTGTGCGACATCGGCCTGCCCGGCATGGACGG
>DEKZ01000214.1:0-3087 GCA_002354135.1 Massilia sp. UBA2709 | reverse complement strand
GTTCGGTCAGTCCCGAAGCGCTGCTGGCGCTGGTCGCGGCGCGGCGCTAGCGGGCGCGGCGGCTCTGCCCGCCGCGCCATTCTGCACGCGTCATCTCGTACACCGCGTGCGGGCTGTCGTACCAGTTTTCCTCGCCGCGGTAGCGCATCCCGAGGCGCCGCATGACCTTGGCCGAATCCAGGTTCTCGGCCTTGCAGACGGCGCACAGCAGGGGCGCTTCCAGGGTGTCGAAAGCGAAGGCCGCCATCGCGCGCGCCGCTTCCGAAGCGTAGCCCTGGCCCCATTTGTCCGGCGCCAGGCGCCAGCCGATCTCGTGCGGGTTAGCCGGATCGCGTCCCAGGTACTGGATGCAGCCGGCGCCGATCACGCGCTCCGTGTCCCGCTCGATGAAAACCCACCACGAAAAGCCGTACTGGACCCAGCGTCCCTTGACCAGCTCGATGGCGGCGCGGGTCTGCTCCAGGGTTTCCGGCTTGCCGGAGATGTAGCGCATTACCTCGGGCAGGCGGTTCATCGCGTGCAGGCCCTCCAGGTGACGGTCGTCGAAGGGTTCCAGGCGCAGGCGTTCGGTCGTCAGTATGGTCATGCTTTCTCTCGTCGAAAAGAAAAGGGCCGGCAAGCCGGCCCTTCGATCACCTCGAGCGCTTACTGGTGCGCGTGGTGGGCGGCGGTCAGGCGCCGCATCATCGGCAGCACGGCCAGGGCGATCAGGGTGCAGGCCACGGCGGCGATGCCCAGCTTGTTGAACAGGCTGGTGTAGATCGGCAGGGTCTGCAGCGGATCGGTCATGCCTTGCGGGACGCTGGCCAGGTTGGCGACCACGCCGCCCAGGTACTGCGAGATGCCGGTGGCGACAAAATAGGCGCCCATCATGAAGCCGCCCATGCGGGCCGGCACATAACGCGCGACCATCGCCAGGCCCAGGCCCGAGACCAGCAGTTCGCCCAGCGAGTACAGGCCGTAGCCGGCGATCATGATCCACGACGAGGTCAGGCCGTTGACGGCGAAGGAGCCGGCGAAACCGTAGGTGAAGAAGCCGAGCGCCACTACCGAGAAGCCGAGTGCGAACTTGCCGGCGATCGAGAGGTCCGAGCCGGTACGGCCGGCGCGTGCGTACATGAATGCCAGGACCGGGCTCAGGACCATGATCCAGATCGCGTTCAGGGCCTGGAACTGGGCCGGCGACCAGGTCCACAGGTGGGCGCCCAGCACGGTGAACTCGAGGTCGACGTTACGCAGCGCGAACAGCGACAGCGAGGTCGACATCTGCTGGTAGAAGATGAAGAAGAACACGGTCTGCAGGGTCAGGATCAGGGCCGCGATCAGGCCGGCGCGCTCGCTCGGCACGCTTTTCCGGATCAGGTGGGCGAAGATGCCCAGCACCACGATGCCGGCCAGGTAGACGAAGATCCGGGCCAGGCTCTGGTACTGCAGGATGACGGCCGAGACGCCGACGGCGACCAAGCCGCCCGCCAGCACCATGCCGAGCTTGCCCATGTCCAGCGGCAGCTCGTCCGGCTGGGAGCCGACGTGGCGGATGGTGGCGCGCATCATCATCACGGTCAGCAGGCCGACGACCAGGCCGACGCTGCAGACGGCAAAGGCCACGTGCCAGCCCAGTTCGTTGCCGTAGGTGGCGTTGACGTAGTCCTTGATCGCCGGGGTGGCCAGCATCGAGATGGTCGAGCCGACGTTGACGGCCATGTAGTAGATCGTGAAGGCGCTGTCGATCTTCGAATCGTCGCCTTCATAGATCTTGCGCACCAGGTTGGCGGTGTTCGGCTTGAACAGGCCGTTGCCGACCACGATCACGCCCAGGGCCGAGAACAGGAACCAGGTGTTTTCGGTCGGCACCGCCATCAGGGCGTAGCCGAGGGTCAGGATGATGCCGCCGAGGATCATGCAGCGGCGGGTGCCGAGCACCTTGTCGCCGATCCAGCCGCCGATGGCCGGCGCGACGTAGATCAGGGCCGCCGCGGCGCCCCAGACCAGGTTGGCGCGGCTGTCTTCGAAGCCGATGCGCTGCACCATGAAGTAGACGATGAGCGCCTGCATGCCGTAATAGCCGAAGCGCTCCCACAATTCGATCAGCGCCACCGTCATGAACGAGCGGGTCTGGCTGTACGGCAGGATTTCCGTTTTCAATTTCTCTCCTTGTTGGATGAACTGCGCCCGGCTCGTGACCGGCGCAAGCGTTGCATGCTACGCCACGACAACGCAAGATGCAATCCTGAAAGTCACCTCCGATTCCCTTGTGTGCGTACCCGTACCGATGGCCCAGCCCGCTCCCCTAGACTGAGGCCAGCGCAAACGAATCGGGGACTTTCGATGACGACAGCGGTGGTGATGGGAGGCGGGCTGGCGGGACTGTCCTGCGCGGTGGCGCTGGCCGAACGCGGGATCGCGGTGACGGTGCGGGAAGCCGAGGGCAGGCTGGGCGGAAGGGCGTCGAGCTGGCGCGACGGGGAAACCGGCGACACCGTCGACATCGGCCCGCACATTTTTCATTCGGAGTACCACAACATGCTTGGCTTCCTGGAACGGCTCGGCACCTCGCACCTGATCACCTGGCAGCCCAGGAAGGTCCTGACCCTGGCCTGCAAGCCGAACCCGCGCGCGCTGGTGCATGCGCCGCTGCCGGCGCCGCTGTCGCTGATGCCGAGCATGCTCGGCGCGCCCGGCCTGTCGGCGCGCGACTACCTGTCGATGATGAAGACCGGCTGGCGCGGCATGCGCTTCGGCGAGGAGCAGGTGCCCGAGCTGGACCGCATCGGCGCGCTCGACTTCTTCCGCAGCCAGGGCGTGACCGAGCGCATGATCGACTGGTGGTGGCGCTTCGCGGCCATGGTCGTCACCAACGTCCCGCTGGAACGCTGTTCGGCCGCCTCCCTGATGCGCATCCATGCCCAGCTGAGCGGCTACCAGGGACTGCACTTCGGCTTCGGCGCGGTCGGCCTGGGCGAGCTCTACACGCTGCAGGCGACGCGCCTGATCGAGGCCGCCGGCGGCCGGGTGCTGGCCGGCACGGCTGCGCGCTCCCTGTCCGGCGAGGGCAGGGTGGACGGCGTGCTGCTGGGCGACGGCACG
>DEKZ01000213.1 GCA_002354135.1 Massilia sp. UBA2709 | reverse complement strand
GCGGGGCAGGGCGGCGCCCTGCTTGGGAGTGTCCTCGATGTCGGCCGCGCCGCCTTGGCGGCCGAGCTGCTGGGCATCTCCGACGAGGTGTTCGAGCGCACCCAGGCCTACCTGAAGGAGCGCCGCCAGTTCGGCCAGATCATCGGCGAATTCCAGGCACTGCAGCACCGTTCGTCCATGCTCTACTGCGACATTGAGCTGACCCGCGCCATCGTGCTCGGCGCCCAGCAGGCGCTGGACGAAGGCAGTCCGCAGGCGGCGGCTTTGGTCTCGGCCGCGAAGTCGCGCGCCGGGCTGACCGCGACCACGGCGGTGCAGGAGGGCGTGCAGATGCATGGCGGGATCGGCATGACCGACGAGTTCGAGATCGGCTTCTTCATGAAGCGGGCGCGGGTGCTCGAAGAGCTGTTGGGCGATGCACGGTTTCATGCGGACCGCTGGGCGCGGCTGCAAGGATACTAGCAGCCGCGTCGCGGTCGCCTGGACGGCCCGGCTGGTTGGGGCGCTGCCGTGTCCATGGCCAGCGCGGTCGACGCCTTGCGCTGGACGCACGCCGCATCGCGTCGAAGCGTCGACTGGCGGTTGAAGAAGTTTCTCATTCGGCAACACTGTGAGAGAATGTCATTTCAACAATCATTGGCGGCGCGGTCCCGTGCCGCGACATTCAGCTACCAGAGGTATGCAAATGAAAAACAAGACGTTGTCGACTACGCCGGGCCGCCGGCTTGCCGCATGCTCGCTGTTCGGGCTGGCAATTGCGTTCCACGCACCTGGGGCGCTGGCCGCCGCCGCGTCCGCCCCGGGCGGCCTGTACGTCGGCTACTACCAGGAAGATCCGCGAACCAATCCCGAAGACCCGACGCCGGGCGCGTTCGTGCTTAAACTGCCGGAGCAGGATGCCGCGTTCGGCGGCGCCATGTATTTCACCTTTGTCGGCTGCCAGAGCAGCAATGTCGGCGCGGTCAAGGGAATCAAGGCCGGCAAGACGCTGACCGGCAGCTGGTCCGGCACGATCGACAATAGCGCACAATCTGGCGCATACAGCGGCACCTATGACAAAGGCAGCGGCGCCTACAGGGGAAATTATTCGGTTTCTGGCGGCAAGCAGTTCAAGGATATCGCAGGGTGCATCCAGTATTACATCGGGCCCAACGGTATCTGGGAAATGTTCCCTATCGAGCAAAACCAGCCCGCCAGCTTCAGGCTCGACGTGGCGGAAGGGCAGGTTTCATGGCGAGCGGTCCCGAACACGGCGATGACCCTGGTGTACGTGATCGATACGGCCGTGGCGAATGCCGGCACCGGCAATCCGATCAAGGTCCAGACGGTCTTGCCGGGGCCGGTCAACAGGTTCGACTTGCGGGACGCGCACCTGCCCAGGGGCAAGGAATACATTGTCGTTGCGCTGGCCAATACGGCGAAGGCACAGCGCGCCGGCTTTGCCAGCAAGCGCTTCGTTGCGCCTTGATTGCGAAGCCAATACGAACAAGGCCGTCGGTGGCGACGGCCTCTTATTAGTCAGGACGGCCACGACGGCCGTCCCGATGACATTTACTTCGCAGCGTTCAGCGCACGCAGGAACTGACCCTTGATCTTGCCGCCCTCGACGGTGCCCAGGATGACGTTGGCGATGGTGCCGCCCTTGGCGTCCAGGCCGTCGATGTCGTTCGGATTGTACATGGCCGGCAGGGTGGTGTAGGCCTTCTCCATCTGGGCGCGGATCTTCTCGGCGTCGGTCGTGGTGCCGGCCAGCTTCATGGCGGCCACGGTCGCGTGCACGGTCGAGTAGTTCAGGCTGATCTCGGTGCTCGGGTCCTTGCCCGGATTGAGCTTGCGGTAGCGCTGGGTGAAGGCGGCCGCTTCCGGACGGTCGTCGTTCGCCAGCGGCATCACGCCGATCGAGCCTTCCAGCGGCGCGATGCCGCCGACCACCTTGGCCATTTCGTCGATCTTGGCCTGGTCCAGGATGATGAAGCCGCCCTTGAAGCCCAGTTCGCGCGCCTGCTTGGCCACCAGCGCGGTCGGCTCAGACGCGCCGCCGATGAACATGACGTCCGGCTTGGCCTGCATGGCGCGGCTCACGCCGCTGTAGAAGTCGGTCGCCTTGTTGTAGGACATCGGGTTCTCGGCCACGATCTTGCCGCCGTTGGCTTCCCACACCGGCTTGAAGGCGGCCGCCCAGGCTTTCGCATAGTCGTGGTCGGCCTGGACCATGGCCACGTTCTTGCCGTGCTTGGCCATCATGGCCTTGGTGAAGGGCGCGATGTAGCCGGTGAAGTCAGGCGGAATGCGGATGGTCAGCTTGTTGCCGCGCTCGGTCACCTGCGGCAGGCTGGTGTAGGCCAGCAGCAGCACCTTCGACTTTTCGTTGAAGGCCTGGACCGCGAACACGCCGCCCGAGTGCGGCACCAGCACGGCAGGGGTCTTGTGCTGCTGGACCAGGCGCTGCACGTTGATGGCGGTTTCGGACGGGTTGTACTTGTCGTCCAGCGCCACGATCTCGACCTTGTAGCGCTTGCCGCCGATTTCCAGCGGCTTGGCGTTGATCTCGGCGGCGGCCATCTCCATGCCGGAGAGGACGTTCTTGCCGTAGAGCGCGGCGCCGCCGCTCAGCGGGCCCGAGAAGCCGATCTTGATGGTTTCCTGGGCGTGGGCGGCGCCGCCGGCCAGGGCCAGCGTGGCGGCAGCAGCGGCCAGAAGGGTGCGGCGGGTCAGTTTGGCTTGCACTTTCATGGTGGTGTCTCCTTGGTTTTGCTTGTTGTAAGTACTACTGGTTGAAACCATAAAATCACTCATGCGCCACGCTCATGCGCCAATATAGGCCTTGCGCACCTGCGCATTGTTCAGCAATTCCTCGCGTCCGCCCTCCATCACGATGCGCCCCTGCTCGATGACGTAGGCGCGGCTGGCGATGTTCAGGGCCGCATAGGCGTTCTGCTCGGCCAGCAGGACCGTGGTGCCGGCCTTGTTGATGCGGGCGATGATCTCGAACATCTGCTTGACCACCAGCGGGGCGAGGCCCAGCGAAGGCTCGTCGAGCAGCAGCGCCTTCGGCCGGCCCATCAGGGCGCGGCCGATCGCCACCATCTGCTGCTGGCCGCCGCTCAGCGAACCGGCCGGGCTGTCCTTCTTCTCGTGCAGGATGGGGAATAGCTCGAACACTTCGTCCAGCGTGCGCTGGGTGCCACGGCTGTCCCCGCGGTGCACGTAGGCGCCCAGGGTCAGGTTCTTCAGCACCGACATGCCGGGGAAGAGCTTGCGGCCTTCCGGGCAGTGAATCAGGCCGTCGGCCACGATCTGCGAGGGCTTGCGGCCGACCAGGTTCTGCGAGCCGAAGCGGATCGTGCCCGACGAGGCCTTGTTCAATCCGCTCATGGTCAGGAAGATCGAGCTTTTTCCCGCGCCGTTCGAGCCGAGCAGCACCACCAGCTCGCCTTCGTCGGCATGCAGACTGACGTCGTGCAGGGCGCGGAAGCTCCCGTAGGAAAGGTTGACTTTGTCGAGTTTAAGCATGTTCGCTCCCCAGGTAGGCTTCGATCACGACCGGGTTGGCGCGGATCTCGGCGGGCGTGCCCTCGGCGATGCGCTCGCCGTAGTTCAGCACCAGGATCTTGTCGGCCAGGTTCATGATCATGTCCATCTTGTGTTCGATCAGGCAGACCGTCAGGCCGCTGTCGGCCATCTTGCGGATCAGGCGCGCCAGGCCCTCGGTTTCTTCCGGATTGACGCCGCCGGCCGGTTCGTCCAGCAGCAGCAGGGTCGGATCGGTGGACAGCGCCAGGGCGAAGGCGACGCGCTTCCTTTCTTCCTGCGAGATGTCGCCGGCGATCCGTGCCTCGATGTGCGACAGCCCGACGAAGTCGAGCGCGGCGCGGGCCTTTTCCCGGCAGCGGCGTTCCTCGTCCTTCAGGCGGCGGGTGCCGAGCACGGCGTCGATCAGGGTCGAGCCGGTGCGCAGGCGGTGGCCGACGATCAGGTTGTCCAGCACGGTGGCGGTGTCGAACAGGGTCGTGGTCTGGAAGGTGCGCGCCATGCCGAGGCGCGCCACCTGGTCTGCGCGCAGGCCGGTCACGTCCTTGCCGTCGAAGATCACCTTGCCCGAGGTCGGCGCGATCGCGCCGCTGACCAGGTTGAAGAAGGTGGTCTTGCCGGCGCCGTTCGGGCCGATGATGGCATTGATGGTGCCGCGCGCAAAATCGGCGCTGACGTCGTTGACGGCGGCCAGGCCGCCGAAGCGCTTGGTCAGGTGGTCGATCTTAAGCATGGCTGGCTCCTTTCTTCGGTACGATGGCCGGCTGCACGGCCGGCGCCTGCGACGTTGCGGCCTGTGCCGGGGCTGCCTGCAGCGCGGCCTTCCTGCGCTGGCGGTTCTGCCAGGTGCCGACGATCCCGTAGGGCAGGAAGATGACCAGCAGGACCAGCACCGGTCCGAACACCACGAAGCGGTACTCCTGCAGCACCTGCAGGTACTGGGTGAGCCAGGGCACGGAAATAGCGCCGAGCAAGGGGCCGAGCAGGGTGCCGATGCCGCCCACCAGCATGTACATGGTCATGTCGAAGGTGTGCTCGACGCTGGCCACGCCCGGACCGAGGAAGCGCACATAGCCCGCATACAGGCCGCCGGCCAGGCCCGAGAAGAACACCGACAGCATGAAGGCCAGCAGCTTGTTGCGCATCAGGTTGATGCCCAGCGCCTGGGCCAGCTCGTCGCCGTTGCGGATCGCCATGAAGGTGCGGCCCAGCAGCGAATGGACGATGCGGTGCATGATCCACAGGCTCGCCACCAGGAAGAACAGCACAAGGTAGTACTGGGTGCGCGGCTCGGAAAAGTCGAGCGAGCCGATGCTTTCCGGCGCCGGAATGCCCATGATGCCGACCGTGCCGTGGGTGAAGCTCTCCCACTTCTCGATCACCAGGTACATGATGTAGCCCACGCACAGGGTGAAGATCGAGAAGAAGTGGGTCTTCAGGCGCAGCGACACGATGCCGACGAAGAAGCCGAGGAAGGCCGAGACCACGCCCGAGAGCGCAAACGCCGCCCAGAACGAGACCCCGTGGTCCACCGTCAGGATGCCCACGGTGTAGGCGCCCACCGCCATGAAGCCGCTGTGCGCCAGGTTGTACTGGCCGGTGTAGCCGGTGATCAGGTTCAGGCCGATGGTGGCGATCGCGTAGATGTAGGCGGTCGACATCACGGTCAGGTGGTAGTCGTTGCCGGCCATGAAGGGGAAGGCCAGCGCCAGCACCAGCAGCAGGCCCCACCCGGTTTTTGCGTTGAGGAGTTTCATCAGTGCGCTCCTTTCGCGAACAGGCCCTGCGGGCGCAGCGACAGGATCAGCACCAGCAGCGCGAAGGCGATGATGTCCTTGTAGTCGGTGGAGATGTAGAAGGCGCCGAAGGCTTCGGCGAAGCCGATGATCAGGCCGCCGACGATCGCGCCCGGCACGCTGCCCATCCCGCCCAGCACGATGATGACGAAGGCCTTGGTGATCACCAGGTGGCCCATCGAGGTGTAGACCAGGTTGATCGGCGCGTACAGCACGGCCGCCATGCCGGCCAGGGCGCCGGCGATGGCGAAGGTGAGCATGGCCACGCGGGTGGCGTCGATGCCGACCAGGGCCGCGCCTTCCCGGTTCTGGGCCATGGCGACAATGGTTGCGCCGGTGACCGTCTTCTTCAGGAAGAGCTGGAGCAGGACCACCAGCAGGAAGGCGGCGCCGATGATCAGCAGGCGCTGGGCCGGCATGGTCAGGCCGCCGAAGGTGAGGATCTCGTTGTAGGGCGTGGCCATGCGGTGGAAGTCCGCGCCCCAGATGGCCTGGGCGCCGGCTTCCAGGAACAGCAGGATGCCGATCGAGGCGATCATGTGGTGCAGGTAGGGCGCCTTGCGCAGCGGGTGGAATACCAGGCGCTCGGACAGCACCGAGATCAGGGCCACGGTGACGGCGGCGCCCGCCATGCCCCACCAGTAGTTCAGGCCCAGCTTGTCGATGATGAAGAAGGCCGAGTAGGCGCCGGCCATGTAGAAGGCGCCGTGCGCGAAGTTGGGCACGTGCAGGATGCCGTACACCAGCGTGAGCCCCAGCGCGACGAGGCTGTAGACGCCGCCCAGGGTGAGTCCGTTGAGGACCTGTTGCAGGAAAAGCTCCAAAATCTGTCTCCGTTGTTTTATATGATCGTGCTGCTTTTGGATGCCGTGCGCAGGGGTGGAGCTCAGTCGAACATGATGACCCCTCGTGCATTGCGTCCCTCGGCCAGGTCGGCAAAGGCCTGCGGCGCTTCCTCGATGCGGTAGCGGCGCGTGATCAGTTCGTCGAGCTTGAGGCGTTTCGCGCGGTACAGGGCCAGCAGGCGCGGGAAGTCCTGGCGCGGGCGGGCCGAACCGAAGTAGCTGCCGGTGAGCGTCTTCTCTTCGAAGGTCAGGCTGCCGGTGCGCACCGTGGTCGTGTCCTTCGGGTGGGCCACGCCGACGGCCACCGCCTTGCCGCCCTTGGCCAACACGCCATAGGCCTGGGCCACGATGTCTCCCTTGCCGACGCATTCGAAGGCGTAGTCGACCCCGCCATTGGTGAGTTTGCGCAGGACCTTGATCAGGTCGGGCGTGCCGGCGTTGACCGTGTGGGTCGCGCCGAACTCTTTTGCCATCTCCAGCTTGGTATCCGACATGTCGACCGCGACGATCATCGCCGCGCCGGCGATGCGGCAACCCTGGATGGCGTTCAGGCCGACGCCGCCGCAGCCGAAGACCACGGCGATCGAGCCCGGCTCGACCTTCGCGGTATTCGTGGCCGCGCCGACGCCGGTCATGACGCCGCAGCCGACCAGGCAGGCGCGGTCGAGCGGCACGTCCTGGGCGATCTTCACCACGTTATCGATGTGCAGGGTGGCGTATTCGGCCATCACGCCGCAGCCGGAGAAGATGTTCAGGGGCTGGCCGTCCAGGCCGCGGGTGCGCACCGTGCCGTCGGGCAGGGAGATCGCGGCTTTCGCGGCCTGGTCGCACAGTTGGGGACGGCCGGTCTGGCACCAGCGGCACTTGCCGCACATGCTCACGAAAGAACTGAGCACGTGGTCGCCGACCGCATATTCGCTCACGCCTTCGCCAACCGCCACGATCACGCCCGCGCCTTCGTGGCCGAGCACGAGCGGGGCGGGCATGGGAATCGTGCCGTTGGTGGCGGACAGGTCGCTGTGGCAGATGCCGCAGGCCGCCATCTTGATCATCACCTCGCCGCGCCGCGGGAATTCGACCTCGATCTCCTCGACCACCACCGGCTCCCCGGTGGTGCGGCACACCACGGCCTTGGCGCGCAGGTACCTGGTTTCACTCATGATTGCCATCCTCCTTTGAAAAGCGCTGGCGCGTCAGGCGCGGCGCGGCATCCCGCATGGCAGGGACGGTGTAGTGGATGGGGAAGCGGACGGGTGACCCCGGCCCGGTGGTGCGTGCTGCGATCCGTTCGTGCTCGACGAAACCTGAGCTCTCAACATGCTTCTGACTCCTGTGCGCGGGTTCCGGAGAACCCATGGGTATTCAGATCATTCGTTTTGCTAGGTGAAACAAAGCGGTGTAAAATGGAACGAAAAAAGAATACGACACTTTTGCAGAGGTAGCAACGATTTGTTCAGCCGTGAGGCATAACCGCGACTTGCCGGCGATGTCCGTGCTACTACAAAGTGCCGCTGGCCGGGGATTGCCTTGAGTTTGCGCAACAGTTCAGCCAGTTTGCCATGCGAAATCCATCTCGGAAAGAGCCTTTCGTGCAATAGCAAAGAGAATTCGTATTCTGCCGCGCGTTTCCGCGCCATTCATACCCTGGGGTAAGCCATGCAACTGAGCGAAATGAACCGCAATACCGACGAGTCGGAACCGGGCGAGGGCCTGGACGCGTCGAAGAACAACGAGGACCGCTACTACATCACGGCTCTCGCGCGCGGGCTCGAGGTGCTGGCCTGCTTCCGCTCGGCCGACAAGGGCCTGACCAACCAGCAGATCGCCGAGCGCTGCGGCCTGCCGAAGTCCACGGTCACGCGCATCACCTATACGCTGACCCGGCTCGGCTACCTGGTGCAGGAAACCGGCGGACGCTACATGCTCGGCACCGCCACCCTGGGCCTGGGCAGCGCCATGCTGGCGCGCCTGGACATCCGCCAACTGGCGCGGCCGATGATGCAGGAGCTGGCCGATTTTTCCGGCACCACGGTGTCGATCGCCATGCGCGACCGGCTGTCGATGATCTACGTCGAGGTCTGCCGCAGCACGGCGGCGCTGTCGCTCTCGCTGCAGGTCGGCTCGCGCATGCCGCTGGCGGTATCGGCCATTGGCCGCGCCTACCTGGTCAAGGCCTCGGAGCAGGAACGCAAGGACATCCTGAGCCGCGCGCTCGAACTCGACGAACTGGCCTTCACCGCCATGAAGGAGGGCCTGGAACGCGGGCTGCGCGACTACGCGCAGTACGGGTGCACGACCTCGTTTGGCGAGTGGCAGAAGGACGTCAACGGCATCGCGGTGGGCTTCTTCCCGATCGGCGGCAGCCAGCTCATGTCGATCAATTGCGGCGGGCCGTCGTCGAGCGTGTCGACCGAGTTCCTGTTGAACGAGGTCAGGCCGCGGCTGATCGAGATTGCGTCGCGGCTGGAGTCGTGAGCCACGGCGCAAGCACATGGATGGGTAAATAGAACCCGGACCCGAGCTTGGTCCGGGCCTGCCGTCCGGCGCCTGGCGTGCGGGGCGTATCAGGACTGCCGGGTCATCAGGCTAACCACCTGGAGCGGCACCACGAATCCCTGGGCTTGCTGATACGTCTTCGATTGCTTGTAGATTGGCGTCAGCAGCGGTCGCGCGTTGCGAGGCAGCTCACCACTCTCCATTAATCTCTCCACCAGGCTGGCGGCCGGCTTGGTAAAGCCTTTCAGGCTTTGGGTCTCGTCGCGTTCCAGCAAGGCATACACTTCATCCCGCGTGACGTGGCCGCCGTTCTGAATGGCGCGAAGTACCACCTTCCGTGTTTCACTGCGAAGTGAGCCGATCACTTTCTGGAGGTCGCGCACGCGTCCCCATCCATGATCCGGGATCGCCCCATGCTGGAGCTGGCGCAGATTCTCCTCTGCCGTTCGCTTGTACTCCTCGCCGGCATCTTCCGGAACCGGAGGCCAGGTGTGAGGCGGGGGCAGGCCGCCACCCCCGATCGGGTCGCCGGTTCCCCCAGTGACCGGGCTTGCAGTGGCAGTCGGCGTCACCCCTTCCGGCAATGCCGCCAACAGTTTTTGCAGCAATGTCGGCGCCTCGTTCGCGGGCACTGTGCAGCTGAGGGTAATCGTGATATTTGCCTGGCTCATACCGTAACCTCCTTCATGTAATGTGAAGGGAAGTATCGCCGAAAAACCGTATAGAGTCCACTCTATATGGTTTCAACACGATATCAATGCGTATAGAAGTCTTGCTTGGTATGTAGAGGTAGTTCAACATGATCATTGAGCTAGGCGCGCGCAGCGACCGATTGGCGACGCTTGAGGCGGCAGGCAATGACAGGGAAGGGCCTGCAGGGTGGCGCCTTCCTGTTGTGCGCAGCCGCCAATCTTTATATATTGATGGTTACCTTATCCTCCCACGCGGCCCTGCCGGCTCGGGCTTTTCTTCTCTTGATAAACCCCATGAACAAATCCATCCTCATCACCGGCGGCGGGCGCGGCATCGGCGCCGCCTGCGCGATGCTCGCAGCCGAGCAGGGCTACCGGGTCTGTATCAACTACCTGTCCGACGACGCAGCCGCCGCCGCTGTCGTCGATGCGATCGCCGGCCGCGGCGGCGAGGCCTTCGCGCTCAAGGCGGACGTCTCGGACGAGGAGCAGGTCGAGCGCCTGTTCCGCGCCGTCGACGAACGCTTCGGCCGCCTGGACGCGCTGGTCAACAATGCCGGCGTGCTGTCCCAGCAGATGCGCGTGGAGCAGATGTCCGCCGCCCGCATCCATCGCATCATGGCGACGAATGTCGTCGGCAGCATCCTGTGCGCGCGCGAGGCCGTGCGGCGCATGTCGACCCGTCACGGCGGGGCTGGCGGCGGCATCGTGAATGTGTCCTCGCGCGCCGGCGTGCTCGGCGCGGCCGGCGAATATGTCGACTACGCGGCGTCGAAGGCGGCGATGGATGCGCTGACGGTCGGCCTGTCGAAGGAGGTGGCGGGCGAGGGGATCCGCGTGAACGGCGTCCGCCCCGGCCTGATCGAGACGGAGATGCACGCGAGCGGCGGCGAGCCGGGACGCGTGGCGCGCCTGGCTGCCTCGGTGCCGATGGGACGGGGAGGACAAGCATCGGAGGTGGCGCAGGCGGTCCTGTGGCTGCTCTCGGACGCCGCCTCGTACACCACGGGGTCCTTCATCGAGGTGTCGGGCGGTCGTTGAGGCTGGACGCCAGGTTTGGAGCGCCTGACAAAACCGCCAGGGCCGCGTTGCAGCGCCTCGCCTGTCGGGCGCTCTTAGCCGGCCTGGCCGACGAAGGGCACCACGCCGAAGATGAGCGCCGCCACCAGCATGACCAGCGAGCCCGCGATGGCCCACAGCATGGTGAAGCGTTGGTGGTCGCCGAATTCCACCTCGGACATGCCGACCAGCAGGTAGGTCGAGGCCACCAGGGGGCTGAGCAGGTGGACCGGCTGGCCGATCAGCGAGGCGCGCCCGATTTCCGCCGCGCCGATGCCGTAGACGGCGGCCGCCTTGGCGAGGATGGGCACGATGCCGAAGTAGAAAGCGTCGTTCGAGATGAAGAAGGTGAAGGGAATGCTCAGCACCCCGGTCACGATCGCGAGATAAGGACCCATCCACTCCGGCACGGCGGCGATGACGGAGAGCGCGATCGCGTCCACCATCTTGGTGCCCTGCAGGATGCCGACGAAGATGCCGGCGGCGAAGATCAGCGAGACGACCGGCACCACATTCGCCGCATGGTGGGCGATCCGCTCCTTCTGCTGTTCCAGGCCGGGGTAGTTGACCATCACCGCGACCGCGAAGAAGATCATGAAGAGCACCGGCAGCGGCAGGGCGCCCGCGACCAGCAGGACCAGCAGCAGCGCGGTCAGCAGGGCGTTCACCCAGATCAGCTTCGGCCTTGCGATCGCCGGGTCGGAAATGCCGGCGTCCGCATCCCCATCGCCGCCGCTGGCGCCGGCCACTGTGCTGGCGCCACCGTCCTGGGTCGCCAGCTCCGCATGCGCGACCCACTGGCCGGTGGTGCCGTCCATCTCGCCGGCGGCGGCGAGGC
>DEKZ01000211.1 GCA_002354135.1 Massilia sp. UBA2709 | reverse complement strand
TGTTCTTGGCCTGGGCCAGGCCGGCCAGGTCGCCCACGGTGCGGCGCGCCAGCTCGGCCAGGTCGACCGGCTTGCAGGCCGCGCCGTCGGCGGCCGAGGCTTCCTGGCGCGCCAGCACCAGCAGCTGCTCGACCAAACGGGTGGCGCGGTCGATGCCGGCGGTCAGGCGGGCAACGGCGGTCTTGCGCGCCTCGGGCGTTTCCGCGCGGTCCAGGCTTTGCGCCTGCAGGCGCAGCGCGGCCAGCGGGGTGCGCAGTTCGTGGGCGGCGTCGGCCACGAAATGCTGCTGGGCGTCGAAGGCCGTCTTCACGCGGCCGAACAGCAGGTTCAGTTCGTGCACCAGCGGACGCACTTCGTCCGGCAGGCCGGCTTCCGAGACCGGCGACAGGTCGTCGGCCTGGCGCGCCGCCACCTGCTTGCGCACGCGCGCCACGGGTTCGAGCGAACCGCTCACCACCCACCAGACGACCAGCATCAGCATCGGCATCATGACAGCGATCGGGCCGAGCGTGCGCAGGGCCAGGTTGCCCGCCATGTTGCGGCGCACGGCCAGGTCTTGCGCCACCTGCACGGTCTGGCCGGCGGTCTGGATCGAGAACACGCGGTAGGTGGTGCCGTTGGCCTTGACGTTGGAAAAGCCGAGCACCGCGCGCTGCGGCAGGCGCGCGCGCGAGACGCTGTGGAAGACCTGGACGCCGTCCGGAGACCACATCTGCACCACCAGGTCGTCGTTGCCCGGCGCGTCCTCGATGCGCTCGCGCGCCTCGGTGTTCGACAGCGGCGTGCCCGAGCGCAGCGAGAGCGCCATCTGCTGCATGTGGTAGTCGAAGATCTGGTCGGCGTCGGACAGCGCCGTGTTGTAGGCGATCGAGGCTTGCGCCAGCGCCGCCAGCGTAATGGCCGCCAGCAGGAACCAGAGCAGGCGCCCGCGCAGCGAGTGTGTCACCTTCATGCCTTGGGTACCATGTAGCCCACCCCGCGCACGTTCTGGATCAGGTCGCTGCCGAGCTTCTTGCGCAGGCCGTGGATGTAGACCTCGACCGCATTGCTGCTCACCTCGTCGCGCCAGCTGTAGAGTTTTTCTTCAAGTTGGGCACGAGACAGCACGGCGCCCGGACGGGCGACAAGCGCCTCGAGCACGGCCCATTCGCGCGCCGACAGCGAGACCGGCTCGCCGTCGACCAGGGTCTCGCGCGTGGCGGGATTGACGGAGATGTTCTTGTATTCGAAAACAGGTTCGGCGCGCCCGGCGGCGCGCCGCAGCAACGCGCGGATGCGCGCCAGCAGTTCGTCGAGATCGTAGGGTTTCAGGACGTAGTCGTCGGCGCCGGCGTCCAGCCCGGCGATACGCTGGGCGACGGAATCGCGCGCGGTGGCGACCAGCACCGGGGTGCGGTCCTTGCGGTTGCGCATCGAGCGCAGCACCTCGAGGCCGTCCTTGCGCGGCAGCCCCAGGTCGAGCAGGACCAGGTCGTAGTTCTGGTTCTGCATCAGGGCCGTGTCGGCCATTTCGCCGTCCTTGACCCAGTCGACGGCGTAGTGCTCGGCCCGCAACAGGTCGAGCACCACTTCGCCAATCATCGTATCGTCTTCCACCAACAGTAACCGCATGATCCACCCCATCTAGGAACCTTGATTAACCCTGCTACACGTCGGTTTCCCAAGGTCCCGTTAAGTTAGTGGTGCGCGACGGAAGACACTACGTTTCGTCAGCCAATCCGCACCGGAATGAAGATTCTGTCATTCCCGCGCTGGATCAGCAAGGCGACCGACTTGCTGGACTTGCCGACCATGTCGCGTACCTGCTCGACGCTGGTGACGGGCTTGCCGTTCACCGACAGCAGCACGTCGCCCGGCGCCACGCCGGCCAGTTCCGCCGCGCCGCGCGCGTCCTCGATCACGAGACCGGAGGCGATGCCGCTCTGGCGGCGCTCGCTTGGCTCGAGCGGACGCAGGACCAGGCCCAGCTTGGCGCCCTTGTCGGCCGCGGCCAGCTCTTCGCGCTCGCTCGGCGCGGCGCGGTCGGCGGCATTGCCGAGGGTCGCGTTCAGGCGCACGATCTTGCCGTCGCGCCAGACGTCGAGCGCGACCTTGTCGCCCGGCTTGGCCACCGCCAGCGTGCCCGGCAGGTCGCCCGAGCCGATGATCGGCTGGCCGTTCACCTTGCGCACGATGTCGCCCGCCTTCAGGCCGGCCTTTTCCGCCGGGCTGCCGCGCTCGACGTTGGCAACCAGGGCGCCTTCCGGCGAATCGAGGTTGAAGGAATCGGCGAAGCCCTGGTTCACGTCCTGGATCGAGATGCCCAGCTTGGCATGCTCCACCTTACCGGTGGTCATGATCTGGTCCTTGATGCGCGAGGCGACCTCGATCGGGATCGCGAACGACAGGCCCTGGTAGCCGCCGGTCTGGCTGTAGATCTGCGAGTTGATGCCGACCACTTCGCCGCGCGTGTTGAACAAGGGGCCGCCCGAGTTGCCCGGGTTGACCGCGACGTCGGTCTGGATGAACTGCACGTTGGTGTCGCTCGGCAGGCTGCGGCCGGTGGCGCTGACCACGCCGGCGGTGACGGTCGACTCCAGGCCGAAAGGCGAGCCGATCGCCAGCACCCATTCGCCGGTCTGCAGGTTGCGCGCATTGCCCAGCGGGACGGTCGGCAGGTTCTTGGCGTCGATCTTCAGCACGGCGACGTCGGTGGCCGCGTCGGAGCCGAGCACCTTGGCGCGGAATTCGCGACGGTCGGCCAGCTTGACCGTGACTTCGCTCGCGCCTTTCACCACGTGGGCGTTCGTCAGGATGACGCCGTCCGGGCTCACAATGAAGCCCGATCCGGCGCCGAAAACGGGCGTGTCGCGTTGCGGACCGCGCGGGTCCTGGAACTGGCGGAAGAATTCGTAGAACGGATGGCGCGGGTCCATCTGCGGCATGGCGTTCGTACTGGTCCTGGTGGTGCCCATGACGCGGATGTTCACCACCGCCTTGCCGTTCTGCTTGGCGATGCGGGTGAAGTCCGGCAGGGTGACGGTGGCGGCGGGTGCGCCTGCCACCGCGGCAGGGGCCTGCACCGGGGCCGGCGCGGGAGCGGCCGCAACTGCCGGCGGGGTCGCCTGGGCAGTGGCGTTGTTGTGGTTGACTGCAATCGCACCGACCGCGCCGCCAAGAACGCCCGCCGCGCACAGCGCCAGCGTGAGACGTTTTGCGGTGATGGCAGTGACTGCACCTTCGTTTTGCATGGACGTGCTCCTGGATGAATGGTGTTGGCCGATGACGGATCATCGATGGTGTTAGTTTCGCCGATCTGTCTTAGAACATGCTTAAAACTCAGCTTTACAGCGGGGCAGCTCGCACAGGACGTAGGGTGGACGGCTTTGCCGTCCACGCGTTCAACGACCGCGTGCCAACCCCGGCGCAACGCCATCTACTACCTTTGAACGCGTGGACGGGAGTCCCGTCCACCCTACGCCCCTCCGGCAACCGCCGCCTCCCCACCGGACAAAATTGTCCGCACCGGGACGTAAAAAAGGGCGCCCAACGGGCACCCTCTTTCGCTACTGCCTTATACCTTAAGCGGCTTGGCGCTGTTCCAGTTGCTGGACGTTTTCAACGGTGCCGTTTGCGTCGCCAATCGCGATCTTGCGCGGCTTGAGTGCCTCGGGCACTTCGCGCACCAGCTCGATGGTCAGCATGCCGTTGTCGAACGAGGCGGTGGTGACCTTCACGTGGTTCGCCAGCTGGAAGCGCTGTTCGAAGTCGCGGGCGGCGATGCCGCGGTGCAGGTAGGTACGCTGGGTCTCGTCCTTCTGCTTGCGACCGGTCACGTGCAGGGTGTCGCGCTCGGCGACAATTTCCACTTCATCGCGGGTGAAGCCGGCAAGGGCCATCACGATGCGGTATTTGTCCTCGGCGACCAGCTCGATGTTGTACGGCGGGTAGCTCGGCTGCGACTCGGCGCGTTGCTCGAGCAGGCTGGCCAGGCGGTCAAAACCGATGGCGGAACGGTACAGGGGAGTCAGATCGAAAGTACGCATGATAAATATCCTTTTCAAAGTTAAGCGATATGTTGACGGACCTCATCGTGAGCATCCGTTGGGACCAATCTAATGCCATCCCAAGCGGTTTTCAAGGGATACGAAATACGGATTTTTAAGCTGTTTTGCAAATTTTATTTGCAATGATGTTTCAGGGTATTTCATCGGATTTCGCTGGGGGCCGCGTGCTACACTCGTCCGGTTTTGTTACCCGAACACACCGAAAGATGAGCGCTCACGCACCGTTTTCCTTCGCCGCCAAGACGGCCTCCACCCTCGCCCTGGCGCTCGCGCTGGCCTTCCCCGCCCAGGCCGCCGTGCCGGCGCCCGTCGACCAGCCCTACCCCGGCACCATCGTCCTGAAAGTCGATGCGACGAACCTGTCGCAGCAGATTTTCCGCATGCGCATGACGGTGCCGGTGAAACCTGGCCCGATGACCTTCCTGTATCCGCAATGGCTGCCGGCGAACCACGGCCCGAGTGGTCCGCTGACGCAGCTGGCCGGCCTGAAGTTCACGGCAAACGGCAAGCCGGTCGAGTGGACACGCGACCCGGTCGAGGTCTTCGCTTTCCACGTCACGGTGCCGGAAGGTGCGTCGACGCTGGACGTCGAATACCAGTTCCTGTCGCCGCTCGACCCGGGCCAGGGCCGCATCGTCATGACCGACGACATCATCGGCCTGCAATGGCCCTCGGTAACGCTCTACCCGGCCGGCTATGTGGCGCGCCGCATCACGGTGCAACCGTCGCTCACGCTCCCGAGCGGCTGGCAGTACGGCACCGCGCTGGAGACCGCCGAACGTCAAGGCGACGAGATCCGCTTCAAGCCGCACGACCTGGAAACCCTGATCGATTCGCCGCTCTTCGCCGGCCGCCACTTCAAGCAGTACGACCTTGCCCCGGGCGCCAAGGTGCGCGTGTCGCTGAACGTGGTCGCCGACAATCCGGAAAGCCTGGAAGCGAAGCCCGAGCAGATCGCCGCCCACCGCGCGATGGTCCAGCAATCGCTCAAGCTGTTCGGCTCGCACCACTACAACCACTACGATTTCCTGCTGGCGCTGTCGGACGAATTCGGCGGCATCGGCCGCGAGCATCACCAGTCGAGCGAGAACGGCGTCAAGCCTGGCTACTTCACCGACTGGGCGCGCAGCGAAGCGGGCCGCGACCTGCTGCCGCACGAGTACACCCACTCGTGGAACGGCAAGTTCCGCCGCCCGGCCGGCCAGGACGTCCCGAACTTCAACACCCCGCTGCAGAACAGCCTGCTGTGGGTCTACGAAGGCCAGACCCAGTACTGGGGCGGCATCATCGCCGCGCGCTCGGGCCTGGTGTCGCAGGCCGGCGCGCGCGACGCCCTGGCCGCCACCGCGGCGCGCTACGACAATACCCAGGGCCGCGCCTGGCGCGCGATGCAGGACACGGTGAACGATCCGATCATCGCCGGCCGCCGCGCCCTGGCTTGGAGCAACTGGCAGCGCAGCGAAGACTACTATTCGGAAGGCGCCCTGATCTGGCTGGACGTCGACACCAAGATCCGCGAACTGTCCGGTGACAAGCGCTCGCTCGACGATTTCGCGCGCGCGTTTTACGGTAACGTCAACGGCATCGACAACGGCAGCTTCCTGCCGGCCTTCTACACCTTCGAGGACGTCGTCGCCACGCTGAACAAGGTGCAGAAATTCGACTGGGCGCCCTTCCTGCGTGCGCGCGTCGAGGGCCACGGCCCGGGCGCGCCGCTCGACGGCCTCAAGCGCGCCGGCTGGAAGCTGGTCTACACCGAGACGCCGACCGACTACGTCAAGGCCTTCGAAGAGCGCAGCAAGTCGGCCGACTTCAGCTACTCGCTGGGCTTCTCGGTACGCGCCGACGGTGGCGTGAGCAACGTGATCTGGGACGGCGTCGGTTTCCGCGCCGGCCTCGCGGGCAACTCGACCATCGTGGCCGTGAACAACAAGGTGTACAAGCCGGAAGTGCTGAAGGCAGCCGTGAAGGCGGCCAAGAGATCGAAGGCGCCGATCGAACTGCTGGTCCGCAAAGGCAACAACCTGCGCACGATCTCGCTCGACTACCACGACGGCCTGCGCTACCCGCGCCTGGAACGCATCCCGGGCACGCCGGACCGCCTGGAAGCGATTTACAAGGCGCTGAAGTAAATCCGGGGTCGGTGGTATGCTGGCGCCATGACTACCGACTCTTCCGATATTGAACTGTCCGGGCCTTTCAAGGCCACGGACGGTAACGGCCAATCCCACGACGTCAAGGCGATCCGCATTTTCGACGAGGGCTACGGCATCATCGACGTCTACGTGGACTTCGCCAAGCCCATCGATGCGGGGCTCTACAAGGACAAGGTCCTGGTGAAGCAGATCATCGACCGCCTGCGCGCGCTCGGCTACAAAGGACCGGACTTCGGCCACAGCGACCCGGGCCTGCAGGAGCGCAAGCTGATCGTGCTCGAAGCGCCCGAGGAATTTGCGGCGTTTGCCAAGAGCCGCGGATGGAAGAACCTGGCGGAAGACTTCGACGAATAATCGCGGCGTGACCCGTAGGGTGGGCACTCCGTGCCCACGCGAACGTTCGCGTCGTGTTGGCTGCGTTATCGTGGCTCCGTTTTCATGTCGCGGCGCCTCATCGGGTGACGCTGCGGCTTATCCGATGTCCGCTTACAAATCACGCCAACGTGATGCCGACGTTCGCGTGGGCAGTGGGGCTGGCTAAATGCCAGCCCCCAAAGTGCCCACCCTACGTTTCGCGACCAATCACGCCGTGCCGATATACCGCGCGCTCCACGCTGCGATCATCGCGGCCACCTGCGCCGCATCTTCCCTCCCCGTCACCAGGTGATCCATCCCGTCGAGCGACACAAAGCTCTTCGGATACTGCGCCAGCTCGACAATCCGCTGGGCGTTGGCGATATCGACGGTGTCGTCGTTCGGCGCATGCATCACCATCAGCGCACGGCCGAGATGGGCAATCCGCTCGCTCAATGCGTGCTGCGTCGCATCCTCCACGAACTGCTGGCGGATCTGAAAATCGCGCCCGGCCAGCTTGACCCGTGCCTCGCCCAGCTGGGCCAGCGTATCGAGGTGCTCGGACAGCAGTTTGTCCACCACGTAATGCGGATCGCTGGGCGAGGCGATCGTCACCACAGCCCTCGACTCGGGAACGCGATGCGCCGCCGCCAGCACCGCCGTGCCGCCCATGCTGTGGCCGACGAGCAATCGGGGCGCGTCGAAATGCTCGCGCAGGAAGCCGGCGACGGCAATCAGGTCTTCGACGTTGGACGAGAAATTGGTGTCGGCAAAATTGCCGGCGCTGGCGCCGAGGCCGGCGAAGTCGAAGCGCAGCATGGCCACGCCGCGTTCGGCCAGGCCATGGCAGATGCGGTTGGCCGCCAGCACGTCTTTGCTGCAGGTAAAGCAGTGGGCGAAGACGCCGTAGGCGCGGGGCGTGCCTTCCGGCATGTCCAGCTTGGCCGCCAGCTTGCCGTGCGGGCCCTGGAACTCGACGCGTTCTGTGAACATATGTCCTTCCTGTTTCGGGGAAGGCGCTACTCTGCACGGGAATGGGGATGTGTGCAAGGAAGCGCCCGATTGCTTGCGCAGCATTATTTCGACTATACTCGAAATATGGAATTCATTAGTGGAGCGATCATGGAAAACAAGGAGGCGGTAGCAGCCCTCGCAGCCCTGGCGCAGGAATCGCGCCTGGCGATATTTCGGCTGCTCGTGCCGGCCGGCCCTGAGGGGCTTGCTGCCAGCAAAATCGCAGAGGCGCTGGGCATGCCGCCCTCCTCGCTTTCCTTCCACCTGAAAGAGCTGAGCCACGCCGGGCTCATCGTGCCGCGCCAGATAGGGCGCTTCATCATCTATGCCGCGCAATTCGACACGATGCATGCGCTGCTCGCTTTTCTCACCGAGAACTGCTGCGGAGGCAAGCCCTGCGGCCCGGCCGCGCCGCTTGCCTGCACTCCCGGCGGCTGCACCACGTAAGCGAGCACTTACCACCGACCCGACAAGACCTGACGTGAACATCCTCTTCCTCTGCACCGGCAACTCCTGCCGCTCGCTCATCAGCGAAGCCGTCTTCAACCACCTGGCGCCGAATGGCTGGCATGCCATCAGTGCCGGCAGCCAGCCCACCGGCAAGCTGAACGAGCGGGCGCTGGCCCTGCTGGCCAGCAAAGGCATCGCGACAGGCGGCTATTACAGCAAGTCCTGGGGCGCATTGCCGGTGACGCCGGATATCGTCGTCACCGTCTGTGCAAGTGCCGCCGGCGAAACCTGTCCTGCCTATCTCGGGCCGGTCCTGCGCACGCATTGGGGCGTGGAGGATCCGAGCCATGTCGTGGGAACGGAAGAAGAAGTCAGCGCTGCCTTCGAGTCAGCCTATGCGATCCTGCGCGCGCGCATCGAGGCCTTCCTGGCCTTGCCGCTGGACGAACTGGCAAGCGATCGCGCCAGGCTCAGGACTGAGCTCGATCGTATCGGCCGTATTGGCCACCTCCCAGCCTGAAGGATGCTCGTGCTGATTGCTTCCCTCATCTTCCTGGCAACCCTCATCCTCGTCATCTGGCAGCCGCGCGGGCTGGGCATCGGCTGGAGCGCTTCGATCGGCGCCCTCGCCGCCCTGCTCGCAGGCGTGATCCAGGTGAGCGACATCCCTGTCGTGTGGAATATCGTCTGGAACGCCACCGGCGCCTTCGTCGCCGTGATCGTCATCAGCCTCCTGCTCGACAAGGCGGGCTTTTTCGAATGGGCGGCGCTGCACGTGGCGCGCTGGGGCGCCGGCAATGGCAGGCGCCTGTTCGTGATGCTGGTCCTGCTCGGCGCGGCTGTCGCCGCCCTGTTCGCGAACGACGGCGCGGCGCTGATCCTCACGCCCATCGTGATCGCCATGCTGGCCGCCCTGCGCTTTTCGCCGAAGGCGACACTGGCTTTCGTGATGGCGGCCGGCTTCATCGCCGATACCGCCAGCCTGCCGCTGGTCGTGTCGAACCTCGTCAACATCGTATCGAGCGACTATTTCGATATCGGCTTCGCGCGCTATGCCGCGGTAATGGCGCCGGTGAACCTGGTGTCGGTGGCCGCGACGCTGGCGGCCCTGGCCTGCTTCTTCCGCAAGGACATCCCTGCCGACTACGACCTGGCCCGGTTGAAGCGCCCGGAACAGGCCATCCATGACCGCGCCACTTTCATTACCGGCTGGTGGGTGCTGGCGATGCTGCTGGCAGGCTTCTTCTGGCTGGACGAGGCCGGCATCCCGATCAGCCTGGTCGCCGCCGCCGGCGCCCTCGTACTGCTCGCGGTGGCGGCGCGTGGGCACAGGATCTCGACGCGGGAAGTGCTGCGCGGGGCGCCCTGGCAGGTGGTCGTGTTCTCGCTGGGGATGTACCTGGTGGTCTACGGCCTGCGCAACGCGGGCCTGACCGCTTACCTGACCGCCTTGCTCGAACGCTGCGCCGGCTACGGCGTCTGGGGCGCGGCGCTCGGCACCGGCTTCATCACGGCCATCCTGTCGTCCGTCATGAACAACATGCCGACGGTGCTGGTGGGGGCGCTGGCCATCGATGCGACCTCGACCCAGGGCGTGGTGCGCGAGGCGATGATCTACGCGAACGTCATCGGCGCCGACCTCGGTCCGAAGATCACGCCGATCGGCAGCCTGGCCACCCTGCTGTGGCTGCACGTGCTGTCGGCAAAAGATATCCAGATCTCCTGGGGCTATTACTTCCGGGTCGGCATCCTGCTGACGCTGCCGATTCTCCTGGTCACCCTGAGCGCACTGGCCGTGAGATTAGGCTGAACTGAGTTGAGCCAAAGCCAAACGAAGGAAACAACATGGACAAGATCGCGAACCTCCCCAACATCCAGCCGGCACTGCTGGACCTGCCGACTGTCGAGAAGCTCGCCCCTGCCGGCGACATGAACCACCCGCCGCGCATCCTGATGCTCTACGGCTCGCTGCGCGAACGCTCCTTCAGCCGCTTCCTCACCGAGGAGGCGGCGCGCATCCTGGAGCACTTCGGCGCCGACGTGAAGATCTTCGACCCGACGGAACTGCCAATGGTCGGCAGCGTGCCCGAGACCCATCCGAAGGTGGCCGAGCTGCGCGAACTGTGCCTGTGGTCGGAAGGCCAGGTCTGGTGCAGCCCGGAGCGGCACGGCGCGGTCACGGCGGTGATGAAGAACCAGATCGACTGGATTCCGCTGGAGATGGGCGCGATCCGCCCGAGCCAGGGGCGCACGCTGGCAGTCATGCAGGTCTGCGGCGGCTCGCAATCCTTCAACGTGGTCAATACCCTGCGCCTGCTGGGGCGCTGGATGCGCATGTTCACGATCCCGAACCAGTCCTCGGTGCCGATGGCCTACAAGGAATTCGACGAGGAAGGCCGCATGAAGCCGTCCGCCTACTACGACCGCGTGGTCGACGTGATGGAGGAACTGTTCAAGATGACGCTGCTGATGCGTGGGCGGACGGATTACCTGACGGACCGCTACAGCGAGCGCAACGAGCGGGCGCAGAAGGCGATCAATCGGCAGATTGAGAAGCTGTAAGGCCTTTCTCAGGACGCTGCCTTCACGCTCGGGCTGGGTTATGGATACATGGCTAGGGACATAGGTGACACTTGTCTAGGGACATGGGTAACACTTGGCTAGGGACATGGGTACACTTGGCTAGGGAGATAGCTAACACTCGTGGCCTGCCAGCGCCGGGTGAACGGCTCGTCATCCGGCTGACGCTGCTCACCCAAACAAGCCATGCAGGAACCACCTCGGCTCCGCATCCTCGCCCGCCCCCACGATGCGCTCTCGATACACCCAGTACAGCGCATGGTCCTGCCCCTCGGCGATGAAATAATCGCGCGTCTGGGTCTTGCTCCACCACCCGGCCTCGATGCGCTCGGGCGTCGAGGCCATCTTTAATGGCGAGCCATAGAAGGGCCGGTGATTGCGCATCAGCAGCGCGATCGGCTTGGCCAGGATCCAGGTCGGGCGCGGCAGGCTTTCCACGTCGGGCGGCATCTGCGATGAACGCTCCTTCTCGCGCACCTTCTGCTGCACCGGGACCCAGGTGTTCGCCACCTCGGGCCGGTAGTCGGCTTGCGGCAGCGCCTGCAGCACGTTTTCGGGGCCCAGGCGCGCGACCAGCAGTTCCAGCATGCGCAGGCGGTCCTCCTCGGTGCCGCCGGGTTCGGGGAAGAGCGATTCGCTCGGCGGCGCCATCGGCTGCACCTGGCTGGCGTCGAGCGCGAGGGCGATCACGGGCGCTTCGAGCACCAGCTTGGCCAGGCGCTCGCGCAGCAGGCGAACCAGGTGCTCGTCGCGCCAGGTGGGCTCGGCCAGCGCGATCTCGACCGGCGTAGGTGGCCGCGCCACCCTGCCCCGCTCGTGTTCGAGCAGCAGCGTGATGCGCTCCACGGCCAACTGGTGGGCGCACAGCCAACCGGTCAGTTGCTGCACCAGGCGCTGGGCGCCCGCCAGGCACTCCTCGGCGTTCTCGAGCCGGTCGAAGAGTTCGATCTTCGCGTGAAAACTGGCCGGCGCCGCGATCCATTCGAACAGCTCGGGCGCCATGCCGTAGGCAGCGTCCAGCATGTCGAGCAGTTCTCGCCCGCAGCGCCGCTGCAGGCCGGGACGCGGCAGGCGCCGCATGGCGCCGAGGTCGAAGCAGCCGATGCCTTCGAACCAGGCGGCGTAGGGGCGCGCCGGCGGCGGCAGGCTGCTCGGCAAGGCATCGAGGCGGCGCGTGAGCGAAGCGATGCTCAAGACCCGCCCGGCGCGGCGGCGCGCCAGCATCCAGGCGCCGCGCGCGGTGGG
>DEKZ01000212.1 GCA_002354135.1 Massilia sp. UBA2709 | reverse complement strand
CTGGACCTCGGGCACGCGCGCGACCTGCTGCTGGACCGAGCGGCGCGGCGCCACCCCGGCCTGCTTCTTCTTGTCCTGCTTCCCATCCGTCTTCGCGGGGTCCTTCTGCTGGGGCGCCGGGCGCGCCGACGGATCGACTTCCTGGTGGCGCGGTTGCAGGGGCATGCCGCCGGCCTTTTCCTCCTGGGCTTGCGGACTCTGCTCGGGCTGGGCGCCGGGTTCGGATTTCGTCGCCTGCGGGTGCAGTACCGGGCCGTAGCTGGGGCCGGTTGGCGCGGGCGTAGGCGTCAGGTGCGGCGGGGCCTGTGGCGANNGGCTGCGATGACTGTGGCTGCGATGACTGCGGCTGGGCCGAATGCGCGGCAGCGGCGGCGACCAGCGCCACCACGAGGGCCAGGGCGATCTGGGCCGCGCGATAGGGTTTCGAGTGTTTGGCGCGTTTCATGGTAGACCTCCATGCGACCGATACAGCAAGACCGATAGAACAATTATCTGCCGCCATGAGGGACAACGGCGCGCGCTTCCGGCCGGTCCGTCAAGTCCGTGTCAGGTTCAGGCGTTACGCTGGCGGAACGATCCGGCCTGCCACGGCACGGCGGCGACGACAACCACAACGATGGAGACGGCAATGCAGACGGTCCAGGAACTCTACCAGTCCAGGCGCACGAACCCCGAGGATGCGCTGGCTCACCTGCGCGACAACGACATGATCATCGTACCGACCGGGGTCGGCGAGCCGCCGACCCTGCTCACGGCCCTGTCGGAACATCGCAGGCGCTGGCAAGGCATCCGCGTCGCGCAGATCCTGGCGATGCGCAAGTACGGCTATTTCGAGCAGGACACGGCCCGCCACGTGCGCCATGCCGCCCTGTTCTTCGGCGGCGCCTCGCGCGGCGGCGGCCAGGGCGGCTGGTGCGACTTCATCCCGAACTATTTTTCCGAAATTCCCGCCCTCATCGAACGCGGCCTGATGCCGGCCGACGTGGTGTTCGCCATGGCCTCGAGCATGAACCCGCAGGGCTGGTTCGCGCTCAGCCTGGGCGCCGACTACACCATGGCGGCGGTGGCCAGGGCGCGCGTGGTGGTGCTGGAAGTGAACCCCAACGTGCCCTTCGCGCACGGCCAGTGCCACGTGCACATCTCGCAGGTCACGGCGCTGGTCGAAAGCGAGGACCCGATCCTGGAGGTCGGCCTGCCCGCCATCGGCGCCGTGCAGGAAGCCATCGGCAAGCACGTGGCCGACATGATCGAGGATGGCTCGACCCTGCAGATCGGCTATGGCGGCATTCCCGACGCGGTGGTGATGCAGCTGACGCACAAGCACGACCTGGGCGTTCATACCGAAATGATCGGCGACGGCATCCTGAAGCTGGTCGAGTGCGGCGCCGTCACCAACCGCCGCAAGACCCTGCTGCCGGGCAAGATGGTGGCGACCTTCGCGCTCGGTTCGCGCCGCCTCTACGAATTCATGCACCAGAACCCGATGCTGGAGATGCATCCGTCGAACTTCACCAACGACCCCTACATCGCCGGACAGAACGACAAGCTGGTGTCGATCAACGCCAGCCTGCAGGTCGACCTGCTGGGCCAGTGCGGCAGCGAGAGCATCGCCCACCTGCCCTATTCCGGCACCGGCGGCCAGGTCGACTTCGTGCGCGCGGCCAACCGTTCGCGCGGCGGCAAGTCCTTCATCGTGCTGCCCTCCACCGCCAAGGACGGGACCATCTCGCGCATCGTGCCCACGCTCACGCCCGGCACCCACGCCACCACCAGCAAGAACGACGTCAACTACGTGGTGACCGAATACGGCGTGGCCCAGTTGCGCGGCAAGTCGGCCAAGCAGCGCGCCCAGGAGCTGATCGCGATTGCCCATCCGGACTTTCGCGGCTGGCTGCGCGAGGAGGCGAACAAGATGTGCGTGTTCTGATCGCCCTGCCGGGCTGTGCTGTGGCGGCGCTGACGCCCGGAAACCTGCGTCGCTCCGCCGCCGCCTCATGCCATCATACCTGCCAAGGCCGGCGCCGCCGGTATCACCATGGAGGCATGGATGAGCAAGGAACTGAGCATCTCGGAAGACGATCACCTGCGTGGCAACAGGAACGCGGCCGTCACCCTGATTGAATACGCCGATTTCCAGTGCCCGTTCTGCGCCCGCGCGCATGCGGCGCTGACGGAACTGCAAGGCCGCCACGGCGACCGGCTGGCCCTGGTGTTCCGGCACCTGCCGCTGGCCGACAAGCATCCGTTTGCCGAGGCGGCCGCAGAGGCGGCGGAAGCGGCCGGCGCCCAGGGCAAGTTCTGGGAAATGCATGACGTCCTGTTCGCGAACCAGGACAAGCTCGACGCCGGCGCCCTGTCGGCGATCGCCGATACCCTGGGCCTGGACGTCGACCGTTTCGACGACGAGGTCGAGAACGCCCGCTACCGCGACCGCGTCGACCTCCATGCCGACCAGGCGCGCGCACTGGGCGCGAACCGCACGCCCACCTTCTTCATCAACGGCGAGCATTACGAGGGCGACTCGGATCACGCCTCGCTGTCGGCTGCGATCGACAAGGCGCTGGGCGCGGCTTGAAGCAGGCAAGGCTGCATCCGTGCCGGGCGCCATGCACCGGCGGCGGCGGCCGTGCCAGCGCCCCCCCCCAGCTACTGGGTAGGGCGCAGCCAGAACCCCTGCCCGGACAGACCGCTGCCCGGGCCGCGGTCCACGCTAGCGCTCAACCGCCAGGCTGGCGACTGACCGGCTCCAGCC
>DEKZ01000195.1:459-2770 GCA_002354135.1 Massilia sp. UBA2709 | reverse complement strand
GCCCGCCACGACGGCTCCCGCAGCCCCGGCCCCGGCCAAACCGGCCGTGATCGCCGTCACGCCGCCCGCCACCACCAAGGAGTAAGCAGATGGCCTATTATCCGGAGCGGCGCTCGCTCAGCCGCCGCCTGAAGCCGTATTTCACCGTGTTCGACTGGCCGCTGGCGATGGTCCTCTTTATGCTGCTCACGACCAGCATGATCACCATGTCCTCGGCCGGCCACGAATTCCCGGGTCGGGTCGAGGCGCAGATGCGCAACTTCATCCTGGCCTTCGGCATCATGTGGATGGCCGCGCTGGTGCCGCCGCAGATGCTGATGCGGCTGGCGGTGCCGGTCTACACCTTCGGCGTCGCGCTATTGGTGGCGGTGGCGATGTTCGGCATCATCAAGAAGGGGGCGCGACGCTGGCTGCACGTGGGGGTCGACATCCAGCCCTCCGAGATCATGAAGATCGCGACACCCCTGATGATTGCCTGGTACTTCCAGCAGCGCGCCAGGGTAGGGGAGTGGAAGTCCTACCTGGTCGCGGCCGTGCTCCTGATCATCCCGTTCACGCTGATCGCCAAGCAGCCCGACCTCGGCACCGCGCTGCTGGTCGGCGCCTCGGGTTTCTACGTGATCTTCCTGGCCGGCCTGTCCTGGAAGATCCTGGTCGCGCTTGCCGTGGCCGGCGCGGCCAGCCTGCCGGTGGCCTGGTCCATGTTGCACGATTATCAGCGCGAACGGGTGATGACCCTGATCGACCCGACCTCGGATCCGCTGGGCAAGGGCTTCCACATCATCCAGTCGGTGATCGCGATCGGCTCGGGCGGCATGACCGGTAAGGGCTACCACCAGGGCACCCAGGGCCAGCTCGAGTTCGTGCCCGAACAGACCACCGACTTCCTGTTTTCGGTCTATTCGGAAGAATTTGGGCTTGTCGGGAACCTATTTCTTTTGGTAATTTACCTGCTGCTGATCGGCCGCGGCATGATGATTGCGGCCAATGCCCCGAATATGTTCTCCCGGCTGCTGGCCGGCGCGATCACGATGATCTTCTTTACTTATGCCTTTGTTAACATGGGCATGGTGAGTGGGATCCTTCCCGTGGTCGGAGTTCCGCTGCCTTTCATGAGCTATGGCGGAACTGCGTTCATTACGCTCGGGCTCGGCGCTGGTATATTGATGAGCATTCAAAGGCACCGCAAGCTGGTGCAGACCTAAAGGAAGAGGACGCGCATGACCGCTTCGAGAACTCTCCCAGTGGTCATCGCGTTGGCAGCGTTGATGACCGGCTGCGGGACGACAGGAGAAAACAAGACCCTGATCCCGCTGCCGTGGAAACATAAAGTCGCCAAGCATGCGCCCTTGTCGCCCAAGTTGCCGCCGGCCAATTCCGGCCGCGGCGGTTACTACAAGGACGACGGCCCGGGCACGGATATCCCGGAAGGGCTGGAATTCACGCCCGACGCCGTGGTCAGAGACGAGCCCTACGCCAAGTGGGCGAACCGTCCGTACTCCGTCTTCGGCCAGACCTATACCCCGATCCTGAACGAGGAACCGTTTGTCCAGAAGGGCGTCGCCAGCTGGTATGGCGTCAAGTTCCACGGCCAGAAGACGTCCTCGGGCGAACCCTACGACATGTACAAGATGACGGCGGCGCACCCGACGCTGCCGATTCCGTCGTACGCACGCATCACCCACGTGGCCACCGGCCGCTCGGTGGTGGTGCGCATCAACGACCGCGGTCCCTTCCACGCCAGCCGCATCGTCGACGTTTCCTACACCGCCGCGCTGAAGCTCGGCCTGCTGGGCAAGGGCAGCCACGAGGTCGAACTCGAGCGCCTGTTCCCCGGCGACGAGATCCGCGTCGCCTCGGAGCGCCGCGCCGCCACCTCGCAGGCGCAGGCGGTCGAGGCGCCGCCGGAGATCGCGGCCCTGATGCTGGAAGACCGCGTGCAGTCCGACAGCGCCGCCGTGGCCCAGGCGCTGCCGGTCGCCGGGGAGAAAGCGGCAAGCAAGCAGTTCTACTTGCAACTGGGTTCCTACAGCCGGGCCGAGAAGGCGCAGGAAATGAGCCGCAAACTGGCGGACGCGGGCGTTGAGGTCGGCGCCATCGAGATCGTGCCGAGCGGTTCGGTGAACCGCCTGTATGGCGGGCCGTTCGAGACGCGCGCGGCGGCGCAGGAAGCGGCAAAGGGATTGCCGTCGGGGTTGGGGATCAAGCCGATCGTGGTGAAGCGGTAAATCGGATCGTGGGTGGCAGGCGCCTCAGGCGGTCCAGACACCGTGGTGGATTGCACGGGCACGACAGCGTGGGCACAGGTGCC
>DEKZ01000195.1:0-296 GCA_002354135.1 Massilia sp. UBA2709 | reverse complement strand
GCCGGGGGGGGGCCCCCCGCCTCGGTCTTGAACACGCCCAGCGACACCGCCCAGCGCAGCGGCGAATCGCCCTGCATGATGAAGAAATTGGTCACGCCGCGCTCGCGCAGCTCGGCCACGCGGCGGTCGGCGCCTTCCTTGCCGCCTTGCGGCGGCAGGTAGACCAGGTGGCTGGTCACTTCCTGGAAGGGGATGGCCAGGCGGGTCTGGCGCGCGCCCAGGTCGAGGCGCGCCAGGCGCGTCTCGAAGCGCCGCGCGTCGCCGGCGGCGAAGGCTTCGGTCTCGAGGCAGGCAAA
>DEKZ01000451.1 GCA_002354135.1 Massilia sp. UBA2709 | reverse complement strand
CAGCTACCGCCAGGGCCTGGCCCTGCTGCGCATGGCGCTCATCGGCGGCGACGGCCCGAAGACGGTGGCGCCGCTGCTGGCCGCCTGCCTGCGCTGCCACGAGGCGGCCTACCTGCATCCGCTGGTCGACATCTGCGCCCGCCCTTTCGAGCCCGACCTGATCGAGCGCATCAACCCGGCCCTGCGCGACGACGTGCTTGCCGTGCTGGTCAATCACGTCCAGCGCGAACCGGCCGCCGCGCCCGCGATCCGCGCGTATGCGGAACACCACGTCGCCCTGGGCGGCGCGGCGATGGCCCTGCGCGTGGCGCTGGCCGAGCACCTGATCCTGTGCGGCCGGCTGGATGACGCCGGCGCCCTGCTGGCTGAACTGGACGACTCGGCCGCCCTGTTCTACCGCAGCGTGATCCTGCTGCTGCGCGACCACCTCGACGAAGCCCTCGCCGGGTTCGACGCCGCGCTGAAACTGCTGCGCCGCGAGACCGGCAAACGCAAGGCGATTTTCAGCGGCATCGGCGGACACCTGTACGTGGCGGCCCTGCTGCGCCGCGGCGACGCCAAGCACCAGAAGGCCGTCGAGAGCTACCTCGACAGCGCCACGCGCGCCGTGCAGAGCCACGACACCGCCGTCTACCAGCAACTGAGCATGCTGCGCCAGATCCGCGGCGGCACGGTCGACGCCGAGGTGCTGCCCTCGCGCAGCTGGGAAAGCGCGCTGCAGCCCGTGATGTTCCGGGCCCTGCTGCACTGGTGGCTGGGCATGCCGCAGTTGTCGAACCGGCGCGCGCAGCTCGAGGAATCCCTGGCGCTGTCCGAGTCCGCCGGCTTCGATTTCCTCAGCGCCCAGCTGGCCGGCCTGCTGGGGCAACTGGGCGGGATTAGCTTCGAGCAGCGCGCAATCGCCCTGCGCCAGCGCCACCGCTTCACCGACATGAGCCACTGGTTCGAGCGCGAGCAGCCCTGGGAACGCCAGCTGAACGCCCTGATCAACCTGCAGCCGGCCGTGAACGTCGAGGTGGTGAAGGAATCGCGCCTGGTCTGGCTGCTGCGCTACGATCCGCACCTGGGCGGTGTCCAGGAAATCGAGCCGCGCGAGCAGAAGCGCGATGCGCAGGGCGGCTGGAGCCGCGGCCGCCCGGTTGGCCTGAAGCGCCTGCTCGACGAAGCGGCCAACCTCGACTTCCTCACGGCCCAGGACCTGCAGGTGGTGGCCTGCATCGTCGCCCAGCGCCAGCATTACGGCAGCGGCCTGCGCTACGACTTCGACCTCGACAAGGCAGTGGCCGCGCTGATCGGCCACCCGCTGCTGTTCTGGTTCGATTCCCCGGGCACCCGGATCGAACTGCTACCGGGCGAACCGGAGTTGCTGGTGAAAGCCGACCGCGAGCACGTGACGATCTCGCTGCGTCCGCCCGTGCGGTTCGCCGATGGCGACGTGGTCGTCACCCGCGAATCGCCGACCCGGCTGCGCGTGGTGCGCATCCGCGACGAGCACCACCGCATCGGCGCCATCGTCGGCGAGGGCCTGGTGGTGCCGCTGGAAGCCGAGGTGCGGGTGCTGCAGGCGATCAGTGCGATCTCGTCGATCGTCACGGTGCAGTCGGACATCGGCGGCAGCGCGGCCGACCTGGAACGCATCGACGCCGATCCGCGCCTGCACGTGCACCTGCTGCCCTATGGGCAGGGCCTGCGCATCCGCATCCTGGTGCGTCCGCTGCCGGACACCGGCGCCTATTACGCGCCGGGCAGCGGCGCCGAGCGCGTCATCGCCGACGTGAACGGCATCCGCACCGAAGCCAGGCGCGACCTGAACGCCGAACGCGAAAGCCAGCGCCAGCTGCTGGCGGACTGCCGCGCGCTGGAAAGCGCCGAGGAAGAGCACGACGAATGGCTGCTCGGCCAGCCTTTGGCCTGCCTGGAACTGGTGAGCGAACTGCAGGAGCTCGATGCCTCGAAAGTCGTGATCGGCTGGCCCGAGGGCGAGCCGTTCAGGGTCAGCAAAAAGGTCTCGTCCAAGTCCGTGCGTCTCACCATCAAGCGCGACAAGGACTGGTTCGCCGCCAACGGCGAAGTCGTGGTCGACGAGAACCGCGTGCTCGACCTGGTCTCGCTGCTGGAAAAACTGCGCGGCAGCGAAGGCCGTTTCGTGGCGCTGGGCGACAACCAGTTCCTGGCCCTGACGAACGAACTGCACCGCAGGCTGACGGACCTGGCCGCCTATACCGATGCGAACGAAGACGCGCTGCGCGTGCATCCGCTGGCCAGCTTCGCGCTGGAGGAGCTGGCGCTGGACGCCGGCGGCGTCGAAGCCGACAAAGCCTGGCGCGCCCACCTGCAGAAGATGGCGGAGAACGCCGAATATGTTCCGCAGCTGCCTTCGACCCTGCAGGCCGAACTGCGCGACTACCAGCGCGAAGGTTTCGAGTGGCTGGCGCGCCTGGCGCACTGGGGCGTGGGCGCCTGCCTGGCCGACGACATGGGTCTCGGTAAAACCCTGCAGGCGCTGGCCCTGATCCTGCTGCGCGCGCCGAACGGTCCGACCCTGGTGGTGGCGCCCACTTCCGTCTGCACCAACTGGATCGCCGAGGCCGCGCGCTTCGCGCCGACCCTGAACGTCAAACTGTTCGGCCCGGGCGAGCGCGCCGACATGGTCGAGAACGCCGGCGCTTTTGATGTGATCGTGGCCAGCTACGGCCTGCTGCAGCTGGAAGCGCCGCTGTTCGCGAAGAAGACCTGGCACACCATCGTGCTCGACGAAGCCCAGGCATTCAAGAACGCCGCGACGCGCCGCTCGCAGGCAGTGATGGCGCTGCGCGGCGAGTTCCGCATGATCGCCACCGGCACGCCGCTGGAGAACCACCTGGGCGAGTTGTGGAACCTGTTCCGCTTCATCAATCCGGGCCTGCTGGGGAATGCCGACCAGTTCCAGTTGCGCTTTGCCGGCCCGATCGAAAAGGCCCAGGACAAGCGCGCCGAAGCGGGGGCGCGGGCGCGCCTGCGGCGCCTGACGCAGCCCTTCATCCTGCGCCGCACCAAGAGCCAGGTGCTGACCGAGCTGCCGCCGCGCACCGAGATCGTGATCCCGGTCGAACTGACCCAGGAAGAGGCGGCCCTGTACGAATCGCTGCGGCGCGAGGCGCTGGATAAACTGGCCGCGCTGGAGGCGCCCGAGAGCCAGAAATCGATCGCGATCCTGGCCGAGATGATGCGGCTGCGCCGCGCCGTCTGCAATCCGGAGCTGGTGGCGCCGGGCATCGGCATCGCCAGCAGCAAGCTGTCCACCTTTGCGCACCTGATCGACGACCTGCTGGACAACCGCCACAAGGTGCTGGTGTTCAGCCAGTTCGTCGACCACCTGACCCTGATCCGCAAGCACCTCGATGCGCGCGGCATCGTGTACCAGTACCTGGACGGGTCGACCCCGATGCAGGAGCGGAAGAAGCGGGTCGACGCCTTCCAGGCCGGCGAGGGCGATCTGTTCCTCATCAGCCTGAAGGCGGGCGGGGTCGGCATCAACCTGACGGCGGCCGACTACGTGATCCACATGGACCCGTGGTGGAACCCGGCGGTCGAAGACCAGGCCTCGGACCGTGCCCACCGCATGGGCCAGCAGCGGCCGGTGACGATCTACCGCCTGGTGGCGCGCCACACGATCGAGGAAGGCATCGTCGAACTGCACCACCACAAGCGCGACCTGGCCGAAAGCCTGCTCGAAGGCGGCGACATGGCGGCGCGCATGTCCCCGGCCGACATGCTGGCGATGCTGCAGCAGGGACTGGCGCGTTGAATCTCCATTTGCCGTTCGCGTGCCATCCGTGTGATCATTGACGCTTTTGCAAGCGGACCCGATAGTGGACAGATAAGGGCGCGGGGCGCTCTTGCGCGAAACGTGACGTAATGTTTCAGCAGCCCGCAAGCAGGCTGAATGGTGCTACTCTGGCGCGCTGGCCCGCATCTCGGCGCGGCCGGCGCCCCGATCTACACTCCACAGGGCAGATGACGATGATGAAAACGAAACTCGCGCTGGCAGCCATTGTCGCCAGCCTCGTGCTGGCGCCCGCCAGCGCCAAGCCGACCAAGACCACCAAAGCGAAGGCGGCCAAGGTAGTCAAATCCAAAACCTCCTCGAAAGCCAAGGCGCCTGCCGCCAAGGGCAAATCGAAGGGCAAGGGCAAGGCTGCCGCCGCTGCCGCCGCCAGCGGCGCGGCCGTCGCAGCCGCCGCGCCGCGCCAGGCCGTATCCGAAAAGCGCCTCGACCGTCGCGCCGACTCGTACAGCATGCAGTACCTGACCGCGCTGTGGCGCATCGATCCGGAAGGCGGCATCGCGGTCGGCAAGTTCGACGCCGCCGCCAACCTGACGATTCCCGACGACGCCACCCGCGCCAAGAAGCTGGCGTTCGCCAACGAATGGCTCGAGAAGTTCCGCAAGCTCGACGCGCGCCAGATGTCGCCGCGCCAGCGCACCGACGTCGCGCTCCTGATCAACAAGCTCGAGACCGACATATGGCGTTTGACCACCTTCCGCGAATTCGAGTGGAATCCTTCGCTGTACAACGTGGCCCAGCCGCTCGACCTGATCCTGAACACCGAGTACGCGGCCAAGGCCCAGCGCCTGCGCACCATCCTCAAGCGCCTGGCCGAAGTGCCGGCCTACTACCAGGCGGCGCAAGCGACGATCAAGAACCCGACGCGCGAGCACACCCAGCTGGCGATCTCGCAAGCGCCGGGCACGCTGGCCGTGCTGGCCGACCTCGGCCAGGCGGCCCAGGACTCGATCCTGAACGTCCAGGAAAAGGCGATCTTCGCGCAGCGCATCGCGAATGCCGGCAGCGCGGTGCTGGGCTATGTCGACTACCTGAGCAACCTGGAAAAGACGCAAGCGCAGAACGGCCAGGCGCGGCCTTTCCGGATCGGCAAGGCGCTGTATGAACAGAAGTTCGCGCTCGAGATCCAGTCGGCCAGCAGCGCCGAGCAGACCTACCGCAAGGCACTCAGCGCACGCGAGGAACTGCTGGCGCGCATGGACGCGATCTCGGACGAACTGTGGCCGCGCTACATGGCGAACACACCGAAGCCGAACGACCGCTTCCGCAAGATCGGCATGCTGATCGATAAGCTGTCGAGCCGCCACGTCGCGCGCGAGAACTTCCTGCCCGAGATCCGGCGCCAGATCCCGGAGCTGCAGGACTGGGTCATCAAGCACGACCTGCTCACGCTGGACCCGAACAAGCCGCTGGAAGTACGCGAGACGCCGATGTACCAGCGCGGCGTGGCCGGCGCCAGCATCGACGCGCCGGGCCCCTACCGTCCGAAGGACCGCACCTACTACAACGTCACGCCGCTCGACGGCCTGTCCGCCGAGCAGGCCGAGAGCAGCCTGCGCGAGTACAACGAGTGGATCCTGCAGATCCTGAACATCCACGAAGCCATTCCCGGCCACTACGCCCAGCTGGTGCACGCCAACCGCTCGCCTTCCCTGGTCAAGTCCCTGTTCGGGAACGGCGCCATGGTCGAGGGCTGGGCCGTGTACGGCGAGCGCATGATGCTCGAATCCGGCTACGGCGGCAACGCGCCCGAGATGTGGCTGATGTACTCGAAGTGGAACCTGCGCAGCGTGACCAACACCATCCTCGACTACTCGGTCCACGTGCTGGGCATGAAGCAGGACGAGGCCATGGACCTGCTGGTGCGCCAGGCCTTCCAGACGCGCCAGGAAGCGGCGGAAAAGTGGCGCCGCGTGCAGCTCTCGTCGGTGCAGCTGACCAGCTACTTCAGCGGCTACGCCGAGATCATGGAACTGCGCGAGCAGCGCAAGCAGGCGCTGGGCGAGCGCTTCAACCAGAAGGCCTTCCATGACCAGTTCCTCAGCTACGGCAATGCGCCGGTGAAGATGATCGCGGAGCTGATGCGCGACTGATTGCCTGGTCGCCAGGCGGCAAACGAGAACCGGGACGGCGTCCCGGTTTTTTTTCGCCTCGGCGGAAGACCCGGCGGGCAGCCACCCTGGCCTTTCCTGCGGCGCCGGCGGCCTGCGCTGGCCGGATACGGGCCGGCGCCGACAATGCAAAAAAATAATTTATAAATCGCTTGCAATTAAATAGCGCACTACTTATACTGCTTCACATGGATCGCAAGCACAGCGGCAGACCAGTCTCTCCTCCCGAGACGGATCAAGCCCGGTGTGCGCCTTCCGGCAACATGGGTAACACGGCAGTAGAAACGGAAGATGGCGGCCCCGGTTTGGCCAGCCGGCTTCTGCCAGATAAGTAGCACACTATTTAATCGCACGTTAAACAAAAGGAAGCATCATGAAAGCCATCAAACACATCGCCCTCGCCCTCTCGGTCCTCGGCAGCGCCGCCGTGCCAGCCATCGCCGCCCCTGCGGCACAGGTCAAGCCAACCGTCATCCTGGTGCACGGCGCGTTCGCCGATGCGACCAGCTGGAATGGCGTCGCCGCCAAGCTGCGTGCCGACGGCTACAAGGTCATCGGCGCCGCCAACCCGCTGCGCAGCGTCAAGGGTGATGCGGTCTCGGTGGCCAACATCGTCAAGAGTGTCGACGGTCCGGTGGTCCTGGTCGGCCACTCCTACGGCGGCGCCGTCATCTCGGCCGCAGCACAGGGTCAGGCCAACGTCAGGAGCCTGGTCTATGTCGCGGCTTTCGCGCCGGACCAAGGGGAGACTGCCCTTGAACTGTCTGGCCGCTATCCGGGCAGTACCCTTGGCAGCGCGCTCGCCAAGCCGGTGCTCCTGGCGGACGGCGGCAAGGACTTCTACATCGACCAGGACAAATTTCATCAACAGTTCGCCGCCGACCTGCCGCAAGCGCAAGCCGACCTGATGGCTGTCGCCCAACGTCCGATCGCCGAGGCCGCCCTGACCGAAGCAGCGGGCGTCCCGGCATGGAAGCAGCTGCCGTCCTACTTCATCTACGGCACCGGCGACAAGAATATCCCGGCTGCGGCACTGGGCTTCATGGCCGAGCGCGCCAAATCCCGCAAGACCGTCGAGATCCCCGGTGCTTCCCACGTGGTCATGAGCTCGCACCCTGCTGCCGTCGCCAGGCTGATCGAAGAAGCGGCCAGCGCCGAGTAAGGCCGCAAACAGGTTCCACAAACAAAACTGAAAAGTAGCACGCTATCTAATCGCACATTAAGGAGAACACCATGACAACCACCAAGACCCTGATCGCCGCCGCCCTGATCGCCGCAACGGCAAGCGCCAGCGCCGGCGCCGGCAGCCTGCCGGGCGTCGAACGCCAGACCGCCAGCTTCCTGAAAGCCATCGAAGGCGGCAAGCCGATCGAGCAGATGACGCCGCAGGAAGCCCGCGCCGTGCTGGTCGGCGCGCAGGCAGGCGCCGAATCGAAGCTGGCCCCGGCCGACGTCAGCGAAAGGACCGTCGAGCTGGACGGCAAGCCGGTCAAGCTGACCATCGTGCGGCCGGCCGGTTTGAAAGGGGTTCTCCCGGCCTTCATGTTCTTCCATGGCGGCGGCTGGGTGCTGGGCGACTATCCGACCCACGAGCGTCTGGTGCGCGACCTGGTGGCCGGTTCCGGCGCGGTCGCCGTGTTCGTCAACTACACGCCTTCGCCAGAAGCCGGCTATGGCGTGGCGATCAAGGAGGCCTATGCTGCCACCCGCTGGGTCGCCGAGAACGGCGCACGCATCGGCGTCGACGGCAAGCGCCTGGCCGTGGCCGGCAACAGCGTGGGCGGCAACATGGCGGCCGTGGTCAGTTTGATGGCCAAGGAACAAGGCGCGCCTGCCCTGCGCTCCCAGGTCCTGCTGTGGCCCGTGACCGATGCGAACTTCGACACCGCCTCGTACAAGCAGTTCGCGAACGGCCACTTCCTGACCCGCAACATGATGGTCTGGTTCTGGGATAACTACACTCGCGACCAGGCCGCCCGCCGCGAAATCCACGCCTCGCCGCTGCAGGCCAGCCTCGAGCAACTGCAAGGCCTGCCGCCGGCGCTGATCCAGACCGCCGAGTTCGACGTGCTGCGCGACGAAGCCGAAGCCTACGGCCGCAAGCTCGATGCCGCCGGCGTGGAAGTGAAATCGGTGCGCTACAACGGCATGATCCACGACTTCGGCCTGCTCAACGCGCTCAGCGACGTGCCGGCAGTGCGCAGCGCCCTCGGCCAGGCGGCCCAGGANNCGCGCCAAGCGCGGCCCGCCTCGACGCGTTCGCACGGCATCGCCTGGAAATCGCTTGCAATTAGATAGTGTGCTACCTATACTCGCGACATGAACCGCAAGAACAAATCCGCAGAGGGCGTTCCCCAGCTCGACGATCAGCTGTGCTTTGCCCTGTATTCGACGTCGCTGGCGATGAGCAAGCTGTATCGCAAGCTGCTCAAGAAGCTCGACATCACTTATTCGCAGTACCTGGTCCTGATGGTCTTGTGGGAGCAGGACGAGCAGACGGTATCGCGCATCGGCGAACGCCTGCTGCTGGATTCGGCGACCCTGACGCCGCTGCTCAAGCGGATGGAACAGGCCGGGCTGGTGCACCGGGTGCGTGCGGCGAACGACGAACGCCAGGTCATCATCTCGCTGACCGAGCACGGCAGCGAGATGCGCAAGGAAGCGGCCAAGTTTCCTTCCCAAGTGATGTGCGCCAGCGGCTGCGGCCTGCAGGACATCGCGGCCCTCAAGAAGCAACTCGACCAGTTGCGGGCGAGCCTCACCGACAACGCCTGATCCGGCACTCAACAAGAGACCGACTCAAGCAGGACCGGTCTCCTGTGCAAACCCGCACAAACGGCGTGCTTGCGCTCCACTTGTGTGCAATTGTTCGCTGGCTACAATAAGCTGGCGATCTCCCGTCGCACACAACACAAACAGCCGGAGACAAGCCATGCAATTCCTTTCATTGCCGTCTTCCTAGCACCCGCCGCCGGCTGCCTGCTTTCCCCCCGTGTCATCGATCCCGGCCGCCGAGAGGCGTCGTCACGTCCTCGCGCGCCCGGGCCCATCGCAGTGCATCACGCAACGGAGGCTTCAATGGCATTTTCCTTCCACAGAGCGGCCCGGCACGCCGCCCTTGCCGCGGCGCTCGTCACCAGCGCCGCAAGCCAGGCACAGGCGCAGATCCAGGCCGGCCCCGGCACCTGGAGCGCCAACCAGACCTGGGCCAGCGATACCGTCAACGGCGGCGCCCTCACCGGCTATTACTACTGGCCCGCCACCGCCCCTCTACTGTCCGGCAAGCGCNNCCTGCGCCGCCGCGCGAGGTGCTGCTGGAGCTCGTCCGCGCGGCGGCCCGGGGCGCCGGCGAGCAGCTGGGCGGCCTGGTAAACAGGCTGGCGACGGTACTGCTGGACCTGACGGCGGCAGGCATCGACGCCGACGTCGCCTACCGGCGCACGCGCGCCGGGAACCTCCTGAAGAGCAATTCCTACGCCTTCATCCACCTCGCGAGCCAGGCCCTCGCGCGCCAGCTCGAGCAGGCCGCCGCCGAGCTGGCGCCGTCCGGCAAGCGCGCCCTGGTGCTGGTGCTGCACGGCTGTTCCCAGACCGCGGCCGGCGACGTCATCGACAGCAGCAGCGACAAGGGCTACAACTGGAAAGCCGTGGCCGACCAGTACGGCGCCGTGATCCTGGCGCCGAACGCCACCGGCAACGTCTATGGTGTGCACTGCTGGGACTGGTCGAGGACCACGCACAGCCGCAGCACCGGCCACTCGGGCATCCTGCTCGACCTGATCAACCGCTTCGTCAGCAACCCGCAGTACGCAATCGACCCGAAGCAGGTCTACGTCACCGGCCTGTCCTCGGGCGGCGCCCAGACCATGGTGATGGGCTGCCTGGCGCCCGACATCTTCGCCGGCATCGGCATCAATGCCGGCCCGGCGCTGGGCGTGTCGACTTCGCAGATCGGCGCGGTCCCGTCGGGCTTTACCGCCACCACGGCCGGCAACAACTGCAAGAACCTGGCCGGGACCAATGCGCCGCAATTCGCGACCCAGATCGCCGGCGTCATCTGGGGCACCAACGACTACACGGTGGCGCAAGGCTACGGTCCGCTCGATGCGGCGGCCATGCGCATCGCCTACGGCGGCAGCTTCACCAAGGGCGCAACGGTCAGCGTGCCGACCGGCGGCAGCAGCATCCCCTATAGCGATGCCAACGGCAAGCTGCGCACCTCCGAGATCACGGTGACCGGCATGGGACACGCCTGGCCGGCCGGGACCGGCGGCCAGAACAGCAATTACGTGGATGCGACCAAGGTCAACTACCCTTCCTTCGTGATGGATTTCTGGTTCAAGAACAACCTGCGCGTGGCGCGCGCGGCGGCGCCCGTGATGAATTCGTGCAGCGCCACCGTTTCGGGCTCGACCGTCACCGTGAACGGCGCGGCCAGCGGCGGCACGATCGGCAGCTACCAGGTGACATTGAACGGGCCGACGCCGGTGAGCGACCTTGCTGCCGGCAGCGGCGCCAGCTTCAGCAAGGCCTACAGCGGCCGCGCGGACGGCTACTACACTGGCACGGTCACCGCGACCGACAGCAGCACCGGCCTGACCTCAAGTGCCTGCGCCATCCCGCAATTCCTGGTCGGCACGGCGCCGGCGCTGCAGCCGCCGGCCGGCCTGGCGGTCACCGGCAGCACGGCCAGCAGCATCACGCTGGGCTGGAACGCCGCGAACGGCGCCACCGGCTACAACCTCTACCGCAACGGCAGCAAGGTCAACGGCACGGCGCTCACGGCGACCGGCTACACCGATACCGGCCTGCTCGCGGCGACGAGCTACAGCTACCAGGTCTCGGCCGTCGGCAACGGGGGCGTGGAAAGCGCGCGTTCGGCGACGGTCACGGGCACCACCGGTTCCGGCTTCGTCTGCACGACGAGCACGGCCAGCAACTACAGCCACGTGCAGGCGGGACGCGCCCACGACAGCGGCGGCTATGCGCTGGCCAACGGCTCGAACCAGAACATGGGGCTGAACAACACTTTCTATACCAGCACCCTGGCGCAGACCTCGCCCGGCTACTACATCATCGGTAACTGTCCACCGGCAAACTGATACAGCAGGTCAGACGCAGCATTTGCCGGGACCGCGGTCCCGGCTTTTTTATCGCTGCCGTCGAAAATTTGGCTCATCGGGTCGGTTACAGCCCCGATCGCTCAGGCAGGCGCGTTTTTTCTTCCATGCGCGCAAGCTGCTGGCGTGGGCTCTTTCTATATTTATTTCTTGCATATCGGCACACGAATTTATTCGTTCTGTGAAGAATGTCCCGGTAGTTAAGCTTGCGTTTCTCTCAATACCCGTGAGCTTTCGATGCCAGCCAACCCACTTCGTTTACGCCCCCTGCATGCCTGCCTGCTTGCCGCCTTCTGCTCGTTTTCCGGCTACGCGTCCGCACAAACGCAGGCGCCTGCCGCGGACCCCGATCAACCGGAGCAGGCCGCTCCCTCGACCGTCGTCGTGACGGGCTCGCGCATTCCGCGCGCCAGCCTGGAGGGTCCGTCGCCCGTGACCGTCATCAGCGCGGAAGACATCACGCGCCGCGGCTACGCCAACGTGTTCGACGCGCTGAACAACCTGACGCAGAACAGCGGCTTCGTGCAGGGCGCCGACTTCGGCAATACCTTCACGCCGTCCGCCAATGCGATCAGCCTGCGCGGCCTGGGACCGAACCACACGCTGGTGCTGCTCAACGGCCGCCGCCTGGCCGATTTCCCGATTGCCTATGAAGGTACGGTGAACTTCACCAACCTGGCGAATATTCCGGCCGCCGTCATCGAGCGCATCGAAGTGCTCAACGGCGGCGCCTCGGCCATCTACGGTTCGGACGCGATTGCCGGCGTGGTGAACGTGGTGCTGAAGAAGAAAGCATCGGGGTTCGAGGCCAACGTGAAGGTGGGCGCCACCTCGCGCGGCGGCGGCGGCGACCGCCGGCTGCAGCTGTCCGGCGGTGGCGGAGAAGGCAAGCTCGATACCGTGTTCGCCCTGGAGCTGTCCGAGCGCGATCCGCTGTGGAGCCTGGACCGCGACTTCATGGCGCGCCGCCTGTCCGGCACGCCCACCAACATCCTGTCGCGCCGCAACGTCCGCACCAATACCCACATCGACCTGGGCAATGCGTGCAACGCGCTGTCCGACCTGTTCGGCGGCACCGCCACCACCTACGCCACGCCGCGTCGCGGCAGCTACTGCGTCTCCACCGCGGCGTCGCCCACCCACTGGACGGTACAGACCGGCAACCGCAGCGCGAACGCCTACGGCAGCGCCAACTATGCGCTGGACGACAGCCATACGCTGTTCGCCGACCTGCTGGTTTCGCGCAACGAGAGCTGGAACAATACCCGCGGACCGAGCTGGACCTCGTCCTCCACCGGCGCCGGCTACTTCAACAACCGCAATACCGGCGCCTACGAGGCATGGACCAAGTTCATCGCGCCGGAAGAGTATGGCGGCGTGGAGCGCTACAACCGCCGCTGGGACGACGACGCCATCGCCGTGACGCTCGGTTCGCGCGGCCGCCTGCCGGGGACGGGGTGGGATTACGAAGCAAGCTACAACGCCTCCGTCTACCGTAGCCGCAACCACGTGCCGCGCGCGCTGGCCAATATCGACAGCTTCTTCCTGGGCCCGAAACTGGGCACGGACGCCAGCGGCATCCCGGTCTACGCGCCCGACCCGAACCGCCTGACCACACCCCTGACCCAGGCCGAGTTCGACAGCATCACGGGCTTCTCGCATACCCGTGACGAATCGTGGACCAATACCCTGAGCCTGTCCGCCAACGGCGAGCTGCTGCAGCTGCCGGCCGGCCCCCTCAAGCTGGCCGCCGTCGCCGAAGCGGGACGCCAGGGGTACACCAACAAGGCCGATCCGCGCATCAACCAGGGCTACTTCAACGTGGCGACGCCGACCGTCGACGCGGGAGGCACCCGTTCGCGCGCCGCGCTCGGCGCCGAGCTCAGCATCCCGCTGCTGGCGCCTCTCAATGCCACGCTGGCCGGCCGCTACGACCGCTACGAATTCGCAGGCCGCAGCGATGGCCGCTTCACCTACAACGGCGGACTCGGGTGGCGCCCGTCGCGCGAATTGCTGGTCCGCGCAACGCATGCGACGAGCTTCCGTGCGCCGGACATGAACTACATCTACAAGGCGCGCGGGACCGGTTATTACTCGTCCACCACCGACTACTACCGCTGCGCCCTGGCCGGCCAGCCGGTCGACAGCTGCGAATTCGCCAACGTGTCGCCGGGCGCCGACTACGTGCAGATCGGCAGCCGCGACCTGAAGTCCGAGAAGGGCAAATCGTCGGGCCTCGGCATCGTCTGGTCGCCGAACGGCGCCTTCGACGCCTCGCTCGACTACTGGCGCTTCAAGATCGACAACCTGGTGACCAACCTGTCGGCCGACCAGCTGCTGCGCGACGAGGCAAGGTGCCGTCTTGGCGAGGATGACATCGCTTCGCCTTCCTGCGTGGATACCCTGAGCCGCGTACAGCGCCATCCTTTGACCGCGCTGAACAAACCGGGCGAGATCCGCGAGATCCGCGTCAATCCGATCAACGCGGCGCAACAGGAGACCAGCGGCATCGACGCCACCCTGCGCTACGCACTGCGCGGCACGCGCTGGGGCGACTTCCACCTGCGCGCCAACTATTCGAAGACGCTGACGCAGCGCTACCAGCAGTTCGACGGCGACCCGGTGGAAGACCTGCTGCACGCGCTGTGGAACACCGATTGGCCGGAAAAACTGGGCGCCAGCCTGGCATGGACGGCGGGCCGATGGACCAATACCCTGTCGGCCACACGCTACGGCAAGATTCCGAATGGCGCCCAGGATGCCTACCTGACGCCGACGACCCTGGTGAACCTGTCGACCGTCTACCGGTACAACGACAAGCTGACGCTGAGCCTCATCGTCAACAACGTCGCCAACAAGATCAAGCGCGACGACAGCGGCGGCTGGCCCTACTACCCGGTCGGTAACTACAGTCCGGTGGGGCGCGCCGGCTGGGTGGAGCTGAACTACCGCTTCTGATAGGGGAAAACAGGAACGGATTCGCAACGCGCGAATCCGTTCTTCACCGTCCACGCCTGCCTCTCCGATCGCTGCCAACGGTGGCGACGCCCGCCTGACCATCAAGGCATGTATGATGGCGCATCCGCCCCCTCCCTCAGCTTTCACTCACGACACTGCATGAGCAACGACGAACAACTCACGCCCGCCTCACTGACGGCACTGCGCGCCCGCTTTGAAGCCCAGTCACGCAAGGCGCAAGCCTATTACGCGGTCATGCATGAAATAAAAGGCGTGGTCGGCAACGACGACGCGGCCAATGCCTGGATGAATGCGCCGCTCGAGGCCTTCGACAAGCAGACGCCGGCGCAACTGGTCGCTGCCGACCGCGAGCACGAGGTGCTGGACCACATCCGCACACGGAAGGCGAAGCCGGCGAAATAAACGGCGTCCAGGCACAAAAAAACCGGAGCCAGGCTCCGGTTTTTTTTCGATTCCGTTCCGACCGCTTACGCCGGTTCCTCGGGCGCCTGCGTCATGCGCACGAACATCGGCGCCACCAGCAAGCCCAGCTCGAACAGCAGGCACATCGGAATGGCCAGGGCCAGCTGGCTGACCACGTCCGGCGGCGTCACGATGGCCGCGATGACGAAGGCGCCGACGATGATGTAGGGGCGCACGGATTTCAGTTTCTCGATGCTGACGATGCCCATGCGTACCAGGATCACGACCACCACCGGCACCTCGAAGGTGGCGCCGAAGGCCAGGCACATCGACATCACGAAGTCGAGGTAGTTCTCGATGTCCGGCATCACGGCAATCGACGAGGGCGCGAATTCGGCGATGAAGTGGAACACGCGGCCGAACACGAGGAAGTAGCAGAACGCGACGCCGCCGATGAACAGCAGCGAGGACGAGATTACCAAGGGCAGCACCAGGCGCTTTTCGTGCGCGTACAGGCCGGGGGCCACGAAGGCCCAGATCTGGTAGAACACCCAGGGCAGCGCGATGATCAGCGCCACCATCAGCGTGACTTTCATCGGCACCAGGAAGGGCGAGACGACGCCGGTCGCGATCATCTTCGCGCCCGTCGGCAGCGACTGCAGCATCGGGAAAGCGAGGAAATCGTAGACCTCCTTCGGCCCCGGCCAGATCATCAGCGCGATGCAGACCACCGCCACGCCGATGATGGCTTTGACCAGGCGGTCGCGCAGTTCGACGAGGTGGGAGATGAAGGTTTCTTCGACTGGCGCTTCTTCGGTCGTCATCTAGAAAAAAGAACTATTGGAGGATTTCACGCCGGGCCGGAACTTGCGCACGCGCGCGGCGCCCGACAAGACCCGGGTCTTGCCGCCGTGGCGATGCTTGTACCAGGCGGGAACGGCCGAGGAACGCACCAGCTTCTTGCGCCGGAAGTCGCGCGCCTTGCGCTCGATGTCGTCGACGGTCGCGCTCGGCGCCGGGGCGCTCGGCTGGATGTCGCCCTGCCAGGCCGACTGCACTTCCTGGGCCGCGCTCGAGAAATGGTGCTCGATGTCGGACTGGAATTCGGCGGCGCTGTCGGCCACGTCCTTCTGCAGGTTGCGCAGCTCGTCGAGCTGGATTTCGCGGCTGACCTCGGATTTGACGTCGTGCAGGTAGCGCTGGGCGCGGCCGTACAGGGTGCCGGCCATGCGCGCCACCTTCGGCAGCTTTTCAGGGCCGATCACGACCAGCGCCACCACACCGATGATGGCGAGCTTGGACAGTCCCAGGTCGATCATGGGGCGGCGACGGGATTACGAACGGTGCTTTTCGCGGGTTTCGACGTCGATCGTCGACTTGTCCGCCACCTGCTGGGTCGGCGCTGCAGGATTGGCCGGATTGCTCGCCGACTTTTCTTCCTCGCCGCGCACGCCATCCTTGAAGCCCTTCACGGCCTTGCCGATGTCGGAACCGACGTTGCCCAGTTTCTTGGTGCCGAACAGCAGCACCACCACGACCAGCACGATTACCCAGTGCCAAATGCTCATCGAACCCATCATTTTCTCCTTCATGGGCACGGGTGCCCAAAATCAATGCAACTTGTGTGCAAACTGCTGCTGCAAACTTATGCGTAAAACTTACGCGCCAGTATACGTCAAGCAGCGCCTGCGTAACCGTCCGTAGGGAATATTGTCAGGTGCCAAGACCACGCCAGGGACGCGGACCGCCATACATGTGCAGGTGCAAGTGATACACCTCCTGGCCGCCGTTCGGGCCGCTGTTGATCAGGGTCTTGTAGCCGCCATTGCGCTTGCCTTGCGCGTCGACGGTAACGCCGACGCCGTGTTCGGCCGCCAGCTTCGGCGCCAGCGCCAGCATCTTGCCCAGCACCGCGGTGTGCGCGTCGGTCGTGTCCGACAGCGTGTCGATGTGTTCCTTCGGAATCACCAGCAGGTGCACCGGCGCGGCCGGGTTGATGTCCTTGAACGCCAGCAACTCCTCGTCCTCGTAGACGACGTTTGCCGGAATCTGCTTGGCCACGATCTTGCAAAAAATGCAGTTATCCATGTTGTCTCCAGTGTGCTGCCGCAACGGCGCAGCGTCGGGCGATCCCATCCATCGTAACCGAGAACGATGACGGCGCCATGACGCGTAGCGCAAGAAAAGTGTCAACGACGCGCTTGTTACGCGTCCTTGCGCGCGGCTTTTTCTTCCAAGCCAGAGACGCCTTCACGGCGCGCCAGCTCGTCAGTCACCTGCTGCGGCGTGAGACCGAATTTCGCCAGCAGCACCATCGAATGGAACCACAGGTCGGCCACCTCGTACAGCACCTTCGAGGTGTCGCCCGAGACGCGCGCATCCTTGGCGGCCATCACGGTCTCGGTGGCTTCCTCGCCGATCTTTTTCAGGATGGCGTCGTCGCCCTTGGCGAACAGCTTCGCCACGTAGGAGCTTGCGGGGTCGCCGCCGTTTTCCGGCTTGCGCGATTCGATGGTCGCCGCCAGGCGTGCCAGGGTGTCACTCATGGGTTTTCTTCGTATTCGTGTAAATCGTTTCCGGATCGCGCAGCACGGGGTCGACCGCCTGCCAGTCCTCGCCGTCGAACTTCTGGAAGAAACAGGAATGGCGCCCGGTGTGGCAGGCGATGCCGCCCGCCTGCTCGATCTTGAGCAGCACCACGTCCTCGTCGCAGTCGAGGCGGATTTCCAGCACCTTCTGGGTGTGGCCCGACTCTTCGCCCTTGTGCCAGAGCTTCTTGCGCGAGCGGCTCCAGTAGACGGCTTCGCCCAGCTCCACCGTGCGCGCCAGGGCGTCGCGGTTCATCCAGGCGAACATCAGGATTTCACCAGTGAGGGCCTCTTGGGCAATCACTGGTACCAGGCCGTTCTCGTCCCAGCGCACCTTTTTCAGCCACTTGGCGTTCGAGGCCGGATTCGTTGCGGTCGTGTTCGGCATGTTCAGTCCATCCGCACCGGAATGCCACGCTCGGCCATGAAGCGCTTGGCTTCGCCGACCGTGTGCTGGCCATAGTGGAAGATCGAAGCCGCCAGCACCGCGTCGGCATGCCCTTCGAGCACGCCGTCGGCCAGGTCCTGCAGGCCGCCGACGCCGCCCGAGGCGATCACCGGAATGCCGACCGCGTCCGACACGGCGCGGGTCAGGCCCAGGTCGAAACCGGACTTGGTGCCATCGCGGTCCATGCTGGTCAGCAGCAGTTCGCCGGCGCCCAGTTCCTGCAGCTTCTTCGCCCATTCGACGGCGTCCATGCCGGTGGCATTGCGTCCGCCATGGGTGAACACTTCCCACTTGCCCGGCGCGACCTGCTTGGCGTCGATCGCCACCACGATGCACTGGGCGCCGTGCTTCTGCGAGGCCTCGTACACCAGTTGCGGGTTCTGCACGGCCGAGGTGTTCATGCTCACCTTGTCGGCGCCGGCATTGAGCAGGCGGCGCACGTCTTCGACCTTGCGCACACCGCCGCCGACGGTCAATGGAATGAACACGGTCGACGCGACCGCCTCGATGATCGGCAGGATCAGGTCGCGGCCGTCACTGGAAGCGGTGATGTCGAGGAAGGTGATCTCGTCGGCGCCCTGCCCGTCGTAGCGGCGCGCGATCTCGACCGGATCGCCGGCGTCGCGCAGCTCGGTGAAGTTGACGCCCTTGACGACGCGGCCACCGGTCACGTCCAGGCAGGGAATGATGCGTTTTGCCAGCATAAATAATCTAAGTGGTGCCTCAGGCCTGTTCGCCTTCGGTCAGTTCATCCGCGCGGGCCTGCGCGGATTCCAAATCGAGCGTGCCTTCGTAGATCGAGCGGCCGCAGATGACGCCTTCGATGCCCTCGTCCTGCACCGCGCACAGCGCTTCGACGTCGGCCAGGTTGTGCAGGCCGCCGGAGGCGATGATCGGGATCTTGACCGCTTGCGCCAGGCGCACGGTCGCTTCGATGTTCACGCCACCCATCATGCCGTCGCGGCCGATATCGGTGTAGATGATCGATTCGACGCCGTAGCCTTCGAACTTCTGGGCCAGGTCGATGACTTCGTGGCCGGACATCTTGCTCCAGCCGTCGGTCGCCACCTTGCCGTCCTTGGCGTCCAGGCCGACGATGATGGAGCCGGGGAAGGCGCCGCAAGCGTCGTGCAGGAAGCCGGGGTTCTTCACCGCGGCGGTGCCGACAATGATGTAGGTAATGCCGTCGTCCAGGTAGCGCTCGATGGTGTCGAGGTCGCGGATGCCGCCGCCCAGCTGGACCGGGATCTCCTCGATGTCGTTCTGTTCCGCATACTCCTGGACGACTTGCAGGATCGACTTGATCGCCGACTCGTTCTTCGGCTTGCCGGCGAAGGCGCCGTTCAGGTCGACCAGGTGCAGGCGGCGCGCGCCCTTCTTCAGCCAATGCAGGGCCATTTCGGCGGGGTCTTCGGAGAAGACGGTGGCGAGGTCCATATCGCCCTGTTTCAGGCGAACGCAGTGACCGTCTTTCAGGTCGATGGCGGGGATCAGCAGCATGGTCGTGGTTGGTAAGTGGAAGAGAGGATCAAGGATTCCAGTGGATGAAATTGCGATACAGGCGCAGGCCGGCGGCCGCGCTTTTCTCGGGGTGGAACTGAGTGGCGACGATGTTCTCGCGCGCGACGGCGCAGGTGTAGAAGCCGCCGTAGTCGGTTTCGCCGATGGTGTCGCTGGCGACCTCGGGCGCGACATAATAGCTGTGCACGAAGTAGAAATAGCTGCCGTCGGCGACGCCGTCCCACAGCGGGTGCGCGCGCGTCTGCCGCACGCGGTTCCAGCCCATCTGCGGGACCTTGAAGCGCGAACCGTCGGCCTGCGTCTTACCGTCCAGCTGGAAGCGCACCACCTTGCCCGGCAACAGGCCCAGGCCCGGCGTGCCGCCGTTTTCTTCGCTCTCGTCGAACAGCATCTGCTCGCCCACGCACACGCCCATCACGGGGCGCGTCTTGAATGCGCGCAGCAGGGCTTCCTCGGCGCCGGAGGCGCGCAGGCTGTCCATGCAGTCGCGCATGGCGCCCTGCCCCGGCAGCACGATGCGGTCGGCGGCTTCGATATCTTCTGCTTTGTTCGACACCAGGATGTCGGCTTCGGGCGCCGCGGCGCGCAAGGCCTGCGCCACCGAGCGCAGGTTGCCCAGGCCATCGACCACTACGATCTTGTTCGTCATGGCTCAGTCAACCCTCACAGGCTGCCTTTGGTCGACGGAATGATGCCGGCGGCGCGCTCGTCGAGCTGGGTCGCCATGCGCAGCGCGCGTCCAAAAGCCTTGAACACGGTTTCGCACTGGTGGTGCGCATTCACGCCGCGCAGGTTGTCGATGTGCAGGGTCACGCCCGCGTGGTTGACGAAGCCGCGGAAGAATTCGCCGGTGAGATCGACGTCGAAGGTGCCGATCATGGCGCGCGTCCAGGGGATGTGCATTTCCAGTCCGGGACGGCCGGAAAAGTCGATCACCACGCGCGACAGCGCTTCGTCCAGCGGCACGTACGAGTGGCCGTAACGGGTCATGCCCTTCTTGTCGCCGACCGCTTTGGCGATCGCCATGCCGAGGGTGATCCCGGTGTCCTCGACCGTATGGTGGGCATCGATGTGCAGGTCACCCACGGCTTCGACTTCCAGGTCGATCATCCCGTGGCGGGCGATCTGGTCGAGCATGTGGTCGAGGAAGGGCACGCCGGTGTTCAGCTTCTGGCGGCCGGTACCGTCGAGGTTGATCGCGACGCGGATCTGCGTCTCGTTGGTGTTGCGGGTGATTTCTGCGGTGCGGGTCATGAAAAGGTGCTCGTTGGGGTCAGGTCGCGGCTTGCGTCGATGCGAGCGCGGCCTTCAGTCCGTTCAGGAATGCGGAGTTTTCCTCCGGCGTGCTGACCGTCACACGAATGCAATTGGCCAGCGATGGGTGCATTTTACTCAAATTTTTGATCAGCACCTTCCCGGATAGCAGTTTCGCGCAGACCTCCGCCGCGTCCGGCACGCGCAGCGAGATGAAATTCGCGGCCGACGGAAATACTTCGACTCCCGGCAGGGCCGCCAGTTCGGCGGCCAGGCGCTCGCGCTCGGCATTGATGGAGGCGGCCTGGGCGTCCAGTACCTCGACGTGGTCGAGCACGAACTCGGCCGCCACCTGGGTCAGCACGTTGACGTTGTAGGGCGGACGCACCTTCTCGAATTCGGCCAACAGCTTGGGGGCGGCCGTCATGTAGCCCAAGCGGATGCCGGCCAGGCCCAGCTTCGATACCGTGCGCATCACGACCAGGTTCTCGAATTCGCCGAGGCGGTCCATGAAGGTCTGGCGCGCGAAGGGTTGATAGGCCTCGTCCAGCACGGCAATCCCGGTGTCGCCGAGGGCGCGCAGGATGGCTTCGATGTCGCTTGTTGCGAACAGGTTGCCGGTCGGGTTGTTCGGGTAGGCCAGGAAGACCACGGCCGGCTTGTGCTCGGCAATCGCCGCCAGCATCGCCTCCAGGTCGAGCGAGAAGTCGGCCTTCAATGGCACGCCGACGAAGTCGGCGCCCGCGAACTGGGCCGAGCGCGAGTACATCACGAAGGCGGGCACCGGCGCCAGCACGACGGCGCGGTGCTCCCGGCTGGCGACCGTGGTGGTGACGATCTGGATCAGCTCATCCGAGCCGTTGCCCAGCAGGACGCCATAGCCTGCCGGGATGCCGAGCCTGGCGCTCACCTTCTCCTTCAGCGTGGCGTAGGACGCGACCGGATAGCGGTTCAGCACCGCGTCGGCCAGGCGCGTGGCCAGCTCCTGGCGCAGCTCGCTTGGTAACGCGTAGGGGTTTTCCATCGCGTCGAGCTTGATGTAGCCGCTCGCGTCGGGCACGACGTAGGCGCTGTTGGCGCGGATGTCGGCGCGGATGACGTTGGCGATCAGGTTATCGATGTTCATGCTCACTCCTCGGTGGCGGCGCGGGCGGCGCGCGCGATGCTCTTGCGTTTCTTGATGGTGGGTAGCGGGTCGGGCGACGCCAGGCGCGCCTCGATGATCTCGCAATAGGCCGGGTTGAGTTCGAAACCTGCGAACTGGCGTCCCAGGCGCTTGGCCGCGATCGCCGTGGTGCCGCTGCCCATGAAGGGATCGAGCACCACGCCGCCCGGCGGGCAGGACGCCTTGATCATGCGTTCGATGATCTCGAGCGGCTTTTGCGTGGGGTGGTCGGCGCGCTCCGGATGCTCGCGGTGCAGGCGCGACACGCTCCACAGGTCCTTCGGGTTGTAGCCGACTTCGAGCCACTTGGCGCCCACGAAGATCGAGCGCGTGCGCGCCTTCTTGGTCGCTTCGTCGTAGGGCACGCGCACCGCGTCGAGGTCGAAATAATAATCCTTGCGGTTGACGAAGAAGCCGATGGTGTCGTGCACCGACGAGAAGCTGCGCACGCTGCCGCCCATCGAGGGCACGCGGCGGTCCCAGATGATCTCGTTCATCATCGTCATGCGCTTTTTCAGCATCACGAAGATCTCGGGCGCGAAGCGCCAGGTGAGGAAGATGTACAGGCTGCCGTTGGCTTTCAGCTTGGGCAGCGCCGCGTCGATCCACTGCTCGGTCCAGCTGAGATAGGCCTCGACGCTTTGCTGGTCCGAGGCGTTGCCGTAGTCCTTGCCGAGGTTGTAGGGCGGGTCGGTCAGGATCAGGTCGATGGACCCGTCGGGGATGCGCGCCAGCCCTTCGAGCGCATCCTCGCAGAAGACCTGGTTGACCCAGCCCGTCATGACTGCTTGAGCCTCAATTCCGCGCTGCGCGCGTGCGCCTGCAGTCCTTCGCCATAGGCCAGTTCGGCCGCAACCTTGCCCAGGGTCTGGGCGCCCGCTTCGCTCACCTGGATCACCGAGGAACGCTTCTGGAAGTCGTATACGCCCAGCGGCGAGGAGAAGCGCGCGGTGCGCGAGGTCGGCAGCACGTGGTTCGGGCCGCAGCAATAATCGCCCAGCGACTCCGACGAGAAGCGGCCGAGGAACATGGCGCCGGCATGGCGGATCTGCTCCGCCCACTGCTGCGGGTTCTCGGCCGAGATTTCCAGGTGCTCGGCAGCGATGTCGTTGGCGATCGCGCAAGCCTCCGCCATGTCGTGCACCTTTACCAGGGCGCCGCGGTCGGTCAGGGACGTGGTGATGGTCTCATGGCGCGGCATGGTCGGCAGCAGTTTATGAATGCTCGCCTCGACCTGCGCGATGTAGCCGGCGTCAGGGCACAGCAGGATGGCCTGGGCCAGCTCGTCGTGCTCGGCCTGCGAGAACAGGTCCATCGCGACCCAGTCCGGATCGGTGGTGCCGTCGCACAGCACCAGGATCTCGGAGGGACCGGCGATCATGTCGATGCCGACCGTGCCGAACACGCGGCGCTTGGCGGCGGCGACATAGGCATTGCCCGGGCCGACGATCTTGTCGACCGCCGGAATCGTCTCGGTGCCATAGGCCAGCGCGCCCACTGCCTGGGCGCCGCCGATGGTGATCACGCGCGTCACGCCGGCGATGGCGGCGGCGGCCAGCACCATCTGGTTCTTGACGCCGTCCGGGGTCGGCACGACCATGACGATGTCCTTCACGCCCGCCACTTGTGCGGGGATGGCGTTCATCAGCACCGACGACGGATAGGCGGCCTTGCCGCCAGGGACATAGATGCCGACGCGGTCCAGCGGCGTCACGCGCTGGCCCAGCACGGTGCCGTCGGGCTCGGTGTAGGTAAAACCCTTCAGCTCCTGCTTCTGGCGCTCGTGGAAGACGCGGATGCGCTCGGCGGCCACCTGCAGCGCGGCGCGCTGGGCTTCCGGCAGCGAAGCCAGCGCGGCCTGCAGTTCTTCCTGCGTCAGGTCGAAGTCAGCGATGGTCGTCGCATTCACGCGATCGAAACGGTTGGTGTACTCCAGCACGGCAGCATCGCCGCGCGCCTTGACGTCGGCGAGGATCTTCGCCACCGCGGTTTCGATCGCATCGTCGGTGGCGGCTTCGAAAGCCAGCAGCGTATGCAGCTGCTGCTTGAAGTTCGCGTCGGTGGAATCGAGTTTGCGGATTTGAACTGCCATGATGTTTCTGCCTTGGTTACTGTGCGTTGCGGCGCGATGCGCGGTCGAACGCTTCGATGATGGGTTGCAGGCGCTCGCGCTTGAGTTTCAATGCGGCCTGGTTGACGACGAGACGCGAGGAGATGTCCATGATCTTCTCGACTTCGACCAGGTTGTTGGCGCGCAGGGTGCCGCCGGTCGAGACCACGTCGACGATGGCGTCCGACAGCCCGACCAGGGGCGCCAGCTCCATCGAGCCGTACAGCTTGATCAGGTCGACGTGCACGCCCTTGCTGGCGAAGTGTTCGCGCGCGGTGTGCACGAACTTGGTCGCCACGCGCAGGCGCGCGCCCTGGCGCACGGCGCTCTCGTAGTCGAAGCCGGCGTTCACCGCGACCGACATGCGGCAGCAGGCGATGTTCAGGTCGACCGGCTGGTACAGGCCTTCGCCGCCATGCTCGAGCAGCACGTCCTTGCCGGCCACGCCGAAGTCGGCCGCGCCGTACTGGACATAGGTCGGCACGTCGGTGGCGCGCACGATCAGCACGCGCACCAGCGGGTCGTTGGTCGCGAGGATGAGCTTGCGCGAGGTTTCCGGATTCTCAAGCACGGTGATGCCGGCGCTTTCCAGCAGCGGCAGCGTGTCCTCGAAAATGCGGCCCTTGGACAGGGCCAGGATCAGGCCCGGCTCCGTCGTCGATTGTGTTGCGATGGTCATTGACAGCCTTACTTGATGCGCACGATATCGGCGCCGACCGCGGACAATTTGACTTCCATGCGGTCGTAGCCGCGGTCGAGGTGGTAGATGCGGTCGACAATCGTCGTGCCTTCGGCCGCCATGCCGGCGATCACCAGCGAGGCCGATGCGCGCAGGTCGGTCGCCATCACCGGCGCGCCGACCAGGCGATCGACGCCCTTGATGAAGGCGGTGTTGCCTTCGGTCGAAATGAAGGCGCCCAGGCGGTTCATCTCCTGCACGTGCATGAAGCGGTTCTCGAAGATGGTCTCGGTCACGCGGCTCGGGCCGGCGGCGATGGTGTTCACCGCCATGAACTGGGCCTGCATGTCGGTCGGGAAGCCCGGGTACTCGGTGGTGCGGAAGGACACCGGCTGCGGACGGCCGTTCATGCGCGCGCGGATCGTGTCGTGCTTGATATCCATCTGCAGGCCGACTTCGCGCAGCTTATCGAGCGCGACATCGAAGATGTCGGTGCGGGTGCGGGTCAGCACGATGTCGCCGCCGGTCGCAGCGACCGCGCACAGGAAGGTGGCGGCCTCGATGCGGTCCGAGATCACGGCGTGCTTGGCGCCATGCAGGCTTTCCACCCCCTGGATCACCAGGCGGTCGGTGCCGATGCCTTCGATCTTCGCGCCCATGGCGACCAGCAGGTTGGCCAGGTCGGTCACTTCCGGCTCGCGCGCGGCGTTTTCGAGGATCGTCTCGCCTTCGGCCAGGGTCGCGGCCATCAGCAAATTCTCGGTGCCGGTCACGGTGATCATGTCGGTCAGGATGCGCGCACCCTTGAGCTTCTTGGCTTTCGCGTAGATGTAGCCGCCTTCGATCGTGATCTCGGCGCCCATCTGGCGCAGGCCCTTGATGTGCTGGTCGACAGGGCGCGAACCGATCGCGCAGCCGCCCGGCAGCGAGACCTTGGCTTCGCCGAAGCGCGCCAGCAGAGGGCCCAGCACCAGGATCGAGGCGCGCATGGTCTTCACCAGCTCGTACGGCGCTTCCAGGCTGGTAATGTTGGCGCCGTTCAGGGTGACGTTTTCGTCGTCCTGGGTCACCTTCAGGCCGGTCTGCTCGAGCAGCTTGAGGATGGTCTTCACGTCGTGCAGGCGCGGCACGTTGGTCAGTTCGACGTCGCCGCCCGTCAACAGGCCGGCGCACAGGATCGGCAGGGCCGCGTTCTTGGCGCCCGACACCGGGATCTCGCCGTTCAGGCGCTTGCCGCCGACAATCTGGAGCTTGTCCATGCTTATCCTTGGTACTCTTCAGGGGTGAGGGTCTTCATCGACAGCGCGTGGATCTCTTCGCGCATGCGGTCGCCGAGCGCGGCGTACACCAGCTGGTGGCGCTGGATCGGGCGCTTGCCGGCAAAGGCCGGCGATACGATCAGGGCCGAGAAATGCCGGCCGTCGCCTTCCACCTGCAGGTGGGTGCATTCCAGGCCATTGGCGATGTAGCTGTGGATCAGTTCTGGGGTGGTCGACACGATAATTCCTAAATATCAGATTTTCTGAGCAGATTGACTGCGCAATTTTTGCTACGTTCGGTGCAGTTCAGTGGCGCAGCTTGTAGCCGTGCCGGAGCAGGTTGATCGCCACCGCCGCCAGCACCGCGAAGAACGCGGACACGATGGCGAGGCTGGTCCACGGCGAGATGTCGGACTGGCCGAAGAAGCCGTGGCGGAACCCGTCAATCATATAAAAGAACGGGTTGAAATGCGAGACTGCCTGCCAGAATGCCGGCAGCGAGTGGATCGAATAGAACACTCCAGCAAGGAAGGTTGCCGGCATGATCAGGAAGTTCTGGAACGCGGCCAGCTGGTCGAACTTGTCGGCCCAGATGCCGGCGATCACGCCCAGCGTGCCGAGGATGGCAGCGCCCAGCACCGCGAACACGACGATCCACAGCGGCGCGGCAAAGCTCAGGTGGGCGAACCAGGCGGTAATCGCGAACACGCCGGCGCCGACCACCAGGCCGCGCACGACCGAGGCCGACACATACGCCAGCAGGATTTCCCAGTGCGACAGAGGCGGCAGCAGGATGAACACCAGGTTGCCGGTGATCTTCGACTGGATCAGCGACGAGGACGAGTTCGCGAACGCGTTCTGCAGCACGCTCATCATCACCAGGCCGGGGATCAGGAAGGCGGTGTAGCTCACGCCCGGATAGACCTCGACCCGGCCCTCGAGCACGTGGCCGAAGATCAGCAGATACAGCATGGCGGTCAGGATGGGCGCGGCAATGGTTTGCGTGGCCACTTTCCAGAAACGCAGCATCTCCTTGTAGAACAGGGTACGGAAACCGACAGAAACGAAATTCACAGTGCACCCTTTCCGGCTTTGGCATCGCCCATGATTTGCAGGAAGATGTCTTCCAGGTCGGCTTGCTGCAGCTGCATCTCGTCGACCACGGCGCCGCTTTCCCTCAGGCGCGCCAGGATGGATTCGACTTCGCCCGGCGCATTGATGCGCAGGCTGTAGCGGTTGCCCTTGCCGCCTTGGCCATTCTGTTCGTCATGCGACACCAGGTGGCGCAGGCCTTCCGGCAGCGCGCCCTCTTTCAGGTGCACGATCAGCTGCGAGCCGGAGACGCGGCGCAGCAGGCCCTGCATGGTGTCGAGCGCCACGACTTGACCGAGTTTCAGCATGGCCACGCGCTGGCACATGGCCTCGGCTTCTTCCAGGTAGTGCGTGGTCAGCACGACCGTGTGGCCTTCGCGGTTCAGGCGCGAGATGAACTTCCACAGGGTCTGGCGCAGTTCGACGTCGACGCCGGCGGTCGGCTCGTCGAGCACGATGACGGGCGGCTTGTGCACCAGCGCCTGGGCCACCAGCACGCGGCGCTTCATGCCGCCCGACAGCGCGCGCATGTTGACGTCGGCTTTATTCGTAAGGTCGAGGTTTTCCATCACCTCGTCGATCCACTTGTCGTTGTTCTTGATGCCGAAGTAGCCCGACTGCAGGCGCAGGGTTTCGCGCACGGTGAAGAAGGGATCGAACACCAGCTCCTGCGGCACCACACCGAGCTTTTTCCGCGCCTCGCGGAAGTCGGACACCACGTCGTGGCCGTGGATCCTGACACTGCCGACGTCAGGCCGGATCAGGCCGGCGATGGTGGAAATCAGGGTGGTCTTGCCGGCCCCATTGGGGCCCAGCAGGCCGAAGAACTCGCCTTGTTCGATGTTCAGGGAAACGCCCTTGAGGGCCTTGAAGCCCTTGTAGCTTTTCTCGACGCTGTCTATCTGGATCGCTGTCATTCTTGTTGGGTTTGGCCGCGGCGCAGGGGCGCACGGTCCGGGCGGGGAAACGACCCATTATAGGGGAAATCGTCAATGCAAGAGCTTGGGGGATGAGACGGCGGCAGCGGCCGTAGGGTGGGCGCTCCGTNNCGCTCCGTGCCCACCGGAACGCCGCGTCATTGACGGCGGCTGTGCCTAAGCTACAACGCGAGAACCGATCAGGTTCTGGAGGCAAACCGATAACGCATCAGGCAAGATCACGCGGTATTGGTGGCGGTCCCATTTGACGCGCCGCGGACATGCAGCGTCTACGCGTGGGCACGGAGTGCCCACCCTACCACGATCGTTGATTACGACCGCTCCAGCACCCCGTCCAGGCCGTACAGATTGACCAGCGCATCGATATTCGCCGGCACATTGATGAAGGTGAGCTTCTGCCCGGCATCGCGCGCGCGGCGCTGCCAGGCGAGCAGCAGGGCGACGCCGGACGAATCGACGGCGCGCACGCCGCCCAGGTCGAACTCGGTCTCGCCGGCCTGGATCGCTGCATTGCCCTGCTCCAGCGCCGCGTTGGCATTCTGGAAGGTCAGGGCGTCGAGCGAGAGCATGGGATTTGCTTCTGCCATCGATTACTTCGGCGCCTTCAGCGGCTTGCTGGCCAGCTGGCGGTTACGCTCGGCCAGGCGGTTGATCAGGCCATCGATGCCGGACTTGTTGATCTCGGCTTTGAAGGTGCCCTTGTAGGTCTCGACCAGCCAGGCGCCCAGCACGTTGATGTCGTAGATCTTCCAGCCCTGGTTGCCCTTGGCCAGGCGGTAGTTCAGCGTGATCGGCTCGCCGCGGGTGACGTTCACCTGCGAACGCACTTCGACGTCGGTGTCTTCCGGGCTCGAACGCATCGGCTTGAATTCGACGGTTTCGTTCTTGATTTGCGACAGCGCACCCGAGTAGGTGTACACCAGCAGCGTGCGGAATTCTTCCGACAGGCGCTTCTGCTGTTCCGGGGTGGCCTGGCGCCAGAACTGGCCCGCTGCCTGTGCGGTCATCTTCTCGGCATCCACGTGCGGCAGGATCTTCGAATTGACCAGCTCCATGATCTTGGCGCGGTTGCCGGCCTGGATGTCCTTGTCGGCCTTGACGGTCTCGATGACGTCGGCGCTGATGCGCTTGACCAGCACGTCAGGGGCTTCGGCGGTGGCCGGCGCCGGGGCGGCGATCACGCTGGTGGCAAAGGCGACGGAGGCAACGGTGGCGATGAGGTGGGCGATTGGTTTCATATGGGCTCTCTTTTCTGTTCGTTGGCGTCTCCGGCTGGGCGCCGCGTCATGCGGGGCTGCTCGCCGGACTATTTTTTACCATTACTGCTGCGTCTTTTCGGGCGAGGCCGGTTCCGGCACGACCTGGGTATTCGAGGTCGGCTGGTCCTGTGCATCGTCCTGGTCCGCTTCGGCGCGCTCGGTGTTGCCGTCGAACACCTGGCTCTGGCGGCGCTGCAGGAAGCCGTCACGAATGAATTCGTAACGGTCCAGCGCTGCTTCTTCCATCAGGTTCGATGCATCGAGGATCGACGCGCGCGTATCGACGACGCGCACGCCGGTGCCGATGTTGCGCCAGTTGGCCGGCTCCTTGTGGTTCCACGGATCTCCCCACAGGTCGGCCGGCAACGCAGTGGTGTCACGTACCGTAGATGGGCCGAAAATCGGCAACATCAAGTAGGGACCGGAAGGAACACCCCAATAACCGAGGGTCTGGCCGAAGTCTTCGTCGTGTTTCTGCAGGCCGGCTTCCGAGGCGATGTCGAGCAGGCCGGCGATGCCGAAGGTCGAGTTCAGCGCGAAACGCGTGAAGTCGGTCATGCCGGCTTCACCCTTGCCTTGCAGGATGTTGTTGACGGCGCTCCAGGCATCCGACAGGTTGCCGAAGAAATTGCCGACACCGGTCTGCACGAAGCCCGGGGTCACGTTCTTGTAGACGGTCGCGGCCGGCTTCAGGGCGACGCGGTCGACCGTGTCGTTGAAGGCGAAGCTGGCCCGGTTGAACTTCTCGAACGGGTCTTGCGGATTGCTGGGTGCCGCGCAGCCGGACAGCACGGCGCAGGCGGCCACTGCCAGGGCCAGGCCGCGGGAGCGCGGCAGGGTCGTCATGTTCTTGCTCTTCATTCGCTGCCATCCTTTCCTTCGGCAGCCTTGCTGTAGATGAACTGGTTGATCAGGTCTTCCAGCACGGTCGCCGATTGCGTACGGTTGATTCGATCGCCGTCGACGAGGTTGTTGGTGTCGCCGCCCGGTTCGATGCCAATATATTGCTCGCCCAGCAAGCCTGCGGTCAGGATCTTGAGCGACGAATCTTTCGGGAAATGGTAGCTTTGGTCCAGATCGAGGCGCACCTGCGCCTGATAGGTCTTGTCGTCGAAAGTAATGTCGCCTACGCGACCCACCACGACACCGGCGCTCTTGACCGGCGCCTGTGGCTTCAATCCACCAATGTTATCGAACTTACCAGTCACGGCATACGTGTCGGTGAACGAGAGCGTGCTCATGTTCCCTGCCTGGAGGGCCAGGAACAGAACGGCGGCAGCGCCCAACAGGACAAACAGGCCGACCCAGACGTCGATGATTTTGCGATGCATAGTATTTCCTAGTCTTCAGGCCGTCTGTGCGCGGCCAAACGAAACGATTTTTATTGTGGGGTGAACATCAGGGCGGTCATGACGAAGTCCAGGCCCAGGACCAGCAGCGAAGCGATGACGACGGTGCGGGTCGTCGCGCGCGCCACGTCGGCCGGGGTCGGCTTCACGTGGTAGCCCTGGAACAGTGCGGTGAACGTCACGGCAACACCGAATACGAAACTCTTGATGATGCTGCTGATCACGTCACGCTGGACATCCACGCCGGCCTGCATCTGCGACCAGAACGCGCCTTCATCCAGGCTGAGCAGTTTGACGGCGACCAGGTAGCTGCCCATGATGCCGACAGCCGAGAACACCGCGGCCAGCACCGGCATGGCGATGACGCCGCCCCAGAAACGGGGCGCCAGCACGCGCTGCACCGGGTTCACGGCCATCATTTCCATGGCCGACAGCTCGTCGTTGGACTTCATCAGGCCGATCTCCGCGGTCAGCGAGGTGCCGGCGCGGCCCGCGAACAGCAGCGCCGTCACGACCGGACCGAGTTCGCGGATCAGCGACAGGGCCGTCAGCGAGCCGAGCTTTTCCTCGGCGCCGAACTGGATCAGGTTGACGTAGAACTGCAGGCCCAGCACCAGGCCGACGAACAGGCCGGACACGATGGTGATCACCAGCGAATAGTTACCGATGAAGTGAATCTGCTCGGAAATCAGGGTCGGGCGACGGAAAGCCCCCAGCGAGAAACGCAGCAGGTTGAAGAAAGCGCGGGTCGCGAAGCCCAGGTTTTCGATGGCCTCGCGCACGGTGCGGCCGGCCGCCTCGAAGAAATTCAGGATCATTGCTGCACTCCCAGGCCCAGGTCGTCGGCAAGCGGCTTGCCTGGATAATGGAAGGGCACGGGACCGTCGGGCTCGGCGTTCACGAACTGCTTCACATAAGGATCGGTCGACACGCGCAGCTCGGCCGGCGTGCCTTCGGCGACGATTTTGCCGGCCGACATGAAGTAGACATAGTCGGCGATCGCGAAGGTCTCGTTGACGTCGTGCGAGACCAGGATCGAGGTCGAGCCGAGCGCGTCGTTCAGGTTGCGGATCAGGTTGGCGGTGACGCCCATTGAAATCGGGTCGAGGCCGGCGAAAGGCTCGTCGTACATGATCAGTTCCGGATCGAGCGCGATCGCGCGCGCCACGCCGACGCGGCGCGCCATGCCGCCGGAAATCTCGCGCGGCTTGAGCTTCTGCGCATTGCGCAGGCCGACGGCATTCAGCTTCATCAGCACGAGGTCGCGGATCATTTCTTCGGACAGGTCGGTATGCTCGCGCAGCGGGAAAGCGACGTTGTCGAAGATGGTCAGGTCATTGAACAAGGCGCCGAACTGGAACAGCATGCCCATGCGGCGGCGCAGCCGGTACAGGCCTTTGGTGTTGAGCTGATGCACGACCTCGCCGCCGACCCGCACTTCGCCGCGCTGCGGACGAATCTGTCCGCCGATCAGGCGCAGCACCGTGGTCTTGCCGCAGCCGGACCCGCCCATGACGGCAATCAGCTTGCCGCGCGGGAAATCCATGCGCAGGTTCGACAGGATCTTCCGATCGCCGTAGCCGAACTCGAGATCGCGTATTTCTACAAGGTTAGACACAGAGGGTTATTCGGTTTTGGGGAATCCCGTATTGTAGTGCAGAAACGGCAACCGCTGCTTGAGGCACCTCGGTTTCGACAGGGCCGCCGACGCGAGATTACAACACAAATAACCCGTGGGTCAGCTATTTAAAGTTGTAAGTAATTGTTTTTGTTGAGATATGCATATATGCCAACATTTCTAATTGTTGGCTTAAGTCAACATTTGTAGCTCTACTGAACAATTTAGCCCGACGCTGCGACCACCGCCGCGCGCTCCCGCCCGCATCGATTCCGGCCCGCCCGTGCCCACCCAAAGCGGCGTCCGGCTGACAAAAAGGGCGCACCTCGGTGCGCCCTCTTCCAGTATCAGCGCATCGCTCAGCGCGGCAGCACCGACGATCCCATCAGGAACTCGTCGACGGCACGTGCGCACTGGCGTCCTTCGCGGATCGCCCACACGACCAGGGATTGGCCGCGGCGCATGTCGCCGGCAACAAACACCTTCGGCACCGAGGTCTGGTAGGCGCTTTCGCCCTCGACCGTGGCGCGGGCGTTGCCGCGGGCATCCTTCTGGACGCCGAAGGCATCGAGCACCTGCTGCACCGGCGAGACAAAACCCATCGCCAGGAACACGAGGTCGGCCTTGATCTCGAATTCCGAATCCGGCACTTCGCTCATCTTGCCGTCCTTCCACTCGACATGGCAGGCGACCAGCTTTTCCAGCTTGCCGTTCTTGCCCTCGAAGCGCTTGGTCGCGACCGCGAAGTCGCGCTGGCAGCCTTCTTCGTGGGAGGACGAAGTGCGCAGCTTGGTCGGCCAGTAGGGCCAGACCAGGGGTTTGTTTTCCTGCTCGGGCGGCATCGGCATCAGCTCGAACTGGGTGATCGAGGCGGCGCCGTGGCGGTTCGAGGTGCCCACGCAGTCGGAACCGGTGTCGCCGCCGCCGATCACGACCACGTGCTTGCCCGTCGCCTTGATTTGATCCTTCAGCTTGTCGCCGGCATTCACGCGGTTTTGCTGGGGCAGGAAGTCCATCGCGAAATGCACGCCCTTCAGCTCGCGGCCCGGCACCGGCAGGTCGCGCGGCTGCTCGGCGCCGCCGGCCATGACGACGGCGTCGAATTGGGCAGCGAGGTCTTCCGGGAAGATGGTGTCGCGCGCCATGTTGCTGACGATGGTAGGGAAATCCTTGCCGATCAATACGCTGGTGCGGAAAGTGACGCCCTCGGCCTGCATCTGTTCGATCCTGCGGTCGATCAGGTCCTTTTCCATCTTGAAGTCGGGGATGCCGTAGCGCAGCAGGCCGCCGATGCGGTCGCTCTTCTCGAACACCGTTACGTCGTGGCCGGCGCGCGCCAGCTGCTGGGCGGCGGCCAGGCCCGCGGGACCGGAGCCGACCACGGCGACCTTCTTGCCGGTTTTCACACTCGGCGGCTGCGGCACGACCCAGCCGTGTTCCCACGCCGTATCCGCGATCTTGCGTTCGATCGACTTGATGCCGACCGGGTCATTGTTGATGTTCAGGGTGCACGAGGCCTCGCAGGGCGCCGGGCAGATGCGGCCGGTCACCTCGGGGAAGTTGTTCGTCGAGTGCAGGTTGTCGATCGCGCCACGGTAGTTGCCGTGGTAAACGAGGTCGTTCCAGTCCGGGATCATGTTGTTGACCGGACAGCCAGTGTTACAGAACGGGATGCCGCAATCCATGCAGCGTGCGCCCTGCACCTTGGCCTGGCTGTCGCTCAGGGTGAGGACGAATTCCTTGTAGTTCTTGACGCGTGCGGCAGGTTCCAGGTGGTCTTCTTCCTGCCGTTGAAATTCCATGAAGCCGGTGATTTTGCCCATGCTGTTTTTCCTTTGTTGGTGCCGAAGATCGGCTCCGCCTTTTTGTGCGGCGGAGCGTGCGGTCGTCAGGTGGGCACTTCGTCATTGAGGCCCCCGGCCTCAATGACCCCACCCTACGGTTGCCATCGCGTTTGCTTACGCCGCGAGTTCGATCTTGTCGTTGGCTTCTTCCATGCTGCTGTTGTGCATCTCTTCCAGCGCGCGCTTGTATTCGGTCGGGAAGACCTTCACGAACTTGCCGCGGCTGTTGGCCCAGTCGTCGAGCAGGTTGCGCGCGCGGGTGGAGCCCGTGTGCTTGAAGTGGCGCTCGATCAGGCGGCGCAGGATGACCTCATCCGACTCGCGCTCGCCGTTGCGGGTCTGGCTGTGCCAGCCGGAGATGTCGCCCTGCTCCTTCGTCGACACCACGCGCTCGAGGTTGACCATGGTCGTGTTGCAGCGCGCCTCGAACTCGTTCTTCGGATCGTAGACATAGGCCACGCCGCCCGACATGCCCGCCGCGAAGTTGCGGCCGGTCTCGCCCAGCACCACGACGGTGCCGCCGGTCATGTATTCGCAGCCGTGGTCGCCCAGGCCCTCCACCACCGCCGTCGCGCCCGAGTTGCGGACGGCAAAACGTTCGCCGGCCACGCCGTTGAAGAAGGCTTCGCCGGAAATCGCGCCGTAGAGCACGGTGTTGCCGACGATGATGTTGTCCACTGCCCAGCCGCGGAACTCGGTGTTCGGACGCACGATGATGCGGCCGCCCGAGAGGCCCTTGCCGACGTAGTCGTTGCCTTCACCCACCAGGTCCATCGTGATGCCGGCGGCCAGGAAGGCGCCGGCCGACTGGCCTGCCGTGCCCTGCAGCTGGATGTGGATGGTGTCGTCCGGCAGCCCGGCGTGGCCGTAGCGCTTGGCGACTTCGCCCGACAGCATGGCGCCCACCGTGCGGTTGACGTTCTTCACCGGCGTGATGAAGGAAACGCGCTCGCCGCGGTCCAGCGCCGGCCGCGCCTGCGCGATCAGCTTGTGGTCGAGCGCGCGGTCCAGGCCGTGGTCTTGCGCTTCGGTATGGAACAGGTTGCGCGGGGTGTCGGTCTTCGGTTGATAGAAGATGTTCGAGAAGTCCAGGCCCTGCGCCTTCCAGTGCGTGATCGCCTTCGACTTATCGAGCAGGTCGGAGCGGCCGATCAGTTCGTCGTAGCTGCGGATGCCCAGTTGCGCCATCAGCTGGCGCGCTTCTTCGGCAACGAAGAAGAAGTAATTGACGACGTGTTCCGGCTTGCCCTGGAACTTGGCGCGCAGCACCGGGTCCTGCGTGGCGACGCCGACCGGGCAGGTGTTCAGGTGGCACTTGCGCATCATGATGCAGCCCTCGACCACCAGCGGCGCGGTCGCGAAACCGATCTCGTCGGCGCCGAGCATGGCGGCGATCACGACGTCGCGGCCGGTCTTCATCTGGCCGTCGGCCTGGACGCGGATGCGGCTGCGCAGGCCGTTCAGGACCAGGGTCTGCTGCGTTTCCGCCAGGCCCAGTTCCCACGGGGTGCCGGCATGCTTCACCGAAGATAGCGGAGAAGCGCCGGTGCCGCCGTCGTGGCCGGCAACGACCACGTGGTCGGCCTTGGCCTTCGAGACGCCCGCAGCGACGGTGCCGATGCCGACTTCCGAGACCAGCTTGACCGAGATCGAGGCGTTCGGATTCGCATTCTTGAGGTCGTGGATCAGCTGCGCCAGGTCTTCGATCGAATAGATGTCGTGGTGCGGCGGCGGAGAAATCAGGCCCACGCCCGGCACCGAGAAGCGCAGCGAGGCGATGTACTCGGACACCTTGTGGCCCGGCAGCTGGCCGCCCTCGCCCGGCTTCGCGCCCTGCGCCATCTTGATCTGGATCTGGTCGGCCGAGTTCAGGTATTCGGCGGTGACGCCGAAGCGGCCCGATGCCACCTGCTTGATCTTCGAGCGCAGCGAGTCGCCCTCTTCCAGCGGGATGTCGGCCGCGACACGGTCGGCGCCGATCACCGAAGCGAGCGTCTCGCCCTTGCTGATCTTGATGCCCTTGAACTCGTTCATGTAGCGGCGCGGATCTTCGCCGCCTTCACCCGTGTTGCTCTTGCCGCCGATGCGGTTCATGGCGATCGCCAGGGTCGCATGCGCTTCGGTCGAGATCGAACCCAGCGACATGGCGCCGGTAGCAAAACGCTTGACGATTTCCTTGGCCGGCTCGACTTCGTCGATCGGGATGGCCTTGCTCGGATCGAGCTTGAACTCGAACAGGCCGCGCAGGGTCAGGTGACGGCGGGTCTGTTCGTTGATCAGCTGCGCATACTCTTTATAGGTGCTGAAGTTGTTGGCGCGGGTCGAGTGCTGCAGCTTGGCGATTGCGTCCGGCGTCCACATGTGGTCTTCGCCGCGCACGCGGAAGGCGTATTCGCCGCCGGTGTCGAGGGCATTGGCCAGCAGCGGGTCGTTGCCGAAGGCCAGGTTGTGCAGGCGCAGCGCTTCTTCGGCCACTTCGAACAGGCCGATGCCTTCCACCGTCGACGAGGTGCCGCGGAAGTACTTGTCCACCAGCGACTTGTTCAGGCCAACGGCTTCGAAGATCTGGGCGCCGCAGTAGGACATATAAGTGGAGATGCCCATCTTCGACATCACCTTCAGCAGACCCTTGCCAATCGCCTTGGTGTAGTTGTACATCGCCGTTTCCGGCGCCATCTCGTGCGGCAGGTGCTGGGCCAGGTCGGACAGGGTTTCCAGCGCCAGGTAGGGGTGCACGGCTTCCGCGCCGTAACCGGCCAGCAGGGCGAAGTGGTGGGTTTCGCGGGCCGAGCCGGTTTCGACGACGAGACCGGTCGACGCGCGCAGGCCGCGCATCACCAGGTGCTGGTGGATGGTGGACGTTGCCAGCAGGGCCGGGATCGCCACCATGTCGGTCGACACCGCGCGGTCCGAGACGATCAGGATGTTGTGGCCGGATTTCACGGCGTCCACCGCTTCCGCGCACAGCGAGGCCAGCGAGGCTTCGATGCCCTCTTTGCCCCAGGCGACCGGATAGCAGATGTTCAGTTCGTACGACTTGAACTTGCCGCCGGTGTGCAAACTGATGTTGCGCAGGCGCGCCATGTCGTCGAAGCCGAGCACCGGCTGCGACACTTCCAGGCGCATCGGTGGGTTGACGTTGTTGGTGTCGAGCAGGTTCGGCTTCGGGCCGATGAAGGACACCAGCGACATGACCATGCTTTCGCGGATCGGGTCGATCGGCGGGTTCGTCACCTGCGCAAACAATTGTTTGAAGTAATTGTACAAAGGTTTGAGCTTGTTCGACATCACCGCCAGCGGCGAGTCGTTGCCCATCGAACCGGTCGCCTCTTCGGCGAGTACCGCCATCGGCGCCATCAGGAATTTCAGGTCTTCCTGGGTATAGCCGAAGGCTTGCTGGCGGTCGAGCAGCGTGACGGCCGATTTTTCGCCCTGCGCCGGGGTATCCTTGACGCGGTTCTGCGCCAGCTGCGATTCGCTCAGCTTGATTTCGTTGAGCTTGATGCGCACCGACTTGATCCAGGCTTTATAGGGCTTGGCGTTCGAGTAGGTATCTTTGAGTTCCTTGTCGTCGATGATGCGCCCTGCTTCCAGGTCGATCAGGAACATTTTTCCAGGCTGCAGTCTCCACTTCTTGACGATGCGCGATTCCGGAATCGGCAGCACGCCCGACTCGGACGCCATGACGACCAGGTCGTCCTCGGTGACGACGTAGCGCGCCGGACGCAGGCCGTTGCGGTCCAGGGTGCCGCCGATGTGGCGGCCGTCGGTAAACGCCATCGCCGCCGGGCCGTCCCAGGGTTCCATCATCGCCGCATGGTATTCGTAGAAGGCCTTGCGGTTGTCGTCCATCGCGCTGTGGTTTTCCCAGGCCTCGGGGATCATCATCATCATGGCCTGGGCGATCGGATAGCCGGCCATCACCAGCAGCTCCAGTGCATTGTCGAAGCAGGCGGTGTCGGACTGGCCCTCGTAAATCAGCGGGAACAGCTTGTTCAGGTCGTCGCCCAGCACGGCCGACTTCATCACGCCTTCGCGCGCGCGGGTCCAGTTGAAGTTGCCCTTGACGGTGTTGATCTCGCCGTTGTGCGCGATCAGGCGGTACGGGTGGGCCAGCGGCCACTCCGGGAAGGTATTCGTCGAGAAGCGCTGGTGCACCAGGGCCAGGGCCGAGACGCAGCGCGGGTCCTGCAAGTCCTTGAAGTAGACGCCGACCTGGTCGGCCAGCAGCAGGCCTTTGTAAACGATGGTACGCGCCGACATCGAGGGTACGAAGAATTCCTTGCCGTGCAGGAGTTTCAGTGCCTGGATCGCGTGACCGGAGGATTTACGGATCACGTACAGCTTACGCTCGAGCGCGTCGGTGACCATGATGTCCGGGCCGCGGCCGATGAAGATCTGGCGGATCACCGGCTCCTTGGCTTTCACGGTCGGCGACATCGGCATGGTCTCGTCGACCGGCACGTTGCGCCAGCCCAGCACGACCTGGCCTTCGATGCGCACGGCGCGCTCGATTTCCTGTTCGCAGGCGATGCGCGAGGCGTGCTCCTTCGGCAGGAACACCATGCCGACGCCGTATTCGCCAGGCGGCGGCAGCTCGACGCCCTGCTTCGCCATCTCGTCGCGGAAGTATTGGTCGGGAATCTGGATCAGGATACCGGCGCCATCGCCCATCAGCGCATCGGCGCCGACGGCGCCCCGGTGGTCCAGGTTTTTCAGGATCATCAGCCCCTGATCGATGATGGAATGACTTTTGTTGCCCTTGATATGGGCGATGAAACCAACGCCGCAGGCGTCGTGTTCATTGGCGGGATCGTATAAACCTTGGGCAATCATGAAGGGCTCTCCACAGCATATTTCAGGGGTTGAAGGCCGAGAATAGTGCAATGCAGCAGACGCATCAAGCAGAACAATTAGGGTCGGAGTCGAATTAACTGATGACTTGCCAGCTCTTCTTTTAATTGGGGACAGGTTCGCAACATGTCCAAAAGCCCGTTTTCCGGCGAAATTTATTCGCGTGGATGAGGGTCGAAAGGCAGAAGATTGCGAACAGCTCAGAACAAGCTGCTGAGGTGGCTTTGGCCAGGAAAAGCAGGCGCGCCCTTGCACCGGGCCGGAGGGAATCAAACCTGCTCTGGGGCGGCCTTCTTGAACGGCCGGCCGCGCTTGGCCGGCAGGATGCGACGCTGCGTCTTGCGCTCGAGTTCGCGCTTGAAAGCCTCGGTGCCGAGCGGCTGGCCTTTCTGGACGGACGACGCGATCAGCGCCAGCTCGTCGGCGGCAATGCCCTGCTGGACCAGGTCGATATAGGCGGCCTCGCGCTGGAAAGGCGTATTGCCCAGTTCCCAGAACAAGGCGTGGTCGGTGATGACCGGGTCGGGCCGCAGGCCGGCGTGGTGGGCGTAGCTCGACCAGGCGTAGTCGCCGGGATCCGCTCCGTGACCTTCGCGCGTCGGCGCCAGCTCGATGAAGCGGCTGCACATCAGGAAGTGTTTGTCGGTATCGACCACCGCCGTACGGAAGCGTCCCTCGAACAGCCCGCCAGAGCGACCGTATTTGGCGTTGTACCAGGGCACGTAGAAGCGGCCGAGCTTTTGCATCATCGCGGCCAGGCTGGCTTCGTCGGGCGGCGTGGCCAGCAGGTGCAGATGGGTCGGCAGCAGGGCGTAGGCGTGGATCGCCACCTTGTAGAAACGCGAGGCTTCCTTCAGCCAGCCGAGGAAGCGGGTGTAGTCCTCGTCGTCGCGGAAGACCAGTTGCGGGTCGTTGCCGCGCTGGAGGATGTGGTGCGGTTGCTTGGGGAGGATGAGGCGGGGTTGGCGGGCCATGGGAGCGTCAAAAAACGGTCGGGATGGCGTATTTTAGCGACCCAACCCATCTCTGTCCCCAATTATTATTCCAGGGCGCAAAATCTGGCATCACTCTGTCCCGATTTTCGTAGGGTGGGCTCTCGAGCCCACGCTGTCTCACCATGTGCAGGCCACAACAGCGTTTCGACCGCGAAGCCGAGGTACCGTGTGGGTTCAAGAACCCGCCCTACGAAGCTGCCCGATTTGGTAGGGTGGACACCTGTGTCCACGCCGTCTCACCTTGAGCAGGCCACAACAACATTTCGACCGCGGAGCCGAGGTACCGCGTGGGCACAGGTGCNNTGCCCACCCTACGAAACCCGGTTAGGCCAGCGTGAACCCGGCAGACAGGCTATACCCTTCGCCATACGCGCTGCGCAGCGGCAGATCCTGCCCCAGCGCAGTTCTTGCCTTCTTGCGCAGGCGATAGACCAGCATGTCCACGCGCCGGCTGGCGTCGGGATCGTCGCCGCCCATGCCGGCGACGATGGTCGCGCGCGGCACCGGGCGGGTGTTGATGGTCAACAGGTGCAGGAAATTGAATTCCTTCTCGGTCAAGTCGATCACCTTGCCGCCGAGCTCGAGCTGGCGGGCGCTGACGCGCAGGGTCCACTTGGTCGGCAGCGGCGCCGGTTCGCTCGGGCGCACGCGCCGGCCCAGGGCCTCGATGTGGGCGGCCAGTTCGGGGAACTTGATCGGCTTCGTGAGGTAGTGATCGGCGCCCAGCTGCAGGCCGAGGATGCGGTTGTCGAACGCGACGCGTCCGGTCAGCACCAGCAGGCCGATTTCGGGATAGAGCTGGCGCATGCGCGGAATCACGGTGAAACCGTCTTCGTCGGGCAAGCCCAGGTCCAGCACCACCACGGCGGCGGGCGTGCGCGTCAGCGCCGCCCACATTTCGCTGGCGGAGGTGGCAATCGTGACTTCATGGTCGAGTTCCCGCAGGAAGTCGGCCATGTCGCCGGCGTAGTCGCCGTTGTCTTCAACAATCAATATCTGCGTCATGGGTGGGCCACGTTCTTCGTTTTACTTGTGCCTGTCGTACCGGCAGGGGCCGTTCCCGGAATATGCGGGGGATTATCACTGCTGGGATCAAGCTGCGCAAGCGCTTTGCCCGCGNNGCCACCGGCAGCCAGATGCGAAATTCCCCGCCGCCGCCGGCCGGGGTCACCAAATTGATCAGTCCGCCATGGTGCTCGACGATGGAGCGCGCCATGTAGAGCCCCAGGCCGCTTCCCGGCAGGCCCGCGGCATTGCGGCCGCGGTAGAACTTGTCGAAGATGCGCGCCCGCTCGTCGTCCGGCACCCCGGGGCCATGGTCGCGCACGGCCAGCTCGATGCCGCTGGCGGCCAGCCGGCCGCGCAGGACGAGCGCGGTGGTCGGCGGCGAGAAGGCGATCGCATTGTCGACCAGGATTTTCAGGGCCAGGCGCATTCCGTCGGGCTCGCAGCGCAGGGCGGCCGGCAATTCGCCCGCCTCGACGCTGGCGAGGCGTCCGGCACTGCACGCCTGGCTTGCCGCTTCGTCGAGCAGTTCGCGCGGGGCGACCGAGGTCGCCTTGCGCTCGCCGCCGATCTCGGCCATGCGTTCCGGCGACAGGTAGTCGTCGAGCATGGCGATCAGGCGGTCGGTGGCCAGGGCAATCTTGCGGTAGCGCTGGCGGGTCGGCTCGTCGGCGTCCTGGCAGGTTGCCTCCAGGCGCTGGATGGCTCCGTCGATAGTCGACAGTGGCGTGCGGAACTCGTGGTTGAGCATACTGGCGAAGCGCTTGCGCTCGGCTTCGCGCAGGCGCCGCGGCGACAGGTCGCGCACCTGGCCGACCAAGGTCACGGGTTCGCCGGCCGCATTGCACATCAGCGCGGAAATGACTTCGACCGGCACCATGTAGCCGTGGGCGCCAGGCAGTTCGGTTTCGCGAACCAGGCGCAGGCGACTGCGGTCCCCGGCCCGCAAACGCCGCACCCGTTCCTTCATGCCGCCGCACAAGGCGGCCAGGGCGCTGCCGGACTGGTCCAGCTGGGCCGCCACCTCAGCTGGACTGTAGCCGAGCAATTGTTCGATGGAGGGGCTAACGTAGAGCAGGGCGCCGCTGGCGCAATCGATACTGAACGCAATGTCGCCGCCGATTTCGGCGATGACACGAAACTGCTCGGCCAGTTCCGGGACGGCCACGCCGGAACACTCAACGCTGGCGCTACAGTTCATCACATCCCATCCAGAAAATAAGGTGTCAGGTAGGGCGGCAGGACCACCCTAACCAGCGAGTATATCGCCGGCAACGCCTTTTTGTATAGATAAGTGTTGATAAGCGTTACTGCGATGTTCAATATCTAAAATTGAACACTTATTAAAGAACGTTAAACGATGTTAAATGAATTGGCAGAAGAGCCGAATCCTATTCATCCCGCATAGACGTAGGGTGGATCGTGCTGCTCACACAAATAAAAACGCCCGCAGCATTGCGGGCGTTCCAGCGACAGTTGCTGGAGCTTATTGCTCGTCCAGCGGCGCGAAGATCGCCTGCAGGTCTTCCTGCGTCAGCGCCATCTTCTGCGATTCGCCTTCGGCCAGGATCGACTGCGCCAGTTCCGACTTCTTCTGCTGCAGTTGCTGGATCTTTTCTTCCAGCGTGCCTTTCGCAATCAGCTTGTAGACGAACACCGGCTTGTCCTGCCCGATGCGCCAGGCGCGGTCGGTCGCCTGGGCTTCGGCCGCCGGGTTCCACCATGGGTCGTAGTGGATCACGGTATCGGCCGCGGTGAGATTGAGGCCGACGCCGCCGGCCTTCAGGCTGATCAGGAAGATCGGCACCGCGCCCTGCTGGAAGGCGGCGACTTGCGCCGAGCGGTCGCGCGTTTCGCCGGTGAGGATGGCGTAGCGGATGCCACGCGCCTCGAGCTCTTCCTCGATCAGGCCAAGCATGCTGGTGAACTGCGAAAACACCAGGATCTTGCGGCCTTCCTGCAGCAGGTCTTCGACCATCTGCATCAGGTCTATCAGTTTGGCCGAGACGGCGGCCGTGTTCTTGCGCGATGGCATTGCCTTCACCAGGCGCGGGTCGCAGCAGACCTGGCGCAGCTTCAGCAGCGCTTCCAGGATGACGATCTGGCTGCGCGCCACGCCCTTGCGGTCGATTTCCTCGCGCACCTTCTTGTCCATCGCCAGGCGCACGGTCTCGTACAGGTCGCGCTGCGGGCCGCTGATCTCGATGCGGCGCACCACCTCGGTCTTCTCCGGCAGCTCCTTCGCCACATTGTCCTTCGTGCGACGCAGCAGGAAGGGGCGGATGCGGCGGTTCAGCAGCATGCGCCGCACCGGGTCGTCCTGGCGCTCGATCGGGTGGCGGAACTGGGTATTGAAAGCCTTTTCCTCGCCCAGCAGGCCTGGCAGCAGGAAGTGGAACTGCGACCACAATTCGCCCAGGTGATTTTCCAGCGGCGTGCCGGTCAGGCACAGGCGATGGCGCGCGTTGAGCGAGCCGGCCGTCTGCGCCGCCTTCGAGCGGGTGTTCTTGATGTAGTGCGATTCGTCCAGGATCACCAGGTGATACTCGTGCTCGCGCAGCTTTTCCTCGTCGCGCGGCAGCAGGGCGTAGGTGGTCAGCACCAGGTCGGCTTGCTCGATCTGGTCGAACATGTCCATGCGTTCCTTGCCCTGCAGGAGCAGCACCTTCAGGTCGGGCGCGAAGCGCGCGGCTTCTTCCTGCCAGTTGGTCATCAGGCTGGTCGGCGCGATCACCAGGGCCGGACGGGTCAGGCGGCCGGCTTCCTTCTCGGTCAGGATGTGGGCCAGCGTCTGCACGGTTTTACCGAGACCCATGTCGTCGGCCAGGATGCCGCCGAGGTCGTATTCGCGCAGGAACTGCATCCACGACAGGCCGTCGAGCTGGTAGTCGCGCAGGGTCGCCTGCAGGCCTTTCGGCGCCGCCACCTTCTTCACCGCGCCGAACTGGCTCAGCTTGCGGCCGGTCTCGCGCAATTGCTCGCCTCCGAACCAGCGCATTTCGACGCCGCGCGCCAGTTCTTCCAGGCGGCTGGCGTCCAGCGTCGACAGGCGCACGCGGTTCTTGATCTTGTCGTTGAAGTAGAGCTCGCCGAGCGTGGACAGGATCGGTTTCACGCGATTCCAGGGCAGGGCGACGCGCACGCCTTCCGGCAGGGTCGCCAGCATCTGATCAAGCTCGCCGTGGGCGGCCAGCACGGCCGGGTCGAAGTCCATCGGTGCGTTGCGGATGAGTTGCACCAGCACCGGCAGCAGCGGCACGCGCTTGCGGTTGACCACGATGCCCAGCTCCAGCTCGAACCAGGCTTTGCCGGCTTCCTCGGGCTCGTCGATCTCGGCATACCAGTCCTCGACCGGCACCACGTCGTAGCGGTACTTGTTCGACTTCTGCAGGTGCCAGCCGGCGTCCAGCAGGGCGTCGATGTCGTTCTCGGCGAAGCGCAGCCAGTGCGCCTGGCTTTCCAGCTGCAGCGCGCCGGCCACGCCCGACAATGGGGTGGTTGCAGGCTTGCGGAAACCGAGTTCGGTCAGTTTATCCAGGGCCGCCGCTTCGGCATCGGCATCGCGCTCGATGATCTCGGTGACGTCGCCGATCTGGCGCACCACGCGCTGGGCCGGATCGAAGGACACGCGCTGGCCGTCGTAGTCGAAGGACAGCACGGCGAAATCGTGCCAGCGCTGGGTGCCGGTGTCGGCCAGGGCCACGGAATCGAGCAGCAGGAAGGGCTGCGGCTTGACGTCGGTGCGCAGGCGCTGGGTCAGCGGCTGCGGCAGCGGCATCAGTTCTTGCAGGCCATGGGCCAGCAGCAGTTGCGAGACGCGCTTCTTGTCGTTGCCGGTCAAAATCGGCGCCTGGGCAACCAGGGCCTGCAATTCAGCCAGGGAAATATCCACGCCGCCACGGTTCAGTTCCAGCGGGCCGCAGGACAGGTTGTCGATGTACCACGGCGGATCGGTCGGCAGCATGTAGTCGATCAGGTCCGCGCCGGGGTGGGTCGCGCCGTTGGCCGGCTCCACCGACCAGCCGAGCTTGGCCGCCCGGCCTTCGTCGCGCCATGCCAGGTTCGCCTGGCGGGTCGGGCCGGCCTGCAGCGGATACACGAGGCCGTTCGCCATGTCCTGCCAGGAGTTCGCCCACAGCAGCTTGCCCTGTTTCAGCAGCATCTCGAGCAGGATCGCGCCGACTTTGCCCTTCGGCTCGGTGGCGCTGGTGCTCTGCGAGGAGCCGCTGCGCATCGCGATGAAGAAGCGCACCAGGTCTTCGTCCTCGCCCTCGAGGTAGGCGGGCGGGGCGGACAACAGCGAAAACACTTCGTTGACCGGGCTGGCGGCGGCCACGTCGCCGTTCGGGCGCAGGCGCGCCTTGCACAGGCAGACGGCGACATGGCGGCCACCGCTGGTCGGGGCCATCACATAGACAAACTTGTACTGGACCGCCTTCGGATCGGCGGCTTCGAGCGTCAGCTTCGGTTGCGGATGGGCTGCCGCTTCGACCCGTTGCAGCCAGGTCGCCACCGGTGCGGGCAGTGCGGGCGCGCGTGCCGGCGTCGCGCGCGGCGCCGGGGCGTCGCTCGCGTGTTCGCGTGGATAATCAACTGTGTGCATGGGTCTCTGGAGTCTGTAAAAAAAGAACAACAAACGCCATTATCTCTCATACGGACGCTTCAGTTTTGTTCGGAATCGCACGTTGCTGAGAAATCTTTACGGGGTGAAATTTTACGAATCGTTAAACCAACACTCTGCGGCAAACCAAACAGCTGGGGTCAGGTCTGACATTCAGACACGAGCTCTGCCGTCATTCCCATTGCCGCTACTTTTGCCAACCAGGCAGGCCAAAGACGAGACCGTGTCCAAATGTCAGACCTGACCCCAGCTGTGCTGTCAAGACTGGCGTATCCGTCACGATTGCGTATCATTGCCCGCCTGACTCACGGATTTCTGCCCCATGCTGCCCTCCATCGAACAACGTCTCGCCACTGAACTTGCCGCCAAGCCGGCCCAGGTTGCCGCCGCCATCGCCCTGCTCGACGAGGGCGCAACCGTCCCCTTCATCGCGCGCTACCGCAAGGAAGCCACCGGCGGCCTCGACGATACCCAGCTGCGCCTGCTGGAAGAACGCCTGCGCTATCTGCGCGAGCTGGAAGACCGGCGCGCGGCGATCATCGAATCGATCACCGAGCAGAACAAGATGACGCCGGAGCTGCTGCAGGCGATCGCGCTGGCGGAAGACAAGACCCGCCTCGAAGACTTGTACCTGCCGTATAAACAGAAGCGCCGCACCAAGGCGCAGATCGCGGTCGAGGCGGGCCTGGCGCCGCTGGCCGACGGCCTGCTGGCCGACCCGACGCTCAATCCCGAAGAAGTCGCCGCGCAATACCTGCGCGAAGCGTTTACCAATGCCGACGGCGTGAACAACCCGGGCGTGCCCGATACCAAGGCGGCGCTCGACGGCGCGCGCCAGATCCTGATGGAGCGCTTCGCCGAAGACGCGACCCTGCTGCAATCGCTGCGCGAATACGTGCAGGAACATGGCGTGGTCGAATCCAAGGTGGTCGACGGCAAGCAGGACGAAGGCGAGAAATTTGCCGACTATTTCGATTACTCCGAGCCACTGGCGACCGTGCCGTCGCACCGCGCGCTGGCCCTGATGCGCGGCCGCCGCGAAGGTATCCTCGACGTCACCCTGCGTCTCGACACCGAGTCGGAAAAGCCGAAGTGGGACGCGCCGCACAACCCGTGCGAGAGCCGCATCGCCGCGCGTTTCGGCATCAAGGCGCAAGGCCGTCCGGCCGACAAGTGGCTGCTCGACACCGCGCGCTGGACCTGGCGTGTAAAAAGCTTCATGTACATCGAGACTGAACTGATGGGCGCGCTGCGCGAGAAGGCGGAGCTGGATGCGATCCAGGTCTTTGCGCGCAACCTGAAGTCCCTGCTGCTGGCGGCGCCGGCCGGCCAGCGCGCGACCATGGGCCTGGACCCGGGCCTGCGCACCGGCGTCAAGGTCGCCGTGGTCGACGCCACCGGCAAGGTGGTCGATACCGCCACCATCTACCCGCACCAGCCGAGGAATGACTGGGACGGCGCGCTGCACGTGCTGGGCCAGCTCGCAGCCAAGCACAACGTCTCCCTGATCTCGATCGGCAACGGCACCGCCTCGCGCGAGACCGACAAGCTGGCCCAGGATTTGATCAAGCAGCGCCCTGAATTGAAACTGACCAAGATCGTCGTCTCGGAAGCGGGCGCCTCGGTCTACTCGGCCTCGGAATTCGCTTCGCGCGAACTGCCGGAGCTGGACGTGTCGCTGCGCGGCGCGGTCTCGATTGCGCGCCGCCTGCAGGACCCGCTGGCGGAACTGGTCAAAATCGATCCGAAGTCGATCGGCGTCGGCCAGTATCAGCACGACGTCTCGCAGACCCAGCTCGCGCGCTCGCTCGACGCCGTGGTCGAAGACTGCGTGAACGCGGTCGGCGTGGACGTGAACACGGCTTCGGCGCCGCTGCTGGCGCGCGTGTCCGGTTTGTCCTCCAGCGTTGCCCAGAGCATCGTCAACTACCGCGACATGCAGGGCGCCTTCCCGTCGCGCGCGGCGCTGAAGAAGGTGCCGCGCCTGGGCGAGAAGACCTTCGAGCAGGCGGCGGGTTTTCTCCGCGTGATCGGCGGCGAGAACCCGCTCGACGCGTCGGCGGTGCACCCGGAATCGTATCCGGTGGTGCAAAAAATCCTGGCTGACATCCAGCGCGACATGAAGGCGGTGATCGGCGACACCTCGCTGATCAAGACCCTGAATCCGGCCAAGTACGCGGACGAGAAATTTGGCGTGCCGACGGTGTCCGACATTTTGAGAGAGCTGGAAAAGCCGGGGCGCGATCCGCGTCCGGAATTCACCACCGCCACCTTCAAGGAGGGTGTGGAGGAGATTTCGGACCTGCGTCCGGACATGATCCTGGAGGGCGTGGTCACCAACGTGGCGGCCTTCGGCGCGTTTGTCGATATCGGCGTGCACCAGGACGGCCTGGTCCACATTTCGGCGCTGTCGAACACCTTCGTGAAGGACCCACACACGGTGGTCAAGGCCGGGCAGGTGGTGAAAGTCAAAGTGCTGGAAGTTGACGTGAAGAGGAAGCGCATCGCGCTGACCATGCGCCTGTCGGACAGCGCGCCGGCAGCGGGCTCGAAGCCGGAGCAGCGCGGCGACCGCCAGGATGCCAAGCGCCTGGGCCAGCACCAGCGCCAGGAACGCTCGGCGCCGGCGCCTAGCGGCGGCGCGATGGCGGCGGCGTTCGCCAAACTGCGCAAGTAACCTCACCGCGTCCACCACGCCATGATCGCCAGCGCCAGCGCCGATCCGGACTGCGAGGAGGCGCGCGCGCTGATCGCCGAGCTGGATGCGGCGCTGGCGGCGATCTGCGGCGACAGCGGGTCGAAGTCCTTCGACGCGAACGATGTGCGCGGGCTGCGGGCGGTGTTCCTGCTGGCGCGCGATGCGTCGTCCGGCGTGGCGCTCGGCTGCGGCGCCTTGCGGCCTTTGGAGGCCAACGTGGCGGAAGTGAAGCGGATGTATGCGCGGCCCGGGAGCGGGGCGGGTTTCTACCTGCTGAGCGAGCTGGAACGGCGGGCGCTGGCGTTTGGCTATCACGCGATCTGGCTCGAGACCCGGCGCGTGAATCGGCGGGCGGTGGCGTTCTACGAACGGCAGGGGGATCGGGGGATTCCGAACTACGGCAAGTATATGGGCCGCGAGGATGCAATTTGCCTGGGCAAGCTACTTGTATCGCCCGGTGATTGACGGGTTTCGGTAGGGTGGGTATTTGAACCCACGCGGTACATCATTTGAACAGTCGAAATAGCGCCGCAGGACCGCGAAGGATGAATCCGCGTGGGTTCAAGAACCCATCCTACGACCCCCCATGTCTTTGTCGGGTGGGCACCTGTGCCCACGNNCACAGGTGTCCACCCTACCAAGGCATCAGCCAAAAAACTGCGCCAGCTCCGGCACGCGCTTGACCAGGATGCCGAAGAAATAGAGCGCCAGGCAGGCCAGGCCGATGGTGTTCATGCGCTTGCGCGTCAACGCCGGGGTGCCGGTCTTCTTGATGTGCAGGGCGTCGCGCAGCAGGGTGGCGGCGTAGATCGTCAGGGCCAGGCCGGTGATGAAGACCCCGGCGCCGTCGCCGCGTGCGCCAAGGACGAGGTCGAAGACGCCGATGAAGCCGAGCACCGCGGCCAGCACGAAGTTGAAGCCTGCCGATGGGGCGGGGTTGGGGCGTTGTTGTTGCATGAGCATTCGGGCGACGGTTGAAATGTAGGCGATCATACCCGACCTGTGGTCCTGCCGGAACAGCCGCGGGCGCAAGGCGGCGCCAAGCCGTACCGGCGCCGCCGAATTCTTATAAAATGGCGGCATCCAACCCATTTCCACCGAAGGCAAAATCACATGAGCGACGTACAAACCTGGATCAAAGACACCGTGACCAATACCCCGGTCGTGCTGTTCATGAAGGGCACCGCGCAGTTCCCGCAATGCGGCTTCTCGGGCCGCGCCATCCAGATCCTGAAGGCCTGCGGTGTCGACAACATCGCCACCGTCAACGTGCTGGAAGATCCGGAAGTCCGCCAGGGCATCAAGGATTACTCGAACTGGCCGACCATTCCTCAGCTGTACGTGAACGGCGAATTCATCGGCGGCTCGGACATCATGAACGAGATGTACGAGTCGGGCGAACTGCAGGCAATGTTCAAGAAGTAATCAACCCGTAATGACCCAGCGACCGCGCCGCATTGTCGTCGCCATCACCGGCGCGACCGGCGCGATCTACGGCGTGCGCCTGCTCGGGCGTCTCGGCGCCGTGCCCGGCGTCGAGGCCCACCTCGTGCTGTCCGACGCCGCCTCCCTCACCCTGCACCAGGAAGTCGGCCTGCAACGGCGCGACGTCGAGGCCATGGCCCACGTCGTGCACAAGAACCGCGAAATCGGCGCATCGATCGCCAGCGGGTCGTTCCAGACCGACGGCATGGTGATCGCTCCCTGTTCGATGAAGACCCTGGCTGCCGTGGCCCATGGCCTGGCGGACAACCTGGTCGCGCGCGCGGCCGACGTGATCCTGAAGGAACGCCGGCGCCTGATCCTGATGGTGCGCGAAACGCCGTTCAACCTGGCGCACCTGCGCAATATGACGGCCGTGACCGAGATGGGCGGGATCGTGTTCCCGCCGCTGCCCAGCTTTTATCACCGGCCGGCGAGCATCGACGAGATGGTCGACCACACCCTCGACCGGGTGCTGGATTTGCTCGGCATCGAGAACACGCAAGCCCCACGCTGGCCCGGCATGCGTAGCTCAGCGGAAGCACCGGGCGACGCCTAGCGCCGAACCGGGCTGGTACGCAGCGTTAGCGCTTGTTCGAATACCCGCTATCGGCAGCTTTCTTCAACTCCCTGGCTTCCTCCAGCATCCTGCGCTGGGCGATGCGCTTGCGCATCACCTCGGCGTGACGTTCCGCGCTCATCGGCGGCGCCGTCATCAGTTCCTTCAGCTGGGCGGTGTTCACGTAGTTGCTTTTCATAGGCGGCACGATCCTCGGCTGTGACGAGTTCGATTATGCGCCAGTCGCAGCGGTTTGTAACTGCCTTATTCGGAAGAAAATTTGTAAGCGGAAAAGCAGGCGTGGGGAAGGACTTTGCTTACTTCGACGGGGATTGGTGGTTGATACGTACCAACATGCGGATGAACTCGCGCGCCAGCTGTCGATGGTGCTCGTCCAGGCGCTGCAGGTCGGCGATCAGCTTGACGTCGGCCGATTCGAAGCGTGCGCCACCGGCGTTCTCGCCGGCTTCACCCGGGTTTTCCGGACCGCCGAAACGCAGCCAGTCCGCCGGCACACCCAGCCATTGCGCGATCATGCGCAACTTTTCCTGCGTGGGGATGGCTTCGCCGACCAGCCACTTGCGGGCGGCGTGCACGGTGATCGGGCGACCTTCGAAGCGAATGTTAAATTCGCGGGCCAGTCGGGTCGGGCTGTCCGGTGAGTAATGGGCGTTCTTTAGCGCTTGCTGGAGACGCTCGCTGAAGCTCTCCCGTTCGTTCGTGGAATTCATGATGGCACTATTTCATGCTCGACTATAAATGTCAGTCTCTTGTCCTTACAGACCGCTTGTGACATTTTGCGAGAAAATATGTAACAAAGATGTGAGAATTGGCGATACTCTGCTTTGTGACATCATGCCACAAAATTTCCGCACAGCATCGTCCTATTCGATTTGAATAAACATTCGTGCAAATGTTTGTCGCGTGGGGGCCACGCGTGTCCGGCCGATTGCCGTCAAGTCGGGGCCGGGCGGGCTGGGAAGCCCGCAAGAACCGGCTCTGGCTCATCAGATCAGTTGGAAACGAATGATCCCGTCGACGCCAGTTACTCGCTTTAACATACCATCATTCCAAAGTTTGTGCAGGTGCGCGAGTGCTTCACCGAGCGCAAAGCTGAGCTGGTGCGCATCGAGTTGACGGCGGAACATGATCGGCACGATGTCGACCGCGCTCTTCGGATCGCGGCAGGCTTCCAGCACCTCGGCCAGGCGCGCGATGTGGTGCTGGCGCAGCTGCTCGATGCGGGTGTGCAGACCACGGAAGGGCTTGCCGTGGGAAGGCAGCACCAGCACATCCTCGGGCAGGCCGGCGAACTTGCCGAGCGAATCGAGGTATTGCTGCAGCGGGTTGCCTTCCGGCTCGACGGCAAACACCGAAACATTCGTCGAAATGCGCGGCAGCACCATGTCGCCCGAAACCAGCACGTTCAGCGCTTCCGAATACAGCGAAGCGTGCTCCGGCGAGTGGCCGAAGCCCGTGATCACGCGCCAGCGCACATCGCCGATCGCGAACTGCTGGCCGTCCTGGAGGCGGGTGTAGGCTTCCGGCACCTTCGGCACCAGCGAGGGATAGTAATTGCGGCGGCTGCGCATCTGTTCCAGCATGCCCTGGTCGACCAGGCCGTGACGCTCGAAGTGCGGGATCGCCGAGGGACCGTCCACGCCCGGCAGGGCGGCCGCCATCATGCGCGCGAAACCGAATTCGCCGGCGGTCAGCCAGAAGGGCGCGTCGAAACGTTCGCACAGCCAGCCGGAGAGGCCGACGTGGTCCGGGTGGCAGTGGGTGGCGATCACGCGCAGGACGGGCGCGTTGCCGAGCGGACCGTTGAATACCTGCTCCCAAGCGGCGCGGGTGGCGTCGCTGGCCACGCCGCAGTCGATCACGCTCCAGCCGGCGCGGCCTTCGCGTTCGTCCTTCAGCACCCACAGATTGATGTGGTCGAGGGCGAAGGGCAGGGGCATGCGCAGCCAGCCGAGGCCCGGCGCCACCTCCTTCACCGCTCCTGGCGCGGGCAGTTCGTCGGCGAAGGGATAGGTCAGCTGGGACTCGAGCGGATTCATGGTTCAAATCTTTCGTATTCGGTGACAGGGCAAGCGCGCTACAATGTGCTTGACGTTGACGTAAACGGAAACGTCGAAGACCAATTCTAAGCGATTGTCGCAAGCTGTACTTTCACCCCGCTTTTTTCATGGCTACCACCTACACCATCGCCGAACTGGCACGCGAATTCGATATCACCGCGCGCGCGATCCGTTTCTATGAAGACCAGGGCCTGCTGAGCCCGACGCGCGAGGGCGTGGGCGGACGCAGCCGCGTCTACACCCCGCGCGACCGCACCCGCTTGAAGCTGACGCTGCGCGGCAAGCGGCTCGGCCTGACGCTGTCCGAAATCAAGAGCATCGTCGACATGTACGAGTCGCCGAAGGACACGGTGGCCCAGATCAACCGCTTCCTCGGCGTGCTGGCTCATCAGCGCGAGACGCTGGAACAGCAGCGGGCCGACATCGAGATGGCGCTGGAAGAAATTTCAGCTCACGAAGAGGAATGCCGGCGCCTGCTGGCCGAAAACGGCTCGCCCGACGCCGCGCCCGGCGCCACCAAGGCTGCCTGATCCATACGAGCGCCTGACGGCGCTCACGCGTGCATTACTTGACGTTTACGTTAACGTCACACGCGAGTATGATGCCGAATGCTCAGTTGCTAACGCTTCATCGCTAACCCGTTCACCGAGAGGACGACATGCTCCATCTTCCAGGCTTGACCTTTGACCATGGCGAAGACATCGCCGCGCTGCGCGAAGCAGTGCAACACTTTGCAGCGGCCGAGATCGCGCCGCGCGCAGCGGAAATCGACCGCAGCGACCAGTTCCCGATGGACCTGTGGAAGAAGATGGGCGAACTGGGCCTGCTCGGCATCACCGTCAGCGAGGAATACGGCGGCGCCAACATGGGCTACCTGGCCCACATCGTGGCGATGGAAGAAATCTCGCGCGCCTCGGCCTCGGTCGGCCTGTCCTACGGCGCCCACTCGAACCTGTGCGTCAACCAGATCAAGCGCAACGGCAACGAAGAACAGAAGCGCAAATACCTGCCGAAGCTGATCTCGGGCGAGCACGTCGGCGCCCTGGCCATGTCCGAACCGAACGCCGGCTCCGATGTCGTCAGCATGAAGCTGCGCGCCGACCTGAAGGGCGACCGCTACGTCCTGAACGGCACCAAGATGTGGATCACCAACGGTCCGGACGCCGACACCCTGGTCGTCTACGCGAAAACCGACATCGAAGCCGGTCCGCGCGGCATGACCGCCTTCCTGATCGAGAAGGGTTTTAAAGGGTTCTCGATCGCGCAAAAGCTCGACAAGCTGGGCATGCGCGGTTCGCACACGGGCGAACTGGTGTTCGAGGACTGCGAAGTGCCGGTCGAGAACGTGCTGGGCGGCGTGGGCAAAGGTGTGAACGTGCTGATGTCGGGCCTGGACTTCGAGCGCACCGTGCTGTCGGGCGGTCCGCTGGGCATCATGTCGGCTTGCATGGACGTGGTCGTTCCCTACATCCATGAACGCAAGCAGTTCGGCCAGGCCATCGGCGAATTCCAGCTCATGCAGGGGAAAATTGCCGACATGTATTCGACCATGATGGCTTGCCGCGCCTACGTGTACGCGGTCGGCCAGGCCTGCGACCGCGCCGACAACCCGGCGGCGGTGCGCGCCCTGCGCAAGGACGCGGCCGGCGCCATCCTGTACAGCGCCGAAAAGGCGACCTGGATGGCGGGCGAAGCGATCCAGACCCTGGGCGGCAACGGCTATATCAACGAGTATCCGGTCGGTCGTCTCTGGCGCGATGCGAAGCTCTACGAAATCGGCGCCGGCACCAGCGAGATCCGCCGCATGCTGATCGGGCGCGAGCTGTTTGGCGAGACGGCGTAATAAATCGTAGGGTGGGCACCCCGTGCCC
>DEKZ01000277.1 GCA_002354135.1 Massilia sp. UBA2709 | reverse complement strand
GGCGTCGTAGAGCTGGCACAGGTGGTATTGCGCGGCCGGCAGGCCCTGCTCGCCGGCCTTGCGGTACCAGTGCGCGGCCAGGCCGGCGTCGCGCGCCACGCCCTGGCCGTGCTCGTAGCGCAGGCCGAGGTTGTCCTGGGCGCCCGCATGGCCCTGTTCTGCCGCGCGGCGATACCATTTCAAGGCCTGCGCCTCGTCGCGCTCCACGCCATGGCCGCTGTCGAGGATCAGTGCGAGATTGAACTGGGAACTGAGGTGGCCCTGGTCGGCGGCGCGCTCGTACCAGGAAATCGCCTGACGGCTGTCCTGCTCGACGTCCTGGCCCTTGTCGTAGCGCAGGCCGAGATTGAACTGGGCCGGCGCGTGCCCCTGTTCGGCGGCGCGGCGCAGCCAGTCCAGGGCTTGCACCGGATCGCGCGCCACGCCCTGGCCGCTGTCGTACCGCAGCGCGAGGGCGAACTGGGCGCGCGCATAGCCCTGGCTGGCGGCGCGGCGGTACCAGTTCAATGCTTCTTCCTGGTCCTGGGCGATGCCCTTGCCGCCCTCGTACATCATGCCCAGGTTGTGCTGGGCGCCGGCGTCGCCCTGGTCTGCTGCACGGCGGAACCAGTGCAGCGCCTTGTGCACGTCGGCGGCGACGCCCTGCCCTTTCGCATACAGCCAGCCCAGGTTGTACTGGGCTGGCGCGTAACCCTGCTCGGCGGCGCAGCCGTACCAGTACAGCGCCTGCTCGTGGTCCTGGGCCACGCCCTGGCCCTTCTGGTACATCACGCCGAGGTTGTACTGCGCCTGTTCCATGCCGGCGGCGGCGGCCATGCGGTACCAGGCAACCGCCAGCTCGTAGTTCTGCGGCACGCCCTGGCCGTTCACGTACATGAAGCCCAAGCTGTGCTGGGCGCTGGCGACGCCGCGCTCGGCCAGGCCCTTCACGCGCAGGAATTCGGCCGTGTGGCGTTCCCCTGCTGCGGACGCGGTCGTCGCGGTATCCATGGAAAGGAGGCGCCGGGATCAGGCGCGGATGGCGCGCACCTGGGTGGCAGGGCCGGAGCCTGCCGTGCCCAGCGCCTGCGCGCGCAGCACGCCGATGAAGTTCGACAACGAAATTGGGCGGTAGTAGAGGTAGCCCTGCATGGTCTCGCAGCCGTTGGCCTTCAGGTAGTTGGCCTGCACCTCGGTCTCGACGCCTTCGGCGATCAGGTGCAGCCCGAGCCCGCGCGCGATCGAGATGATCGCCAGGATCACCGGATAGTGGCCGTTCTCGTCGTGGATCTCCTTCACGAACGACTGGTCGATCTTCATCGTGTGGATCGGGAAGCGGTGCAGGTAGGACAGCGACGAGTAGCCAGTGCCGAAGTCGTCGATCGCGACCGACACGCCGAGCTGGCAGAGTTTATTGAGCTGCTCGATCGCGTACTGTGGGTTGCGGATGCAGATGTTCTCGGTGATCTCGACCTCGATCTGGCCCGGCGAGATCCCGTAGCGCACCAGCGCGCCGCGCATCTTCTCGAAGAAGTCGCCGCGGTCCAGGTATTGCGGCGACAGGTTCAGCGACAGCCGCACCGCCTGGCCGCTGGCCAGGTTCCACTGCAGCATGTCGCGGCACAGGGCGCCGATCATCCAGTCCGAGATCGGCAGCATCAGGCCGTTCTCTTCCGCGAAGGGCAGGAATTCGCCGGCCGACAGCAGGCCGCGCGTCGGGTGGTTCCAGCGCATCAGCGCCTCGGCGCCGACGATGCGGCCGGTGGCGGCGTCGATCTGCGGCTGGTAGTACATCTCCAGCTCGTTGTGCTCGAGCGCGCGGCGCAGCGCCTGCTCGAGCGCGATCTTCTGGTGCGACACGTCGAGCATCGAGTCGTGGTAGAAGCTGTGGCCGTTCTTGCCCAGAGCCTTGACCTGGTACATCGCGATGTCGGCGTGGCGCAGCAGCTCGTCGATCGATTCGCCGTCGCCCGGGTAGATCGCGATGCCGATCGAGGCCGAGATGTGCACTTCGTGGCCATCGAGGTCGAAGGGCTTGTGCAGGCACTCGAGGAACTTGTCGGCCACCATGCGCGCGTCGTCGCGGTCGCGCAGTTCCGGCAGCACGATGGTGAATTCGTCGCCGCCCTGGCGCGCCAGCGTATCGCCCTTGCGCAGGCATTCCTTCAGGCGCACTGCGACCTGCTGCAGCAGCTCGTCGCCCTTCACGTGGCCGAGCGTGTCGTTGACCAGCTTGAAACGGTCCAGGTCGATGAACATCACGGCCAGCTCGGTCTGCTTGCGCTTGGCCTGGATCACGGCCAGGCCGAGGCGATCCTTGAACAGGATACGGTTCGGCAGGTCGGTCAGGATGTCGTGGTAGGCCTGGTAGGAGATGACTTCTTCCGCGCGCTTGCGGTCGGTGATGTCGCGCGCCACGCCATAGGTGCCGAAGAACTCGAGCTTCTTGACCTCCTGGTCGGGCACGTGCATGCCGATCGAGTTCAGCGAGATCGTCATCAGGGTGTTGTTGAAGGTGCGGTCGCCGCTGTTGCTCAGCTTGCCCGTGGCGCCGCGGCACTTCAGGCGCAGCTCGACGTTGCGCGAAGCGCGCTCGTCGACGCGGCGCTCGTTGAACACGTAGCGGGCGCGCTCCAGGTCTTCGTCGTGCACCAGGATCGAGTAGTGCTTGCCGATCAGCTCATCGCGCGAGAAGCCCAGCAACTGGTAGGCGCGGTCGTTCACGAAAGTGAAGCGGCCTTCGTGGTTCAGCGTGTAGATGATGTCCGGCGAGCTGTCGACCAGATAGCGGTACATCTTCTCCGAGTTTTCCAGCTGGTTGGCGATGCGCGCGTTGGCCGTGGCCAGGCGGCGCTGCTCGAGCGCGTTATCGACGGTCTTCAGCAGTTCTTCGCGTGCATAGGGCTTGCGCAGATAGTCGTAGGCGCCGCGCTTCAGGGCGCCGATCGCCGCGTCGATGCCGACTTCGCCGCTCATCACGATCACGTCGGCATCGATGCCCTTGGCATTGATGAAGTCCATGATCTCGTGGCCGCCGATGTCCGGCAGGCGCAGGTCGAGCAGCACCAGGTCGAAACGCAGCGTCGACAGGTGGGCGATCGCTTCGCCTCCCGAGCTGGCGGTGGTCAGGTGGTAGCCGCGGTCGCGCAGCAGTTCGTAGAGCGAGGCCAGCAGGCGCGGCTCGTCGTCCACGAGCAGCAGGCGCGGTTGATCGTCGATTCCGATCGTCCCGGCCGGAGCGTCCGCGCCCTGGAACATGGCTGAAGTTGCGCTGGCTGAGTACACGTTCGTCATACCTTATACAGAACCCAACGCGCGCGCAGGCAGGGCCGGCGCGGCGCTGGCGCCGGACCATGCCGGCAGCAGAATTTCAAATGCGGTGCCGCCCTTGCCGCTGCGGCAGGCGATCTGGCCGTTCAGCTTCTTGACCAGGCCGTGCACGATCGACAGTCCCAGGCCGCGGTGCGCGCCATCCTTGGTGCTCTTCACCGCCGAGAACAGATTGGCCATCACCTCGGGCGCCAGGCCGGGGCCGGTGTCGGACACCGTCAGCTCCAGGTAGAGCTTGCGCTCGCGGTGCACGTGGCCGCGGTTGGCGATCTCGATGCGTCCGCCGCCGCTGCCGCCCAGGGCCTCGACCGCGTTTTTCACGAGGTTGACCAGGATCTGCTTGAGCGTATCGGCGTCGCCTGCGACCAGGCGCGCCTCGTCGTGCATCGCGGTGACGATCTGCACGTTGGCCGGCACGTACTGGCCGGCGCGGAACAGGCGCACCACGTCCTCGACCACTTTCACGGCGTCGAGGGGGCGCGGGCCGGTCTCGGGCGGCTTGATGTCGGCCAGCGTTCCGATCAACTGGCCGACGCGGTCGATTTCTTCGTTCAGGACCGACATCTCGCTGGCCACCGGTTCCTGGCGCGCCAGCTTGCCGTCGAGGACACTCAGGTAGTTCTTGATGATCGACAGCGGGTTGTTCACCTCGTGCAGCACGCGGCGCGAGGCCTCGCGGTATTCCTCGGCCACGCTGGCGATCTGGCGCCGCGCCTGGCCGCGCTCGAGCAGCGCGGTTTCCAGCGCGGTCGCGGCCTGGGCGCCGAAGGACTGCAGGAAGCGTTCGCGCTTCTGGCAGGTTGGCAGCTGCCAGGACGCCACGCCGCCGTCCAGCACGCCCAGGCAGCGCGCGC
>DEKZ01000276.1:6591-7216 GCA_002354135.1 Massilia sp. UBA2709 | reverse complement strand
GCATCGCGCGCGCCCTGCTGGCCAGTCCCCAGGGCTGCTTCGTCGCCGCCGATCCGCTGGCGCTGGCGATTCCCGCGCCGCGCGCCGCCAACACGAGCGATGCGCTGTACCAGGAGATCCGCGTCGACGGCAATGTCTATGGCTGCTACGAGGTGGCCGGGCGCACCGACTACGACGGCGAGGACCGGCGCCAGCTGGCCGGCCTGGCCGCGCTCACCGGCACCCTGCTGCAGGTGCATTCGCTGGCCCAGCGCGCCACCCACGCCTACGCTCAGGTCGAGGCCCAGCTGGCGCACCAGTCGCAGATCCTCGACCAGATCCACGAGTCCGTCCTCACGCTCGACCAGATGGGCTACATCACCAGCTGGAACGGGGGCGCCGAGCGCCTGTTCGGCTACACCGCGCTGGAAGCGGTGGGGCGCAACATCCTGTTCCTGTACGCCGACGAGGATGACAGTGTTCCCGACGTCTTCGCCGAGCAGGGCGGGCGCATGATGGAAGTGCGGCGGCGGAAGAAGTCGGGCGAGATCTTCTGGGCCAGCCTGTCGCTATCGCCGCTGCGCGACCTCGAGGAACGCCCGGTCGGCCTGATCGCTTATCTCACCGACATCACCGAGCGCAAGCT
>DEKZ01000276.1:5787-6569 GCA_002354135.1 Massilia sp. UBA2709 | reverse complement strand
CAAGCTGGTCAACGACACGCTGGGACGCCGCATCGGCGACGAACTGCTGCGCCAGGTGGCGGCGCGCTTTCGCGGCGCCCTGCGCGAGGAGGACGTGGTGGCGCACCTGGACGGCGACGAGTTCGCGGTCGGCCTGTTCGACATCCGCCAGCACTTCGAGGCCACCACGGTCGCGCAAAAACTCCAGGCCGCGCTCGAGGCGCCGTTCCTGGTCGACGGCCACGACCTGGGCGTGGGCGCAAGCGTCGGCATCAGCGTCTATCCCCAGGACGGCATGGATGCGGACACCCTGCTGCGTGCGGCCGACATCGCGATGGAGCGCGCCAAGGAGGCCCACGCCAACCCCGACAACAGCGTCGCCTTCTACAGCCTGGACATGAACAAGGGCATGCACGAGCGCATGCGCATCGAGTCCGGCCTGCGCCATGCGCTCGGACACGGCGAACTGATGCTCTGCTACCAGCCGAAATTCGAAATCGGCAGCGACAGGATCGTCGGCGCCGAAGCCCTGGTGCGCTGGGTCCATCCCGAGCGCGGCATGGTGCCGCCCTCGGACTTCATCCCGCTGGCCGAAACCACGGGGCTCATCGTCCAGGTGGGCGAGTGGGTGCTGGAACAGGCCTGCGCCCAGGCCGCCGTCTGGCAGCGCGCCGGCATGCGACCCTTCCGCCTGGCCGTGAACGTGTCGGCGCGCGAATTCACCGAGTCGCTGCCGAACCGGGTCGCCCAGACCCTGGAGCGCTACGGGCTCGCACCCTGCTGGCTGGAGCTGGAGATCACCG
>DEKZ01000276.1:0-5666 GCA_002354135.1 Massilia sp. UBA2709 | reverse complement strand
GGTGCAGGGCTACCTGTACGCCGCCCCGCTGCCGGCCGCGCGCTTCGAGCAGGGGTTGCGTGAGAACTGGCTGCTGGTGGAGCAGGATGCCGCTTAGCGCTGGTGCAACGCGGCGCTACTGCCCGGGCCGGGATGATTTATGTATAATGCCGGTTCCTTACAGGAAGCGTGGCCGAGTGGTTGAAGGCAGCAGTCTTGAAAACTGCCGACGGGGGAACCCGTTCGTGAGTTCGAATCTCACCGCTTCCGCCAAGAATTCGCGGACAAGCCCTTGTACAGCAAGGGCTTTTTTATTTTCGATCTCCGAACTTGGCGATCTTCGCCTGGCATCCTGAAGTGCCAAGTTGCGGAGATGATTTCCGCAACCCAGCCAGCCGTTTCCTGTTCAGTTGAGGCATTGTTCAACGTGGCGCTGCATCGAGTACGGCCCGCCGGCTCATCGCCGCTGGCTCCTATGGGCGCAAACCCTGGTCCTTCGCCAAGCGGATGCGCTGCACCTTCATCGCATCGATCAGGTCCGCTGGTGACGCGGCTGCCTCCAGCATCGGCAGCGTTTGCCCGGCTTCGAGGAAGAAGCGGTGGCGTGCCTCAGTTCCCGCCGACAGGAAGGCATCTTCCCACCATTCGGTGATCCGCTCGCTGGCCCGTTCCAGGGCGGTTTGGGTGACCAGCCGGTTCGACTTCTCGTTATTGATCCGCTTCGATGCGGGCATCAGATTCCAGGCGTCCCCGCAGGGCCAGGCGGCAAAAGGGAAACAATGGTCGATGTCATAGTCATCCCGTAGGCGCTGGCCCGACCAGACACAGTAGATGGACTTGCCCTGGGTGCGAAGCCGTTCGACCGCGGCGCGCGCGAATCTGGTGTCGCGCTCGGGGTCTGCCCATGCAAGCAGTGAATACGCGGCCTGACTGATCGCCGGCCCGAGTTGCCCGGCGTAGGACTCCATCAGGCGCACCCACTCCGCAACGAGAACCGGCTCGACCCACACGTTAAAGTGGCTGAGCGCATCCCAGATCTGGAAAGGGACGTGGAATTCGCCAAAGCTCCACAGGAACGCATCGTCGATCCGCAGGCTCGACGGTGTCGACGTGCGGCGTTGGTGCCTGATGTGGAAGATGTTTTCATCGCTTGCGGGCCAGCGCAGGTATTTGACCGGCATCTCGCGGATCAGCCTGGAGATCTCCCACAGGCTGCCGTGAAGGTGGCGCGCAGTGTCGTCATGGAAGTCCATGCCTGCACGCAGGTCCACCGGGCGAACGGGACGCAACGCAGTGAAGTTTTCGGTCACGAATCCCGGTGTATTCCCGGCCCGGTTAGGCGGCATCTGTGGAAGGCCGCCCTCGATGAGCGGCTTGTACATGCGTAGCCAGAAGAGCGCGACCAGGCCCATCGGCAGGACAACGAACTCCGACTCATGACGCGCCGCTCCCGCGGCGGTGTCGGCAATCCTGGCAAGGATGCGTAACAGCGCAATCTTGTAGGTCGATGACTTTCCATCGGTAAGGATCAAGTGGCGCAGGAGAGGAAGCGCGCTCAGCCCATCGTCGGGCAGTCCAAGAACCGCAGTCGTCCACGAAATGCCGGGCCGGCCCAGCCGGTCAGGGCTGTCGTCGGCGCGTACCAGCCTGAGGCCGAACTGCTGGGCCATCGCCGTGAGCTCCGGAAGCGTCACCTCGTACATGGCCCGGTCGGTATCGGGTTGACCGATGCGAAGGCTGATCGCGATACGTCCATTTGGCGACAGCAGCGTTGCCAGCTTGCGCAGGGCACGCTGGCGCGAGGCCGGCGGCACGTGCATCCAGACCGCCGAGAGCAGGATCAGGTCGAAGGTGAAGCCCAGACGGCGTACCTGGGCCAGGTCTGGCAGACTGTCGGCCAGCCAGTGAATACGTGGCGAAGGATGGCGCCGGCGCGCGAGCGTACGCATTGCGTCCGAGGGCTCAACGGCGACGACATCGTATCCTTTGGAAGCAAGCCAGGCGGCATCCCTTCCAGAACCGGCGCCGACGTCGAGGACGGTCGCGCCGGACGGGGGCAGCATATCCAGTAGCGCAGGGTGCACGTGTTCGAACGTCAGCGATTCGTATTGGGAGACGAGCTGCTCGGCGTTCTGGTCGTAATGGGAAATGCTCTGCACGTGACCTACGGTTTGTTTTGTCGGCTCATCAATTGTAAGCCAAAGCAGGCTGCTGTAGGGCAATCGGATGTCTTGGCATCGCATGGCGATTCCGACGGATGCGATACCGCGAGTACGTTACCTACATCCTCCCATCGGGCAAGCATCCCGCTACCACGGATCGTTCATGTCCGAACCGTAGACGTTGCCATACCAGTCAGTTCCTCCCATGCCCCCATTCATCGGCACGCCATTGGCTGGATTGATGGCGAAGTCGTCGGTGTAGTCGTAGTCTGTCGAGCTGAAATGATTCGAGGTGGAAAAGTCCATCGTCGGGTTGGCGCCGTGGTCGAAAGCGAAGTCCGGGGCGCTGGGTTCGGGCACCGTCACGCGCCACTCGTCCGGCACGCTGCTTGCGCTGTATGAAACGCCTTCTTCCTCAGGGACGCTATAAGCCTGTCCCGAGGCGACCAGTTTCTTGATCGCGTCCTGTACCGCATGGAAGCTCCGGCTCAGGTCGCCGTCCAGGGCGTAGTAAGCGGAGCCGCGCGACATGCTGTATTCGAGCTCGAACGCGTAGGTAACGAGTTGATGGGCGACCCTGATGCTGCTGTCGAGGACGTGCGCGGTGCTCTGTTTTTTCAGGGCAAGGTGGACCGTGTAGAGGGCCTCGCGGGCGAGCTCGCGATGGCGGAGGAGCTCTTCTTTCATGTGGCCCAGGCGGCGTCGGCCGTTCAGGGTCGCATGCCAGTTCTGGAGGTCGCTTTCGGCCAGCTGCCTGATCGCTTCCTTATGCTGTGCAATGTTGCCGATGCGGGCATCGAACTCTGCAAGCGTCACCTGCTCGAATTCCGTGATGCTCTCCTGTAAGCCTTTCATTTCGCGAGCCCAGCAACTGATCAGGTTCGAGAGCGCTTCTCTGACGGCGAGTGCAGCCTCCCGCGTGCCTGGGCTGGCGTCCACTAGCCGCTTCGCAGCGGCCATGTGTTCGCCGGCGAGTTCCGACCCGGCGCTCAGCTTGAGTACCTCCCTGAACAAGGTCGACATGTTGGCATGGTCGACTTCTTCGCGATGTGCTTCCCGGGCCCGGATCGCGGCCATTTCCTCCTGCGCCGCCGCCAGTTGCGTTTGCAGCTCGCTATTTTCGATGGCTGCCGTCAGGTAGTCGTCGGCATGCGCCTTGATGCGTTGCTCGCTCAGTGCGAGCTTTTCATGGAGCGCATCGGCCTGTTCGTCGAGCTCGGCCCAGTCTTGCGTCACGCGGCCGAGCCTGCCGTCGAGGGCTTCGATCTCGGCATTCTTCTCCGCGATTTCCTGCTTCGCGGCGACGAGCTGCTCGCTGAGCTGTGCGAGCTTCTGCTTGAGCGCGGACAGTTTTTCCGTCTTGTTTCGCGTCAGCGGAAGCGCCGTCGAGGCAATGACGTCCCTGCGGATGTGCAAGGGGCGGAAGTGGAGGGCGCGCTCCTGGGACGATCCATGCGCAGCATGGATGTCGGTAGCTGCCGCGTTGGGCTGGTTGTCTTGCATGTCGAGCCTCGTCTCGGGCGTTGGTGCGGCGTGTGGATGCAAAGCGATGGAACGGATGGTCCGTCTGCGCGATCTCATTGCATGGTGCCGCTGCGTTCAGCACTATGGATATTAGTATTGCAGTGTATCAACAACGGTGATCGAAAACATCATGTCACGCCCCGTTTTTTAACCTCGGCATGCGGGAATTTCATTCCTTTATTTAATATCGTCAGATTCGCCCTACAAAAACACAAGCCATTCTGGTGAGCTGTATGTGGGCTATTCGACAGATGAACCCGCTTAAAGAGGCGTAATGTAGAGGCGTAGAGGGGATACGCCATGCTGAAGTCGCTTGTCACGATTGCTGTGCTGGGAGGAAGTGCCGCTGCTGCCTGCGCGCAAAGCGGTGTCACGACGTATGGTGTGCTCGACGCCGGCGTGGTCGGCGAGGGCGGTTGCGGCAAGGGCTGCACGACACGCGTCGGCAGCGGCATCGCCTCGACCTCGCGCATCGGCATCCACGGCAGCGAGGCGATCGGCCAGACCACCTCGGCGATCTTCGGCGTCGAGACCGAGATGCGGCTCGATACCGGCCGCGCCGCCGGGCGCGAACGCCAGGGGAGCGAAAACCGTGGAGATGACCGTCTGGAGCACCAGGCCTGGGTCGGCCTCGCCGGGGAATTCGGCGCGCTCACGATCGGCCGCCAGTACAACCTGCAATACCTGGCGCTGACCGACGTCGCCGACCCCTTCAAGGGCGGCACCGCAGGCAGCGCGACCAACCTGATCGGCGGACCACGCCGCACCGACAACAGCGTCCAGTACTACAAGACCTTTCCGAACGGTTTCTCGGGCGGCGTTTCCTGGGCCGCGCGCGACCTCGACACCTCGGCCGCCGGCCGCGCCTGGGGCATGACCGTAGGCTTGTCCGCCGGGCCCCTGACGGTCCGCGCGGCGCACCGCAACCAGAATGCGGTGCGCGTCAACCTGAACAGCAAGACCAGCAACGACACCAATTCCAAGAATTCCATCCTGGCCGCCAACCTGCGCCTGGGCTGGGGCACCGCCTACGCCGCCTACAGCATCAGCCGCGGCCTGGCCAGTTCGCCCCTGTTCAATCCGGACAATCCCTACGGCGCCGGCATCGCCGGGACGCCTTCGACCCGCAGCCGCGACGTGCTGTTCGGTTTCGCCGTCCCGATCGACCATTCGGTCACGCTGCTCACCTCGTATATCCGCAAGAACGACCGCGACCTTGCCAACCAGGACGCCAACCAGATGGCCATCGGGGCGAGCTATGCGCTGTCGCGCCGCACCGACTTCTACGCGGCGTATTCGCACATCAGGAACCGCAACGGCGCCGGCTACACGGTCGGCAATGCGAGCGCGCCCGGCAGCGGCAACAAGGCCTTTAACATCGGCATGCGCCACGCGTTTTGAGAAGCTTCCCATCCGGGGCCAGGAAGCCCTGCGCTGCGACGCACGCGCAGGAAATTCTGTAGCCTGACACTATCCGCTAACAATCTGTATGGAGGCATCATGACTGGAGCTAGCACTCTTGATCCGGACAACTTTCCGGAACGACCAGACCGCAGCCTTGGCAAAGGCCACGGCACCGACGCCCTCGGTCCGAGCGACCTGTCCGATACCGGCAGCGACGTGATGGGCGGACCGGGCTTTGCGTCCAACCTCGACCCCGAGCAGCTGGTCCATCTCGACCGCGGCACCAACGAGGAGGAAGAAAGCTCCGCCGGCGGCACCGCCGGGCCCGACGTGGGCGACGCCAACTTCTCGTCCGACAGCGATGTCGGCGGCACCGGCGAGCGCGCCAGCGCCGGGCGCGACACGGTGGTCGAGGATGGCGCCGATATCGATACCGACCGCATCGAGTCCATCCCCGACCTGCCGCTCACGGAAGACGATACCGACTTCCTATCGAGCAAACCGCCGGGACAGTCCACGGGCCGCAAATAAGGCCCCGAGCAGTGCGCCGCCGCCCAGCAGGGCGGTGGTCAGCGGCCTGGAGCGCAGCGCCACGGC
>DEKZ01000275.1 GCA_002354135.1 Massilia sp. UBA2709 | reverse complement strand
GGACGAGCGCGCGCGCCAGCGCAGCCTCGACCTGATCGCCCAGCTCGACGCCCTGCCCCAGGGCGAGAGCCGCCTGTTGACCGACACGGCCGGGCGCCGCTACCGCGCCCAGCGCGGCCAGTTCTACGACCGCGGCTTCGCGCGCCACTTCCTGATGGTGGAAGAGCTGACGATGGAGCTCGAGGATTCCGAGCGCGCCACCTACGCCAGGCTGGTGCGGGTGCTGGCCCACGAGGTCAACAACACGGTGGCGGCGACCCGCTCGGTGCTCGATTCCCTGCTGTTCTACCGCGGCCAGCTGGCAGCCCAGGACGGCGCCGACTTCGCCACGGCCATCGAGGCCGTCAAGCGGCGCAACGTCAGCCTGGGCGAATTCATCGACCGCTTCACGCGCGTGGTCAAGATGCCGGCGCCGGAGCTGCGTCCGGTGCAGATCAAGGACATGGTCGATGACATCCTCTGGCTCAACCGCGAGCAGTGCGCCAGCCGCGGCATCCGGCTCGGCTGGCGCCGCGTTGATGCGGTGCCGGTACAGGCGATGGACGTGCAACTGATGGAGCAGGCCCTGCTCAACATCGTCAAGAATGCGATCGAAGCGGTCGCGGCGCGCCAGGCCGCGGGCGTGGCGGGCGGCCACGTCGAACTGTCGCTCCGGCGGGATGGCGACGAAGCCGTGCTGGCGGTGCTCGACTCGGCCGACCTGCTGGGCGAGGCGCCGCCGCGCCAGCTGTTCACGCCCTTCTTCAGCACCAAGCAGGGTGGCCAGGGGATCGGCCTGATGTTCGTGCGCGAGGTCTTGCTGCGGCACGGGTTCGCCTACTCGCTGGCCTCGACCGGGCAAGGCGAGACGCGGTTCGAGATCCGGTTTCGAGCGCCGGCGGTCGCGTAACGCGTAGGGTGGGCGCCCCGTGCCCACCTTGTTCGTTATCGTCTCCGATATCGTGCCAAATGATCGCGCCGCAAACTATCACCGGTGGGCACGGGGCGCCCACCCTACATATGAAAAACCGCGGCGGGATCGCTCCGGCCGCGGTTCTTCGACTGATCAAGTCCGATTACTTCTTCGCTTACTTCTTCGGATACTTGATCGTCATTTCCTTGAGCAGGTTGTCCGCCCCGTCGACTTCCTTCATCACCCACAGCATGTAGCGGATGTCGACGTGGATGGCGCGCGTGATCGCGGTGTCGAAGTACCAGTCCTTGGTGATCGATTCATAGGTCGAATCGAAGTTCAGGCCGACCAGCTCGCCGCGCTTGTTCATCACGGCCGAACCCGAGTTGCCGCCGGTGGTGTCGGCGCTCGACAGGAAGTTGACCGGCACCGTGTTCAGCACCGGGTCCTTGAACACGCCGTAGCGCTTCTCCAGCACCGCTTTCTTCAGCGCGGCAGGCACCAGGAAGGGGTCCTTGCCGGTTTCCTTCTCGACGATGCCCTCGACCGTGGTGAACGGGCCCTTGACCAGGCCGTCGCGCGGCGAATACGGCGAGACGGTGCCGTAGGTGACGCGCAGGGTCGAGTTGGCGTCCGGGTAGACCGGCTTGCCCTGCGACTTCTTCCAGGCGATGACGGCGGACATGTACTGCGGGATGGCGCGGTCCAGGTTGCCGTCGATGTCCTTGCGGCGGTTCTCGAGCGCAGCGGCCACGTCATTCAGGCGCACGGCCAGCTGGATGAAGGGGTCGTTCGACTTGCGGAAGGCTTCCACGTCCTGGTTCATCCAGGCCAGGCGCTTGGCGGTGTCCGCCAGTTCGGTGCCCTTGTAAAAGGCGTCCAGGCCAGCGGCGTTCGGCGCCAGCGCGTCCAGGCCCTGCGGACGCAGCTTCTGGTCGATCTTGGCGTAGCGGCCCAGCGCGGCGGCCCAGCGGGCCTGGTCGACGGCAGGCACGAAGGACTGCTCGAGGCGGGTCAGGCGCGCCTTGATGAACGAGAGATCACGTTCCTGGTAGCCGGCGTCGCGCTGGGCGTCCGGCTTCTGGCGTTCCTGGGCCAGGCGGTACAGGGTGCGCGCGCTCTTGAGCAGGTCGCTGTGGGTGGCTTCGGCGTAAGCGGCTTCGTCGCGCGACAGCGCCATGTCCGACGCGATCACGGCATCCAGCTCGGCCAGCAGGTTGCCGGCGCTGCCGTTCTTGCCGTACCAGGCGCGGAACTCGGCGTCCTGCACGTCCTTGATGGCGGCGATGTCCTTGCGGGCGAAGCCGTCGAGCAGGCCCTGGGTCTTCTTCAGCACGTTGTTCAGGCTCTTGGCCACGCTGGCGTAGCGCACGTCCCAGGCGGCGTTGCCGCGGGTAGCGGCGGCGATCACGTCCAGGTCGGCCGTGATGGTGGCGACCTTGGCCGGGAAGTCGACGTCGCGCGCGAAGCGGATTTCCGACGGCAGCTTGTAGCGGCTGGTGCGGCCCGGGTAGCCGGCCAGCAGGATCGGGTCGCCGTTCTTCAGGCCTTCGGCGGATACCACCAGGAAGTCCTTCGATTTATACGGCACGTTGTTCGGCGAAGGATCGGCCGGGCGGCCGTCGGGGCCGACGTAGGCGCGCAGGAAACTGTAGTCGCCGGTCTGGCGCGGCCACTCGTAGTTGTCGATATCGCCGCCGAAGTTGCCGATCTTGTCCGACGGCGCGTACACCAGGCGCACGTCACGGATCATCAGCTGCTTGATGCGGTAGTACTCGAGGCCGCGGTGGAAGGCCGGCACCGAGCAGCGGTAGGCCTTGTCGCTTTCGCACTCGGCGATCAGGGCCTTGATGCGCGAGGAGATCGCCTCGTTGCGCTCGCGGCCGGTCATGCTGCCGCCCAGGCCTTTGAGCACGCGGTCGGTCACGTTCTCGACTTTCTCGGTCACGTAGACCAAGGTGTTCGGGCCGCCCGGCAGTTCCTCGGCGCGGGTCCTGGCCAGGAAACCGTCGACGATGTAGTTCTTCTCCGGGGTCGCATTGCGCTGGATGGCGCCATAGGCGCAGTGGTGGTTGGTGACCACCAGGCCCTCGGGCGAGACGAAGGAGGCGGAGCAGCCGCCCAGCGAGACGATCGCGCTCATCGGATGCTTCGACAGGTCGGCCAGCTTCTCGGCCGGCATCGTGATGCCGATGCGTTTCAGTTCGGATTTCAGCTGCGGCAGCTGGTGCGGTTGCCACTGGCCTTCGTCGGCGACGGCATGGGCCGCGACGCCGAGTAAGGCGACCGGCAGGACGATGGATTTGAACAAGGTAGGACCCCGGATGAGTTGAAACAAGCGGGGAGTATAGCCCGTCACCAGGGCCGGAAAAAGGTTTTTCGCCGTCCATACAGGCTGCATGAAGCGTGTTGCCTGCAACGCAAGTCGTGCATTCTGGCTAGAATGGAGGATTGCCCGACAGAGCTGGCATTTCGAAGGGACGACATGGGACGCCTCACTACCCTCCTCTCCACCATTGCGCACAAGCTCGCGCTCGACGCCTACACCGTGGCGCTCATGGGCATGGTCGTGCTGGCCAGCTTCCTGCCCGCCAGCGGCCAGGCGGCCGTCGCGCTGGGCCACGTCACCACGGTCGCCATCGGGCTGCTGTTCTTCCTGCACGGCGCCAAGCTTTCGCGCGAAGCCATCGTCGCGGGCCTGATGCACTGGCGCCTGCACCTCGTGGTGCTGGCCTCGACCTTCGTCATGTTTCCGCTGATGGGCCTGGCCTTGAAGCCCCTCTCGCTTGCCCTGCTCACGCCTGACATCTACCTCGGCATCCTGTTCCTGTGCGTGCTGCCCTCGACCGTGCAGTCCTCGATCGCCTTCACCGCCATGGCGCGCGGGAACGTGGCGGCGGCCGTCTGCAGCGCTTCGGCCTCGAACTTCCTCGGCATCTTCCTGACTCCGATGCTGGTCAGTGCGCTGATCGTCAGCGACGCCGACGCCTCCGGCGCCGGCTCGGGCTGGTCGCAGGTGCTGACCATCGTCGAACAACTGCTGCTGCCTTTCCTCGCCGGCCAGCTGCTGCGTCCCTGGATCGGCGCCTTCATCGACCGCCACAAGCCGGTGCTGCGCTACGTCGACCAGGGCTCGATCCTGCTGGTGGTCTACACCGCGTTCTCGGAGTCCGTCACCGAAGGGCTATGGCAGCACATCTCGGGCTGGACCCTGGTTGCGCTGATCGTCGTGAGCTGCCTGATGCTGGCCATCGCCCTGGGCCTGGCCACCTGGACCAGCCGCCGCCTGGGCTTCTCGAAAGAGGACGAGATCACCATCGTGTTCTGCGGCTCGAAAAAGAGCCTGGCCACCGGGGTGCCGATGGCCAAGGTGCTGTTCGCGCCGTCGGCGCTGGGGATGATCATCCTGCCGGTGATGCTGTTTCACCAGATTCAGTTGATGGTGTGCGCGGTGCTGGCGCAGAAGTGGGCGCGGCGGGTGGAGCAGCCCCTAGCAGTCCCTGCGGACGAAAGCCAGCGCGTTTGAACAGCCGGGGTGATAGCGGGATTCGCGCGTTGCGGCATCGGGCAGGCAGGTAGATCAGCCTGGGCACGTTCTCGTCCATCCGTTGGTTGGCAATTCGTGGGCCTGCACAGCGCCGGCGAATGCTCCACAGCCGAGGTCGTGTCCGAATGTCAGACCTGACCCCAGCTGTTGTAGCTGTTGCCGCTCAGTCGATACTGACCTCCTTGCGGTTATCGCGCGACACCCGGTCGATCATCTTGTTGTAAGGATCGACACCGACCTCGAAGGGCTGCTCCTTGACCGTGACCGTCAGCACCGGATTGTCGGCAGACAGCGCACGCTTCTCCAGCAACAGCACCTTCTCGTCCGCCTCCTTGGCGCCCTTGGCGCGGGCGAAGACGCCCACTTCCACCGGCTCGTCGTAGGCGCGAGCCGTTTCCTTGCCCTTGCCGTCGGCTTCCATCTTGGCCAGGTGCAGCTTCATCGTCACGTCCCACTGGCCATCGCTGCGCTTCTTCGCGCTGGCTTCGAGCACGCGGTTGTCGTAGAAGACGATCTTCTCGAACAGGTCCGTGATCAAGGCCTGCTTGCCGGCCGGGGCCTCGGCGCGGATGTAATCGACCAACTCGCTCGAGGTGGCGAACGGCGATTCCTGGTAGCCCTTGTCCTGCAAGAAGCGCTTCAGCGCGCGGTTCAGCGGCTCTTCGCCGATCTCGTCGCGCAGGCGGTAGAAGACCAGGCTGCCCTTGCGGTAGTGGATGTAGTCCTGGTTCTCCACGCGCACCAGCGGCAGTTCCTCGATCAGCTCGCCGCCGCGCGAGCTCAGGTAGCGGTCCAGCTCGTAGCGCAGGAAGCGGCGCATCTGCTGGCGGCCGTACTCCTTTTCCATCACCATCAGCGCCGAGTACTGCGACAGCGATTCGATCAGCATGCTCGATCCCTGCACGTTCGCGGCGGTCACCTGGTGGCCCCACCACTGGTGGGCCATTTCGTGGGCCGTCACGTAGAACACGTAGTCGATGGCTTCCTTGTCGCGCAGGTCGGCGATGAAGCCGATAGCCTCCGAGAACGGGATCGTGTTGGCGAAGGACTGGGCGAAGCTTGCGTAGTTCGGGAACTCCAGGATCCGCACCTGCTTGTGCTGGTAAGGCGTGAACTGGGCCGTGAAATAGTCCAGCGACTTCTGCGTGCCCGCGATCATCCGGTCGACGTTGTAGGCATGCTTCCTGTCGTGGTAGATCTCGATCGGGATGCCCTTCCACTCGCCCTTCTTGACCTGCCAGTCGGCCGACAGGTAGGCGAAGAACGGCATCATCTTCTGGTCCATCTTGTACTGGTAGTAGCTGCGTCCGTTTGCCTTCCACGACTTCTGCAGGTAGCCCGGCGCCAGCGCGATCTGGTCGCCGCTGGTCGAGACGGTCGTCTCGAAGTTGATCCAGTCCGCATCCTGGCCGAACATGGTGTTGGCGCGGGCCGCCTTGTCTTCCAGCTTGGCCATGCGCTCGGGCTCGCCCAGGCCGCGCTTGCGGCGCTCGTTGCGGTCGTTCAGCTCGGCGTCGGGCTGGTAACCGATCATCGGGAAGAACGCGCGGTTGTTGAAGAAACTGCCGTTGAGGTTGATGGTATCGGCCGCCCCGCCGTTGGTGAAGCCCGGACGGCGCACGTCGATCACGAAGTCCAGCGGCAGGCGGGCGCCAGGGGCCAGCGCCTGGTCCAGCTTGATGATGGTGAAGCCGAACTTCTTGTCGTCCAGCTCGACCTTATGCGCGGACAAGCCGGACAAGGTGGTCGCGACATCCGGGTTGAGCTGAAGGCGCAGCATATCCAGCGGCTGGCCCGTCTTGTTCTCCAGGATGTAGTGGCCGCGGATCGCTACCCGGCGTTCTTCCGGATAGATGTCCACGTCGGCGCGTACGTCGATGATCTTCGCGTGCGGCAGGTCCTTGTACTTGCGGTAGGTCTTTTCGTACAGGGCCTGCTTGTCCATCGCCACGTCGCCGGCTTCGTAGCGCGCCAGGGTGTTCGTGTTGTGGAAGATCCACCCGCCTACCCCGGCGAATGCGATGCCGCAGGCCGCCAGCGCCACGCCGGAAGGCCCCTTCAGGCGCTGGCCGGCCGAGCGCACGCGCGTGCGCCAGCCGACCGAGATGCCGCGCACCCAGAAGGCCTGGGCCACGATCAGAGCCGCCACGGTGAACAGGGTCCAGTACAGCGCGAACCAGGCCCAGCCCGTGAGGAAGTGGCCGTAGCCGTTCATGTCCGAGTACGGCGTGCGCGGCAGGCCGCCGATGTTGTACAGGTTATGGTCGAAGTGCATGATGACTGCGACGACCTGCGACACCATCAGGACGATCATCAGGGCGTAGCCGGCGAACTTGTTGTTCGTGACCACCTGCAGGACGAGGGCGGTCAGGCCCATGAAGATGAAAGGAACGCTCGAAATCAGCATGCCCTCGAGGTAAACCGCCAGCTCGACCGGCGCCCCACCCTTGACCAGCTGGATCGCGATCGCGGCCAGGACGCCGGTGAACATGAAGGCCAGCACGACGCCGACCAGGGCCAGGCTCTTCGCGACCAGCGGCGCCCAGTTCGGGGCCGGCATCGCGTCGACGACGTCGGCAATCCTGGCCTGGCGCTCCTTGAAGATCAGTTCGCCTGCGTAGAAGGTCACGATGATGATCAGCATGAAGTTGAAGCTGCCGTTCAGCAGTTCGACCATCAGGTGGGTCATCGGATAGACGTCGGTGCCGAACATCCGGCCCATCTGGGATGCGCTGCCGACCATGTTCAGCACGCCGAAGAGCAGCATGACGAGGAAAGGCACGCTCCTGAAGACGGCCGTGGCGTCGAAGGCGAAGATGTGCCAGCACTGGGCCCAGCGCGTGGCGCTGCCGAAGCGCGGCTCGATGCGCGGCAAGGCAAGGTGCGCAGCCACGGGCGCAGCAGGCGCCGCCGCCCTGGCTTTGCCGAACAGGCGCTTGCCGGTGCCGGCGCGTTGCGGCTTGAACAGCACCAGGGTCAGGCCGAACAGCGCCAGCGCGACGCCGGCCCAGAGCAGGCGGTTGGCCAGGATGTAGCCGGCGAAGCCCGGCAGGCCCGCGTTCGCATCGGCGGTCGAGAAATAGCGGGTGGCCCGGCCCAGTGCGCGGATGCCGAAGGGGTCGGTCAGGACGGCGATCCACTCGTTGTCGATGTTCGCGGTGAAGCGACCGGCGACGATCCACAGGACGAAGAAGGCCAGCACGCCGACGTACACCAGCATGATCGAGCGCGTGGTCGAGGCCAGCAGCATCAGCACGGCGCCGATGAAGAGCAGGTTCGGCACCACGATCACGCCGAGGGACCACAGGTAGGCGCTGCCGGGGAATGGACCGACACGCTGGGCATCGACCCAGGGCATCAGGGGGCCGAGCATCGTCCCAGCCATGATGACGGCGAAGATGAACAGGCAAGCCACCAGGCCGGCGGCAAAGCGGCCGACCAGGTAGTCGCGCTTCTTCATCGGCGTCGCGAACAGCATGTCGGAAATGCCGACGTCGCTGTCGCGCAGCACGCTGCCGGCGATGAAGATGGTAACGATGAACATCGACAGCAGGCTGAAGGAGCCGAGCAGCTGGGCGACGACCAGCGGTGCGTTGCGGTTCACGTTGCCAATGCTGCCGCCGACCTGGATGGCGTCGGTGGTGGTGGCCCCGAAAGCCATGGCGCCGAGGAGCAGCGCGCAGACCCACAGCAGGGGCTGGCGCAGCTGGGTGGCGAGTTCGAACTTGAAGAATTCTCTCAGCATGTCCGCCCCTTATGCCGTGACCGCTTCATGCGCTGCCGCTGCCGGCGCTTTGGCCGCCGCGGCGCGGCCGGCGTTGCGGATCTGGAGGAAGTAGACGTCTTCCAGGTCCGGCTCGACGCTGACAAAGCCGTCGTCCGGCTGCGACTCGGCATACACGTTGATCTGCGGCCGCCCCGCCACCAGGCGGGTCGACAGCACGTTGAAGCGCTCCTGGTATTCCACCAGCGCTTCCTGGCTGATCGTGCGGCGCCAGACGCGGTTCTTCAGCGTCTCGATCGCGGCCTGGGGCTCGCCCTGCAGCAGCACCGTGCCCTTGGCGATCATCGCCATGCGTGGGCAGAGGTCGGTCACATCCTCGACGATGTGGGTGGACAGGATAACGACCACCTGCTCGCCGATCTTGGCCAGCAGGTTCAGGAAGCGGTTGCGCTCGTCGGGGTCGAGGCCGGCGGTGGGCTCGTCGACGATCACCAGGCGCGGCGCGCCGAGCAGGGCCTGGGCGATGCCGAAGCGCTGGCGCATGCCGCCCGAATAGGTGCCGAGGGCGCGCTTGCGCGCTTCCCACAGGTTGGTCTGGTGCAGCAGGGCCTCGACCGCTTCCTTGCGCTCGCCCTTTCCGGTCAGGCCCTTCAGGACGGCGAAGTGGTTCAGCAGGCGCTCGGCGCTGACTTTCGGGTAGACGCCGAAGTCCTGCGGCAGGTAGCCGAGCTGGCGCAGCAGCCCTTCCTTGTCCTTCAGGACGTCGAGGCCATGGAAATGGATGCTGCCGCTGTCGGGATCCTGCAGCGTCGCGATGGTGCGCATGAGCGAGGACTTGCCGGCGCCGTTCGGCCCCAGCAGCCCGAACATCCCGTTCGGGATCTCGAGACTGACATTGTTGATGGCCTTGACGCCGTTGGCGTAGGTCTTGTTGAGCTGCTTGATCGATAACATCGTTATTTCTCCCTAGTTATAGATGATCGATGCCTCGTCCTGCCGGGGCGGATCGACGGATATTATTTCCTCCTTGTTAATGTATCTTTGATGAAAAGCAATGTCAGCCGTTTGTGACAGGCTGCAGAAAACCGGGAATGGATGACGCTTTTCAAGGAATATGCATCCTTCATAAGCCGCCGGGCGCCAGGCGCGGCAGTTCAATTTTCTTGCTTGACGAGAAGAAAAAACGATCTTAAAGTGATATCACTTTTAGATCACTTCGGAGACCAAGCATGTCCACCCACAAACGGCAAGAAACCTCGCTCTCGTCGATGAACGGTTACCTGGGCTTCGGCGGCGGCCTGCTCGCCATCGCCGCCGGCGCCCTGCTGCTGCGCTCTGGAGCGGGCCTGGCGCCAGGCATCGTCCTGATCGTCCTCGGCATCCTGGCGCTCGCGGGGCTGTACATGCTGCAGCCGAACGAAACGGCCGTGTTGACGCTCTTCGGACGCTACGTGGGAACCGACCGCAGCGAAGGCCTGCGCTGGGCCTTCCCGCTGTACCGCAAGCACAGGCTGAGCGTGCGGGCGCGCAACCAGAACATCCAGACCCTGAAGGTGAACGACAAGCGCGGCAATCCGGTCGAGATCGCGGCCGCGGTCGTCTGGCGCGTGCGCGATACCGCGCAGGCCATGTTCGAGGTCGACAATTTCGAGCGCTATGTGAGCGTGCAGGCCGAGGCCGCCCTGCGTCACCTTGCCGCGCAATATGCCTACGACGAAGGCGAAGACCTGGCCCCGGGCGAACTGACCCTGCGCGGCGGCGCGGCCGAAGTGGCGGCGGCGCTCAGGACCGAGCTCACCGAGCGTTTCGAGGCGGCGGGCGTGGAGACGGTGGACGCGAAGCTGACCCACCTCGCCTACGCGCCCGAGATCGCCCAGGTCATGCTGCGCCGCCAGCAGGCGCAGGCTATCATCAGCGCACGCGCCCAGATCGTGCGCGGCGCCGTGGGCATGGTCGAGGAAGCCCTGCGCGGACTGGCCGAGCGCGAGATCGTCGAACTCGACTCCGAACGCAAGGCGGCCATGGTCAGCAATTTGCTGGTGGTGCTATGCTCCGACCGCGAAACCCAGCCGATCGTCAACACCGGCACCCTGTACAACTGAGACCAAGAAAGCACTGAGGCTAGACGGATGGCAAGTCCGGGAAAAAAGTCCTACCCGCTGCGCATCGATCCCGCCTTGTGGGAGCAGTTGCAGCGGCTGGCCGCCAACGACCTGCGCAGCGTGAACGCGGAAATCGAGTTCCTGCTGCGCGAGGCGCTGGCGCGGCGGGGCATACGCATCACGCCGCAACAGGAGCAGGAGCAGGACGGCCAGTGAGGGGGCAAGCCTGGCGCGCCGCGCCGCTGTCGAGTCGTGCGACCGGGAAGCGGGTAATTAGGGCACCATGAGGTGGCGGGAAGCCGGCAAGGACTTCCCGCGTGGTCCGGCCGGATGCGCGTCCATGCAGCCGGAATCGACAACCCGAACAGAGGCGAGCAAATGAACCCCACCAGCACCCGCGTCGTCATCACCGGCGCATCGAGCGGCATCGGCGCCGCAACGGCCATCGCTTTCGCCCGCGAGGGCGCCATGCTGGTGCTCGGCGCCCGCGGCAAGGAAGGCCTCGACGACGTCGCC
>DEKZ01000326.1:23524-24850 GCA_002354135.1 Massilia sp. UBA2709 | reverse complement strand
GGTGGTGGGTGGGGGGGGGGCGGGCGCGCGCGCAGGGCGACTGCGAACTGCTGCTGCGCCAGGGGGCGAACGTCCCCTGCAGCCGGCAGTACCGCGCTGCGGTGATGGCCGCGCTGCGCCAGCCGGCCGGCGATCTGGCCGGCTGACCGGCGGGGCGTGCGCTTCGCCCCAACGGGGGAGCGGCTGGCCACATTCCGCTCGCGCCTGGCTGCGCATGGATCCAGGATGAGGGCTTTTCCACCCGCTTCCCGACCATGCACACCTCCTCAACGACGCCGCGCCTGTTCTTTCTCGACTGGCTACGCATCCTCGCCTTCTTCGTCCTCGTGCTGTACCACGTGGGCATGTACTACGTCAGCTGGGACTGGCACGTGAAAAGCGACCTGGCCGGCTCGGGCCTCGAGCCCTGCATGCTGCTGTCGGCCCCATGGCGCCTGGGCCTGCTGTTCCTGGTCGGCGGCGTGGCCGCGGCCATGGCCCTGCGACGCCTGGACGCCGCCGCCTTCATTCGCCGGCGCAGCCTGCGCCTGCTCGTGCCGCTGCTGTTCGGGGTGCTGGTCGTGGTGCCGCCCCAGTCGTATTGCGAGGTGGTCGAAGATGTCGGCTTCGACGGCGGCTACCTGCGCTTCATGGCCTTGTACCTGCGCGGCTACGGCGGCTTCTGCGACCACGACGGTTGCCTGTTCATGCCGACCTGGAACCACCTCTGGTTCGTTCCCTACCTGTGGGCCTATTCGCTCGTCCTGGTCCTGCTGGCGGCCTGCGCGGGTGAGCGGCTGGCCCGCTTTGCCGGCCTGGTGGCGGCCCAGCTGCACGGCTGGAAGCTGGTCGTCCTGCCGGCGGCCTGCCTGGCGCTGGCGCGGGTGACCCTGCTCAGGCGCTTCGGCGAAACCCATATGTTCGTCTACGACTGGTTCAACCACGCAACCTACCTCTTCCTCTTCCTGCTCGGCGCGCTGCTCGCACACGTCCCGCACTGCTGGGCGCGCTTTACGGCCCTGCGCTGGCAAGCGCTGGGATTGGCGGCAAGCGGCTGGGCCGCCGTCGTCGTCTGGCGGTCGCTGCTGCAGGCCGGTGCGTCCGGCGTGGACCTCGACACCCTGTTCGCGCCGATGGCGGCGGTGTATGCGACGACCGCCTGGAGCGCGATTGCCGCGGCCTGCGGCTTCGCCGCGCGCCATCTCGAGCGCGACGGCCCCGCGCGGCGCTACTTGGCTGCCGCCATCTTCCCGGTGTACATCGTGCACCAGACGCTGATCGTGGTGCTCGCCCACCTGTTCAAGCCGGCGAAGCTGGCGCCCGGTACCGAAGGCCTGGTGCTGACGG
>DEKZ01000326.1:0-23420 GCA_002354135.1 Massilia sp. UBA2709 | reverse complement strand
AACAGTCCGCAGCAGTCCGCAGCCGTGCGCAGCTGAGCGCCCAGCGAACAGGCTGGCAGGGTGAAGCGCCAGGATGACGCACAGGCCGGATGAGCCTGCCCGCAACGGCGGCCCCGCGCCTTCAGGCATGCGCCCCCTTGCCGGCCTGCGCGCCGGCCTGGCCGCCCTCCCCGCGCTGCATCGTGCCGCTCTGGATCGGTCCGCTCTGGCCCTGTGCCTGCGCCCCGCCATCGCCGTGCGCCCTGTCATGTCCGTTGCCGCTGTAGCCCGGACGCACGAACGGATCGACGAAGCGCTGCACGGTTTCCTGCTGCTTGCGCAGGCCGCGCTCGGTTTCCTCGGTGGCGGTGCGCGCCACCTCGTCGGCCAGTGCGCGCGCGGTGCGGCTGGTGTTCTGCACGTGCTGCTCGGTGACGCGGGCCAGTTCGACCTGGGCGTCGGCGGCCAGGCGCGAGATGTGCTGTTGGTAGGCGCGCAGCTTTTCGGTGGTGGGCTGGGCGCGCGCCGCGGCGGCGCTGAGCAGCTCGCTCTGGCGGTCGGCGGCGAGCAACTGCTGGCTCGCGAGCGTGGTTTCCTCAAGCATGGTCTGGACCAGCTGGATGTTCAGGTCGCACATCTGCTGGAAGGACTGGAACAGCGATTTGGACATGTCGTTCATGAAAGCGGTCTGCGCGTCCAGGTGGGTGCGCACCGCAGGGTGGACCGATTGTGAGAATGGGTACATGCGTCGCCTCGTGAAATGGTTGTGGTTTGTGGTGCAACTACTTCCCGCGCGCGCAGGGGATGCCGCGCGCACGAAAAGGCATGCGGGAGGGCCGCGCGGCGGGGACCGGGGGCGCCTCTTCCACACGAGGCTACAAGGCTAGGCCAGGCCGCTGCCTGTCACTTGCGGCCGCTCAAACGTGCAGCAGGGCGCCAGGTCACGACGCCGCAGGGGGATGGATGGGCAGGGCCGCCCCGCAATCCTTGCAGAAACGCGCGCGCGGATCGTGGCCGACGCTGCCACAAGACGCGCAGCCGCGCTCGGGCGTGCGCGGGCCGCGCCGGCCCAGGCGCTGCGAGGTCATCTCGGCCGTGACGATGCCGGTCGGCACCGCCAGGATGCCCCAGCCGAGCAGCATCATGCACGAGGCGATGGCCTTGCCGAGGTAGGTGTGCGGCGTGATGTCGCCGTAGCCGACAGTGGTCATGGTGACCGTGGCCCAGTACATCGCCACCGGGATGCTGGTGAAGCCGTTCTCCGGCCCTTCGACCACGTACATCAGGGTGCCGAGCACGACGATGGCCATCAGCACCACCGACAGGAAGACCATGATCTTGCGCCGGCTGGCCCTGAGCGCCTCGCCCAGGCGCGTGTATTCCTCGATGTAGAGGGTCAGCTTGAAGATGCGGAACACGCGCAGCAGGCGCAGGATGCGGATGTCGAGCAGCACCGCGCTGCCCGGCACCAGCAGCGAGACATAGGTCGGCAACACCGACAGCAGGTCGACCACGCCGAAGAAGCTGCCGGCGTAGCGCAGCGGCCGGCGCACGCAGGCCAGGCGCGCGATGTACTCGACGGTGAACAGCAGCGTGAAGCCCCACTCCAGCACGTGCATGATGCCCGCGTAGCGGCCGCCGATCTGCGGCACACTCTCGAGGATCACGACCAGGATGCTCAGCAGGATGACGGCGATCAGCGCCTTGTCGAAGCGGCGCCCGGCCGGCGTGTCCGACTCGAAGATGACCTCGAACATGCGCGCGCGCAGGCCGCCGGTCGGCTTGCCGTAGGACGCCGGCACCTTCGTGGTCACGCGCAAGCCCTCGCCCTTCATGCCGCAGGCGGTCCCTTCAGTTCGATCGTGTTGCCCTCGGGATCTTGCAGGTAAATCGAAGGGCCCTCGCCTTCGGCGCCGAACCGGGAATCGGTCGGGCCGGCGACGACGCCGTGCGCCGCCAGGTGGGCGCGGATCGCTGCCTCGTCGAAGGGCTCGAGCCGGAAGCAGATGTGGTCGACGTTGCGCCCCTCCTTGCCCGGCGCCGCGCCGCCCATGCGCCCGAGCTTGCCGTCGACCGGGACCAGGTCGACGAGGGCGCTGCCGGCGCGCAGCTGGATGAGGCCGATCGCCTCCTGGCGCCGCGCCACCGTGCAGCCGAGCACCTCGCGGTAGAAACGCTCCATGCGCGCCAGGTCGACCACGCGCAGGACCACGTGGTCGATTTCGCGGATGACAATGGCAGGTTTCGCCCCGATATCAGCGTGCATGTTTCTCCACCCAGCCGGCAAAGCTGTCGACAAAGGTCTGCAGGAAGCCGCGCAGCGAGTCGTCGACCAGCTGGTCGCCCTCGAACTTGCCGGCGATGCCGCCGAGGTAGGCTTCCGGCGCCGGCATGGCCGGCATGTTCAGGAAAGGCAGGGTCTGGCGCAGGTGGTGGTTGGCGCCGAAGCCGCCCAGCGCGCCCGGCGACTGGCTGACGATGGCGCAGGGCTTGCCGGTCCAGGCGGCCTTGCCGTAGGGGCGCGAGCCGACGTCGATCGCGTTCTTCAGGGCGGCCGGGACCGAGCGGTTGTACTCGGGCGTGATGAAGAGCACGCCGTCGGCCGCGCGGATGCGGTCGCGGAATGCGGTGAAGGCCTGGGGCGGGGTCGCCGTCTCGTCGTCCTCGTTATACAGCGGCAGGTCGCGGATCTCGACGATCTCCATCTCCAGCTTGCCCTGGGCCAGGGCTATCATGGTCTTGGCGATCTTGCGGCTGAACGACTCCTTGCGCAGGCTGCCCACGATGACGGCGATTTTTTTCGTTGCCATGTCTTCCCCTCATGTTGGTTTGTAAAGTCCCGATGTTAACCATTTTTGCGCCGGCGCGTGCGTGGCGTCCTCGTCAGATGCGCCCGCGCCTGAAGGCGGCAAGGAACTTCCTTGCCTGCGAGGCGCTCAGCACCTGCACCGGATCGCCATGCCAGGCATACAGGAAGGGCTCGCCGCCCAGGCGGTCGGTGAGCTTGGCCTGCAGCAGGAAGCGCGTGCCTTCCGGGTAGCGCTCCGGGTCGCGCAGCGCGCTCGCACACTGCACCCGCATCGTGGGCGCAAAGGCCTGGCCCGGCATCGGCGCGATGCGCAGCCTGCCGCTGCGCGGATCGCGGACCGAGTGCACGGCCACTTCGCGGTAAGCCCAGGTGTCGCGCGCCATCTGCTTACGCCTTGGCGGTGGGCAGCGCGCCCGCGCGCGCCACCGGCGCTTCGCGGATCGGCAGGTTGACCAGGGCGGCCGCCAGGGCCAGCGCGATGTCGGCGTACCACATCCAGCTGTAGTCGCCGAAGCGCACGAACGCCAGGCCGCCCAGCCAGGCGCCGAAGAAGCCGCCCACCTGGTGCGACAGCAGGGTCAGGCCGAACAGGGTCGCCAGGTAGCGCGTGCCGAACAGCTTGCCGACCAGCCCGGCGGTCGGCGGCACCGTGGCCAGCCAGGTGAAGCCGAGCGCGGCGGCCAGGATGTAGAAGGTCAGCGCGGTCTTCGGCGCGAGCAGGTACAGCACGATGATCAGGGCGCGGCTGGCGTACATCAGGGCCAGCAGGTTCTTCATGCGGTAGCGCGCGGACAGGTAGCCCGCCGCCAGGCTGCCGGCGATGTTGAACAGGCCGATCAGGCCGAGTGCCGTGCCGGCCACGCCGACCGGCAGGCCGCACAGGGCGACTTCGCCCGGCAGGTGGGTGACGAGAAAGGCGATGTGGAAGCCGCAGGTGAAGAAGCCCGCGTGCAGGCAGAGGTAGCTGCGGTCGCGCATGGCCTGGCGCAGCTGCTCGCCGAGCGAGATGCCGAGGACCGGCGCCGCGCCCGAGGCGGCCACAGTGCTTGCGGCCGCGTTCGCAGCCGGGCCTTTGCCGCGCATGAACCAGGCCAGCGGGATGGTCAGCAGGGTGGTGGCGGCCATGGTCAGCATGGCGATGATCCAGCCGGGACCGGCGATCAGGACCTGCATCAGCGGCGAGAACACGAACTGGCCGAACGACCCGCCGGCGTTGATGAAGCCGGAAGCGAAGGGACGGCGCGCGGCGGGAAGCCGCTGGGCAGTGGCGCCGATCAGGATCGAGAAGCTGCCTGCGCCGGCGCCGGCGGCCGAGAGCACGCCCAGGGTAACCAGCAGGCTCCATTCCGAACTGACGAAAGGCGTGGCGGCCAGGCCGCCGGCCAGCAGCACGGCGCCGAGGATGATGACGCGCGCCGGGCCGTACTTGTCGGCGACCGCGCCGAACACCGGCTGCGAGGCGCCCCACATGAACTGGCCGACCGCCATCGCGAAGCTGATCGTCGCCACGCCCAGGCCGGTCGAGGTGTTCAGCGGCGAGAGGAAGAGCCCGGTGGTCAGGCGCGCGCCCATCGTGATCATCAGGATGGCGCTGGCTGCCAGGATCAGCAGCCAGGCGGCGCGGGGCGACATCTCGTTGTTGGTGTTCATTGTTTTCCCCGTTCGGACGCGTGGGCGTGGATCAGGGATGGGATTTTAGCAACGATGTGAGGGGCTTGCTGGCGGGCTGGTTTTTTATGGCGGTTGTCGGGAGGCGCATGCCGCGTTCCAGGAAGCGCTGGGGCTGCGGCGCCGTACGACCGCGTGGGCTCAAGAGCCCACCCTACAAAAGCNNGGCTCAAGAGCCCACCCTACGCCCATGCCACAGCCGTCGACGAAACGGCGCACTGGTTCTCGTAGGGTGGGCACTCGTGCCCACGCGGTACAAGGCCAGCATGTCGAAACATGCCGGCGCCCCCCCTACTCGGCCGACATCTTCATCAACACCAGCCCGGACACGATCAGCACTGCCGCCACGATCCGCATCGGACTCACGTGCTCCCCGAGGAAGACGATGCCGACGACGAAGGCCCCGACCGCGCCGATACCCGTCCAGATGGTATAGGCCGTCCCCAGGGGGATCGAGCGCATCGCGGCGGACAGCAAGAGGAAACTCGCCACCATCGTAACGAGCGTGATGACCGAGGGAACGAGACGCGTGAAGCCCTCCGACTGCTTCATCGCATACGCCCACACGACCTCGAAGATACCCGCAACAAACAACATGATCCAAGCCATACGGCTCTCCTTGTAAAGAGCCGGGCCGTCCCGGATACGCTTCCCAGAATGGGGGAGGTCGTCCTCCTGAAATTGTTTGAGGGCGGCGTGGCCGCCCTGCCCTGCCTGCTTACGCCGCGGCGCGGATCAGCATCGCCACCGCTTCGGCCGCCATGCCTTCCTCACGGCCCAGGTAGCCCAGCTTCTCGTTGGTCTTGGCCTTGATGTTGACCTGCTGCGGCGAAACGCCCAGGTCTTCGGCGATGCGCGAGACCATTTGCGGAATGTGCGGGGCCATCTTCGGCTGCTGGGCGATGATGGTGGCGTCGACGTTGCCGATGGTGTAGCCGGTGGCAAGAACACGGGTCGCTGCCTCCCGCAATAAAGTGCGGGAGTCCGCTCCTGCAAACATCGGGTCGGTGTCGGGGAAATGCTTGCCGATGTCGCCCAGGGCGGCGGCGCCGAACAGCGCGTCGATGATCGCGTGCAGCAGCACGTCGGCGTCGGAATGGCCGAACAGGCCGAGCCGGTGCGGAATGGTCACGCCGCCGACGATGAGTTTGCGGCCCTCGACCAGCCGGTGACAGTCGTAGCCGGTACCGATACGGAACGGCGGGGTCGGGTTGTAGGATGCAAGTGCCATGATTCGATTACAGTAATTCGGGTTGAGCCGTTGCCAGGTACATCTCGGCGATGCGGATATCGCCCGGCAGCGTGACTTTCAGGTTGCGCGGATGGCCTTCGACCAGCTTCGGCGACAGGCCCAGCGCCTCGACGGCGGAGGCGTCGTCGGTGATCTGGTTCGGGTCGCGCGCAGGGTCGCTCACATGCGCGAGCGCGTCGCGCAGCAGCTTGTAGCGGAACATCTGCGGCGTCTGCGCCAGCCACATGCCTTCACGCGAGACGGTGCCGACTTCGCCGGCGATGCAGCGCTTGACGGTGTCGACCACCGGCAGCGCAAGCACGCCGCCCACCGGGTGTTCGCCGGTGTTGGTGATGAGTTTTTCGATGAGGCCGTCGTCCAGGCCCGGACGCGCCGCATCGTGCACCAGCACCCAGTCGTTTTCGCGCAGGGTGCCGTTCAGGGCCGCGAGGCCGTTCTTGACGGATTCCATTCGTGTTGCACCGCCGCATCTGAGCACGGTGACGCCGTGGCTGGGCACGACGCTGTCGATGATCGGGTCGTCGGGGCTGACGACGACATAGGTGTGCGCGATCAGTTCGCTGAACAGGAAGGCGTCGATGGCATGGCGCAGCATCGGCTTGCCGCCGATTTTCAGGTACTGCTTGGGTCCGTTCGCGGCCATGCGCGCCCCGACGCCGGCAGCGGGGATCAAGGCGAAATAACGTGGAGCTTGAGAATTCATGTCGTTGTTTTACGTTTTGCCGGTCTAATAAGAGACTGTACCTCACCTGCACAAACTTTGCCGAGACGTGCGTATTCCTGCGGAGTATCAATTGCTGCCTGCAAGACCTCGACTTTTGCCATCTCCTTCTTGATGAAGGGCATCCATCCGGTATCGATTTCGCGCTGCAACAAATTGCGGGCCTGGCCGCTCGGCGCGTACAGCGGTTTGCCTTCGAAACGGCGGGCCAGGGCCGCGCTCACGATCTTCTCGGCCTGCGGCAGGAAGTCCCTGTAGACATCCAGGTGGCGCATCTCGTGGGCAAGGATCTCGTTGTAGGCGCAGGTGCCCGGCGCAAACTCGCGTCCCACGTACACAACGATCGGAAGGTAGTAGAGGTTTACTTCGAGGCGCGGCGCGACGCACTCGTAGCCGCTGTCCGGGTCCTGCAGCATGCGCCCGTGCACGGCGATCGCGACCCGGCTTTCCGCGCGCGTGAGCCCGAGCACATAGCTGCCGGGCGCGCGGCTGCCCTTCATGCGTGTCAGCCCATGGAAGGAATAGGTATTGTCGACGCGGTAGCCGTTCTGGCGCGAGGACAGCACCGAGATGCTTTCGCCGATGGTGTCCTCGCAGCGCGCTTGAAAAGGGGTGCGTTCGGCCGATCGTTCGGCTGCCAGGCCGGGCCCGCAGCACACCACGAGGGCCAGCGCGAACGGCAGTTTCATGTCAGGCCGGGTTCCAGTTCCCGCTGGTGATCTTCTCGAGCCAGAAGGCGCCGATGATGGTCTTCACGTCGGTGACCTGGCCGCTCTTCACCATCTCGAGCAACTCGGGGACCGTGACGGTGAAGGTTTCCAGGAATTCGCCTTCGTCGAGCTTGGGCGTGCCGGCCGTCAGGCCGCGCGCCAGGAACAGTTCCAGGTGCTCGTCCGAATAGGCGATGGCGTTGTGGATGGTGCAGACGAAGCGCCAGTCGGTCGCGGTGTAACCGGTTTCTTCTTCCAGCTCGCGCTTGGCGCAGGCCAAGTGTTCCTCGCCCGGATCGATCTTCCCGGCCGGGAACTCGACGAAGACGCGGTCGTTCGGATAGCGGAACTGGCGTTCGAGCAGCACGCGGCCGTCGTCGAACAGGGGCAGGATCACGACCGCGCCCGGATGGCGGATGTATTCGCGGTGGCTGATTTTGCCGTCAGGCAGTTGAATGCGGTCGCGCGAGACTTTCAGGAACTTGCCGTCGTAGGCGACCTCGCCGTCGAGGCGAACTTCTTTTAAATGCGAATCCATTTTGCTCCCGGGTTGGTGACCGCGTTAAAGAAACGCCGCCCCCGACCGGAGCGGCGTATCAGTGGTGACGTTTGCGCAGGTAACGCAGGACAAAACCTGGAAACGCCAGCACGACGAACAGGCAGCCCGTGATCGCGTAGAACTCCCAACCCTGGGCAAACACGTTGCCGATCGAGGATTCCAGCAGCCAGGCCAGTGCGCCGACGATGAAGTATAAGACAAGCAGCTCGAGCAGGCGCGCGAAGAAGGATTTCGTGCATGCCGGACCGGCTGGAGAAGAAGAGGAGGAGGAAGACGCAGCAGAAGCGTTCACTCCCCTGCCCTTCGGCAGGGGAATGAAGCCGAACAGCCGCTCATTGGCGAACGGCAGGTTGGCGGCCGCGATCGCGACCGCGAGCACCAACCAGCCGGCCAGCGAGACGTCCAAGGCTTAGGCCGCCAGGGTTGCGCGGATCGCCTGCAGGCAGGTGCCCAGCAGTGCGCCGGGGACCACGCCCAGCACGACAATGGCGATGCCGTTGAGCGACAGCGCGAAGCGCATGTCGGCCGGGACGGCGATCGGGCTGGTGTCGGCAGCCTCGTCGAACCACATCACCTTCACGACGCGCAGGTAGTAGAAGGCGCCGATCAGCGAGAACATCACCGCGATCACGGCCAGCCACACCATGCCGGTGTTGGCGACGGCCTGCAGCACTGCCCACTTGGCCATGAAGCCCATCATCGGCGGCACGCCGGCCAGCGAGAACATCAGGACGGTCATGACGACGGCGAACCACGGGCTGCGGCGGCCCAGGCCCTTGAAGTCGGCGATCTGCTCGGCCTCGAAGCCCGAACGCGCCAGCATCATGACCAGGCCGAAGCTGCCCAGGGTGGTCAGGACGTAGGTGATCGACGAGTACATCGCGGCGCTGTAGGCGGTCGGCATGTTGCCGGTGTTGTCGCCGACGACGCCGGCGACCATGGCCAGCAGCACGTAGCCCATCTGGGCGATCGACGAGTAGGCCAGCATGCGCTTGATGTTGGACTGGGCGATCGCGGTCAGGTTACCGATGGCCAGCGACAGCACGGCCAGCACCAGCAGCATCTGCTGCCAGTCGTAGGCCATGCCCGGCAGCGCTTCGACCAGGATACGCATCAGCATCGCGAATGCGGCCAGCTTCGGCGCGCCGCCCAACAGCAGGGTCACCGCGGTCGGCGCGCCCTGGTAGACGTCCGGCGCCCACATGTGGAAAGGCACCGCGCCCAGCTTGAAGGCCATGCCCGCGACCAGGAACACCAGGCCGAACACCAGGATGGTGGTGTTGGCGCCGGCGGCGACGCTGCGTGCGGCGATCTCGTTCACGTCCAGGCTGCCGGTGGCGCCGTAGATCATCGAGATACCGTAGAGCATGAAGCCCGAAGCCAGTGCGCCGAGGACGAAGTACTTCATCGCCGCTTCGGTCGACACCGCGTGGTCGCGGCGCAGCGCCACCAGGGCGTACAGCGACAGCGACATCAGTTCCACGCCCAGGTAGATCGACAGCATGCTGTTACCCGAGATCATGATCATCTGGCCGAGCATCGAGAACAGCGCGAGCACGTAGAATTCGCCGCCCAGGTTACCCGAGAGCATGCCGCGCTCGCCCACGTACTGGCGCGAATACACCAGCGTGATGCCGACCGCCAGGTAAGTAAACAGCTTGAGCAGGTTCGACATCGGGTCCGACACGTACATGTGGTTGAACGTGTAGACGGTCGCGCCGCTGTTGAAGTCGGCCCAGCTGAACACCGCGCAGCCGACCAGGGTCAGCAGCGACAGGTAGTAGGTCACGTTACGGCGCGACCCCTTCAGGTACATGTCGATCAGCAGGATCGCGGAAGCCGCGATCAAGAGGAAGATTTCGGCATAGACCGGCACCAGGTTGGTGTCGACCGCCGGTAGCAAAGTGTTAGTCATCTCGTTCATATCGATTTATTGAGGCAGCTGCGGGAGCTTGCTCACGGACACGTGTTGCAGCAGGTCGGACACCGAGGTCTGCAGGGTGTCGGCGATCGGCGCCGGGTACAGGCCCATGTACAGCGTGGCGATGGCCAGGACCGCCAGGATGGCGAACTCGCGCTTGTTCAGGTCGACCAGTTCGGCGACGTGCTTGTTGCCGATCGGGCCGAACACCACGCGCTTGACCATCCACAGCGAGTAGGCGGCGCCCAGGATCAGGGCGGTGCCTGCCAGCAGGCCGGTCCAGAAGTTGAACTGCACGGCGGCCAGGATCACCATGAATTCGCCGATGAAGCCCGAGGTGGCCGGGAGACCCGCGTTGGCCATCGAGAACAGCACGGCAAAGGCGGCGAACTTCGGCATCGTGTTGACGACGCCGCCGTAGTCGGCGATTTCACGCGAGTGAACGCGGTCGTACAGCACGCCGATGCAGAGGAACATCGCGCCCGACACGAAGCCGTGCGAGATCGACTGCATGATGCCGCCCTGCACGCCCATGTCGTTGAAGATGAAGAAGCCCAGGGTGACGAAGCCCATGTGGGCGATCGACGAATAGGCCACCAGTTTCTTCATGTCCTTCTGGACCATGGCCACCAGGCCGATGTAGATCACGGCGATCAGCGACAGCACGATGACGACCGGGGCCAGGTAGTGCGAGGCGTCCGGGGCGATCGGCAGGGAAAAACGCAGGAAGCCGTAGGCGCCCAGCTTCAGCATGATCGCGGCCAGCACGACCGAGCCGCCGGTCGGCGCTTCCACGTGGGCGTCAGGCAGCCAGGTGTGCACCGGCCACATCGGGACCTTCACGGCGAAGGCCATGAAGAAGGCGATGAAGATCAGGATCTGCTCTTTCATCGACAGCGGCTGTGCGTGCCATTCGACGATGTTGAAGGTGCCCGACACGTTGTACAGGTAGATGATCGCGATCAGGGTCAGCAGCGAGCCGAAGAACGTGTACAGGAAGAACTTGAATGCCGCGTACACGCGGTTCGGGCCGCCGAAGACGCCGATGATGATGAACATCGGGATCAGGGTCGCTTCGAAGAAGAAGTAGAACAGCACGCCGTCCAGGGCTGCGAAGACGCCGATCATCAGGCCCGACAGCAGCAGGAAGGAACCCATGTACTGGGCCACGCGTTCCTGGATCACTTCCCAGGCCGCCACCACCACGATGATCGTGATGAAGGCGGTCAGCGGCACGAACCAGAGCGACAGGCCATCCACGCCGAGGCGGTAGAAGATGTTGAAGCGCTCGATCCACGGCGCCGTTTCGGCGAACTGCATGCCGTGCGCGGCGTTATCGAAGTTCGTGATCAGCGGGATCGTCGGCAGCAGGCTGACGACGGCGCCGACCAGCGACAGGAGGCGGACGAAGCCCGCATTCTTGTCGCGGCCCACGGCGAGCACGAGCACGCCGAACAGGATCGGGAGCCAGATAGCCAGGCTCAGGTAAGGAGGAAATGTAGAGATCGTAGACTGCATCATTTGTCTTTTTCTTTGCCTGTGATTAGCGCCAGAACGGGAAGAAGTACAGCAGGGTCGCGAGGACGCCCACGATCATCACGAACGCGTAGTGGTAGATATAACCCGTCTGGAAGGTACGGGTCAGCAGCGCGAACCAGCCGACCAGCTTCGCCGAACCGTTGACGACCAGGCCGTCGATCAGCGCGCGGTCGCCCACTTTCCACAGGCCGCCGCCGATGGCGCGCGCGCCGCCTGCGAACACGACCTCGTTGAACTTGTCCATGTAGTACTTGTTGTCCAGCAGCGTGTGCAGCGGCTTGAACTTGCTGTAGAACCAGGCCGGGACACGCGGATTGACCATGTAGCAGTAGTAGGCGCAGACGACGCCAGCCAGTGCCAGCCAGAACGGTGCGGTCTGCAGGCCATGGATCGCCATGCCGAGCGCGCCGTGGAACTCTTCGCGCAGGCTTTCCATCGCGGTGTGGTTCTCGCCGACGAAGATCACGTCCTTGAAGAAGTCGCCGTGCAGCATCGGACCGATCGCCAGGTAGCCGATGATGACCGACGGGATCGCCAGCAGGATCAGCGGCAGGGTCACCACCCATGGCGACTCGTGCGGCTTCTGGCCCGGGGCCAGGCCGTGGTGGCCGTGCGCGTCATGCTCTTCCTCATGATGCGCGTCCGAATCGTGCAGCGCGTGCGGGTCGCCGTGGCCGTGGCCAGCCGCGACGGCCTGCTGCTTGGCGTCGTGTGCGTGGGCATGGTCGTCGTGGGCGTGGGCCTTGCCGAAGCGCTCTTCACCGTGGAACACCAGGAAGTACATGCGGAAGGAATAGAAGGCCGTGATGAACACGCCTGCCAGCACCGCGAAGTTGGCGAAACCCGCGCCCGGGATGTTGGTCGCGTGCACGGCCTCGATGATCGAGTCCTTCGAGTAGAAGCCCGAGAAGAACGGGGTACCGATCAGGGCCAGCGAGCCCAGCAGCGAGGTGATCCAGGTGATCGGCATGTACTTGCGCAGGCCGCCCATGTTGCGCATGTCCTGGTCGTGGTGCATGCCGATGATGACCGAACCCGCGCCGAGGAACAGCAGCGCCTTGAAGAAGGCGTGGGTCATCAGGTGGAACACGGCCACCGAGTAGGCCGAGGCGCCCAGCGCGACGGTCATGTAGCCCAGCTGCGACAGGGTCGAGTAAGCGACGACGCGCTTGATGTCGTTCTGGATGATGCCCAGGAAGCCCATGAACAGCGCGGTGATCGAGCCGATGACGATGATGAAGCTCAGCGCGCCGTCCGACAGCTCGAACAGCGGCGACATGCGCGACACCATGAAGATGCCGGCGGTAACCATGGTTGCCGCGTGGATCAGCGCCGAGATCGGGGTCGGGCCTTCCATCGAGTCCGGCAGCCAGACGTGCAGCGGGAACTGCGCCGACTTGCCCATCGCGCCGATGAACAGGCAGATGCAGGCTGCGGTCAGCAGCGGCCAGCCGATGCCCGGCACGGTCATGCCGGCCAGCTTGTCGGCCTGGGCGAAGACGTCGGTGTACTGCATCGAGCCCGATGCGGCCAGCAGCAGGCCGATGCCGAGGATGAAGCCGAAGTCGCCGACGCGGTTGACCAGGAAGGCCTTCATGTTGGCGAAGATCGCGGTCGGACGGGTGTACCAGAAACCGATCAGGAGGTACGACACCAGGCCCACTGCTTCCCAGCCGAAGAACAGCTGCAGGAAGTTGTTGGACATGACCAGCATCAGCATCGAGAACGTGAACAGCGAGATGTACGAGAAGAAGCGGTTGTAGCCTTCGTCCTCGGCCATGTAGCCGATCGTGTAGATGTGGACCATCAGCGAGACCGAGGTCACCACGCACATCATCATTGCCGACAGCGCGTCGATCTGGAAGCCGACGGCCAGCTTCACGGTGCCGACCGTCATCCAGGTGTAGATATCTTGGTTGAAGCTGGCGCCGTCGAGCACGGCCATCAGGGTCTGCACCGAGATGATCAGCGCGATCAGGACGCCCAGGATGGTCGCCGTGTGGGAGACCTTGCGGCCGACCACGTTACCAAGGAACTTGGTGCCGAGCAGGCCGGCAATCGCCGAGCCCGCGAGCGGCGCCAAGGGCACCGCCAGTAACATTGAGGAAGAGAGTTGCCCCGCCATGTTGAACCTTATCCGTTATTGTTTATTCTTACCGAGACCGGTCAGCCCTTCAGGCTGTCGAGGTCTTCCACATTGATCGTGTCCAGGTTACGGAACAGGACCACCAGGATCGCCAGGCCGATCGCCGATTCGGCGGCCGCGACGGTCAGGATGAAGAACACGAAGATCTGCCCTGCCGCATCACCGAGGTAATGCGAGAAGGCGATGAAGTTCAGGTTCACTGCCAGCAGCATCAGTTCGATGGCCATCAGCAGGACGATGATGTTCTTCCGGTTCAGGAAAATACCGATGATCGAGATCGCGAAGAGGATCGCGCCCAGGACCAGGTAGTGTGCGAGCGATAAAGTCATGGGTTCTCCTTCGTTTCCTGCAGGCCGGACGTGCTGTTGGCATCGATGCCGGCGGCGCTCACCGGCGCCATCTTGACGATGCGCAGGCGGTCGTTACGCTTGACGCGTACGGCAGCGCCCGGATCGATTGCCTTGGTGTCCTTGCGCTTGCGCAGGGTCAGCGCCACGGCGGCGATGATCGCCACCAGCAGGATCACGGCCGCGATCTCGAAGCCGTAGATGTAGCGGGTGTAGATCAGGCGGCCCAGTTCGCGGGTGCCGCCGATGTTCAGGGCAGCCGCTTCCGGCGTCTGGGCGAAGCCGCTGTAGCCGTTCCACAGCACGGCGGCCATTTCCAGCACGATGACGGCGCCGATGATCAGGGCCATCGGCAGGTAGCCGACGAAGCCTTCGCGCATGCGGTCGATATTAATGTCGAGCATCATGACGACGAAGAGGAACAGCACCATGACGGCGCCGACATACACCAGCACCAGCACGATGGCGAGGAATTCGGCCTTCAGCAGCAGCCAGATGCCGGCCGCGTTGAAGAAGGCCAGCACCAGGAAGAGCGCCGAGTGGACCGGGTTCTTCGAGGTGATGACGAGCAACGAGGACACGACCATGACGGCCGCGAACACGTAGAACAGAAGGGTTGGAAAAATCGTAGTAAGTTCCATGACTGACGGGGACCTTTTCTTGTTATCGGCGCATTAACGGTACGGCGCGTCAGCCGCGCGTGCCGCTGCAATGTCTGCCTCGTAGCGGTCGCCCACGGCCAGCAGCATCTCTTTGGTGTAGTAGAGATCGCCGCGCTTTTCGCCGTGGTATTCCAGCACGTGGGTCTCGACGATCGAGTCGACCGGGCAGGACTCTTCGCAGAAGCCGCAGAAGATGCACTTGGTCAGGTCGATGTCGTAGCGCGTGGTGCGGCGGGTGCCGTCCTCGCGCTGCGCCGACTCGATCGTGATGGCCATGGCCGGGCACACCGCCTCGCACAGTTTGCAGGCGATGCAGCGCTCTTCCCCGTTCGGGTAGCGGCGCAGCGCGTGCAGGCCGCGGAAGCGATTCGACATCGGGGTCTTCTCTTCCGGGTACTGCACGGTGATCTTGCGCGACAGGGCGTAGCGGCCCGTCAGGGCCAGGCCCTTGAACAGTTCGGACAGCATCAGGCTGCCGAAGATTTCTTTAATTCGGTTCATTGATTGCGCTTCCTTACTTCCAAATGTTCCAGGACGTCTGCATCACGCCCGCAACCAGCACCAGCCAGATCAGGGTGATCGGGATGAAGACCTTCCAGCCCAGGCGCATGATCTGGTCATAGCGGTAACGTGGGAAGGTGCCGCGGACCCAGATCATCATCGAGACCAGCAGGAACATCTTCACGAACAGCCAGAAGAAGCCGCCGAAGGCGCCGCCGAATTCCAGGAAGCCGAACGGTGCCGACCAGCCGCCCAGGAACATGACCGAAGCCAGGGTAGCGATCAGGATCATGTTGGCGTATTCGGCCAGCATGAACATCGCGTACGACATGCCCGAGTACTCGACCATGTGGCCGGCCACGATTTCCGACTCGCCCTCCACCACGTCGAACGGGTGGCGGTTGCACTCGGCCAAGCCCGAGACGAAGTAGATGACGAACAGCGGCAGCAGCGGCAGCCAGTTCCACGACAGGAAGTTCAGGCCCATGTCGGCGAAGGTGCCGGCCTGCTGGCTGAAGACGATGTCCGAGAAGTTCAGGCTGCCGGTGACCATCAGCACCACGACCAGCACGAAGCCCATCGGGATTTCATAGGAAATCATCTGGGCCGAGGCGCGCATCGCGCCCATGAAGGCGTACTTCGAGTTCGATGCCCAGCCGGCGATGATGATGCCGTAGACTTCGATCGAGGTGATCGCCATCAGCAGCAGCACGCCGGCGTTGACGTTGGCCAGGGCCGCGTCCGGGCCGAAAGGCACGACCGCCCACGCGGCCAGGGCCGGCATGATGGTCATGATCGGGCCCAGCACGAACAGCTTGGTCGTGGCGCGGGTCGGGATCACGATTTCCTTGAGCAGCAGCTTGACCGCATCGGCGATCGGCTGCAGCAGGCCGCCGGGGCCGACACGGTTCGGGCCGACGCGGATCTGGATCCAGCCGATCAGCTTGCGTTCCCACAGGGTCGCGTAGGCGACCAGGCCCATCAGCGGCAGCAGCACGCAGAGGATCTTGATCAAGGTCCAGAACAGCGGCCAGGCCTGGCCCAGCAGCGCATCGCCGCCGTTGTAGAAGCTATCGATAAAACCGGGCGTTGCCATTACTTGCCCTCCCCTGCTTTTTCAATGTTGATGGCGCCAAACATCGCGCCAAGAGTCGCGGTTGCCGGATGGGCCGCGGCCACGCGCACGACGTTCGCCGGCAGGCGCGCGTCGACGTCGGCGACCAGCACGGCCGACCCAATGCCCTGGGTGACCTTGACCGCATCGCCGGCCTTCACGCCCAGGCGCTCGGCGACTGCCAGCGGCAGGCGCACCAGCGGCGCATTGGCATCGGCCGTGCGCAGCAGCGGTTCCGAACGGCGCGCGATGGCGTCGGCGAAGTAGATCGGCACGTCGGCGATACGCTGCAGCGAGCCAGCCTCTTCCGAACGCTGGGCGGCGCTTGGTGCCAGCTTGGCGATGTTGTTCAGCTTGGCCGAGTGGTCGAGCACACCCTTGCCCAGCGCTTCGTCGCGGATCGATTCCGAGTTCTCGTAGTCGAAGCCCGACAGGCCCAGCAGGTTGCCCAGCACGCGCAGCACTTTCCAGGCCGGGCGGGTTTCGCCCAGCGGACGCACGGTGCCGTTGAAGCTCTGTGCGCGGCCTTCGCAGTTCACGAAGGTGCCGGCGGTCTCGCTGAACGGCGAAATCGGCAGCAGCACGTCGGCGTAGTCCATGCCGTGCTTGAAGGCCGACATGGCGACGACCATCTCGGCGCCGTCCAGCGCGGCGCGCGCCTGCTGCGGGTTGGCCGCGTCCAGTTCCGGCTCGGCGTTAAGCAGCACATAAGCTTTCTTCGGTACGCTGAACAGGTCGGCAGCCTTGTTCGAGGTCGCGTTCACCAGGTAGCCGCCGACGGTATTGGCTGCTTCGACGAAGTAGCCGAACTTGGCGCCGGTGGCGTTGGCGATCCACTGCGCGGCGGCGTGGATCTTCGACGCGTCCGGATGGTGGGTGACCGAGTTGCCCAGCAGGATGGCGCCCGGCAGCTCGGCGCCGATCGCGACCAGCGAGGCGGCGATGGCTTTCGCGGCGTCGCCAGCCTGGACGTTCTCGAAGCCGGCCGGAGCCGCGGTTTCCTTGGCGGCGGCGACAGCCGAGACGATTTCCGACAGCGCGGCGAGCCAGTCGCCTGGTGCGGCGATCATCTTGGCGGCGGTCGGGATCAGGTTGTCTTCGTCGGTTGCGTGCAGGATAGCCAGCTTGGCGCCGCCCTTCACTGCCTGGCGCAGGCGGGTGGCCACCAGCGGGTGGTCCTTGCGCAGGAAGGAACCGATGACGAAGGCGCGCTTCAGGTTCGACAGCTCGGCGATCGGCATGCCCAGCCACGGGGTGACCGCGCCATCCAGGGCGAAGTCGCTCTGGCGCAGGCGGAAGTCGACGTTCTCGACGCCGAAGCCGCGCATGGCCTTCTGCAGCAGGTACAGTTCCTCAACCGTCGAGTGGGCGGTGGCGACGGCGGCGATGCTGTCCGCGCCGTGCTCGTGACGGATGTTACGCAGGCCGTGGGCCACGTATTCCAGTGCGGTCTGCCAGTCGGTCTCGATCCAGTTGCCGCCCTGCTTGATCATCGGGTTGATCAGGCGGTCGGCATTGTCCAGCGCCTCGTACGAGAAGCGGTCCTTGTCCGACAGCCAGCATTCGTTGATGGCTTCGTTTTCCAGCGGCAGCACGCGCATCACTTTACCGCCCTTGACCTGGACGATCAGGTTGGTGCCGAGCGAATCATGAGGAGAAACCGAGCGGCGGCGCTGCAGTTCCCACGGACGCGCCGAGTAGCGGAAAGGCTTGGAGGTCAGTGCGCCGACCGGGCACAGGTCGATCATGTTGCCCGACACTTCCGAGTCGACGGTCTTGCCCACAAAAGTGGTGATCTCCGAATGCTCGCCGCGGCCCAGCATGCCGAATTCCATGACGCCGGCCACTTCCTGGCCGAAACGCACGCAACGGGTGCACTGGATGCAGCGCGCCATCTCTTCCATCGAGATCAGCGGGCCGGCCTCTTTTGGTGCCACGACGCGCTTTTCTTCCTGGTAGCGCGAGTTGCCCTTGCCGTAACCGACGGCCAGGTCCTGCAGCTGGCATTCGCCGCCCTGGTCGCAGATCGGGCAGTCGAGCGGGTGGTTAATCAGCAGGAACTCCATGACCGACTTCTGCGCCTGCACAGCCTTGTCGCTGTGGGTGCGCACGATCATGCCCGGCGAGACCGGGGTGGCGCAGGCCGGCAGCGGCTTCGGGGCCTTCTCGACCTCGACCAGGCACATGCGGCAGTTCGCTGCGATCGACAGTTTCTTGTGATAGCAGAAGTGCGGGATATAGGTCCCGAGTTTGTTTGCGGCGTCCATCACCATGGAACCTGGTGCGACTTCGACTTTCTTGCCGTCTAATTCAATTTCAACCATTTGATCGTTACCTGACCTGGCTTAAAGGTAAGTGGGCACGAGGCAGTGCTTGTGCTCGATGTGATATTCGAATTCCTCGCGGAAGTTCTTGATCATGGCGCGAACCGGCATCGCGGCGGCATCGCCCAGGGCGCAGATGGTGCGGCCCTGGATGTTGTCGGCGACCGAGTTCAGCAGGTCCATGTCTTCCGGACGGCCCTGGCCGTGTTCGATACGGTGCACCATGCGGTACATCCAGCCGGTGCCTTCGCGGCACGGCGTGCATTGGCCGCAGGATTCTTCGTAGTAGAAGTAGGACAGGCGCAGCAGCGACTTGACCATGCAGCGGGTCTCGTCCATGACGATGACGGCGCCCGAACCCAGCATCGAACCGGCTTTCGCGATCGAGTCGTAGTCCAGGTCGGTATCCATCATGACGTCGCCGCGGATCACCGGCGCGGACGAACCGCCCGGGATGACCGCCTTGATCTTCTTGCCGCCGCGCATGCCGCCGGCCAGCTCCATCAGCTTGGCGAACGGGGTGCCCAGCGGGACCTCGTAGTTGCCCGGACGCTCGACGTCGCCCGAGATCGAGAAGATCTTGGTGCCGCCGTTGTTCGGCTTGCCCATGCCCATGTAGTTCTCCGGACCGACGTTCAGGATGAACGGGACGGCCGCGAAGGTCTCGGTGTTGTTGATCGTGGTCGGCTTGCCGTACAGGCCGAACGATGCCGGGAAAGGCGGCTTGAAGCGCGGCTGGCCCTTCTTGCCTTCCAACGACTCGAGCAGCGCGGTTTCTTCGCCGCAGATGTAGGCGCCGTAGCCGTGGTGGGCGTGCAGCTGGAACGAGAAGTTCGAGCCCATGATGTTATCGCCCAGGAAGCCGGCGGCGCGCGCCTCTTCCAGCGCCTCTTCGAAGCGCAGGTATTCCTGGAAGATCTCGCCGTGGATGTAGTTGTAGCCCACGGTGATGCCCATCGCGTAGGCGCCGATGGCCATGCCTTCGATCAGCGCGTGCGGGTTGTAGCGGATGATGTCGCGGTCCTTGAACGTGCCCGGCTCGCCTTCGTCGGTGTTGCAGACGAGGTATTTCTGGCCCGGGTACTGGCGCGGCATGAAGCTCCACTTCAGGCCGGTCGGGAAACCGGCGCCGCCGCGGCCGCGCAGGCCCGAGGCCTTCAGGTCGGCGATGATCTGCTCGGGGGCGATGCCACCCTCGAGGATCTTGCGCAGGGCCGAGTAGCCGCCGCGCTTGACGTAGTCTTCGAGGTGCCAGTTCTCGCCGTTCAGGTCCTTCAGGATCAGCGGATTGATGTGACGGTCGTGCAGGCTGGTCATTTCTTCAGTTCCTCAACGAGGGCGTCGATCTTGTCGTTGCTCATGAACGAGCACATGCGGTGGTTATTCACCAGCATGACCGGTGCGTCGCCGCACGCGCCCATGCACTCGCCTTCCATGACGGTGAATTGACCGTCTTCGGTGGTGCCGCGGAATTCGACGCCGAGCTTGTCTTTCAGGTGCTGGGCGGCGCGCTCGCCGCCGGACAGCGCGCACGGCAGGTTGGTGCACACGGTGATCTTGTGCTTGCCCACCGGGCGGATGTTGTACATGTTGTAGAAAGTCGCGACTTCCTGCACGGCGATGGCCGGCATGCCGATGTAGTCGGCGATTTCCTGCATGGTTTCGGGCGACAGCCAGCCCAGCTCGACCTGGGCGTGAGCCAGCGCGGCCATCACGGCGCTCTGACGCTGGTCGGCCGGATACTTGGCCAGCTCACGGTCGATTTTTTTATAGCACTGCTCAGATAACAACATAATCTCTTCTGCCTTTCGGACTTATCGGTCAATGGAGCCGAAAACGATGTCTTGGGTACCGATGATCGTGACGGCGTCGGCGATCATGTGGCCACGGGCCATCTCGTCCAGGCTCTGCAGGTGGGCATAGTCGGGCGTGCGGATCTTCAGGCGGTAAGGCTTGTTGGCGCCGTCGGACACGATGTAGATGCCGAACTCGCCCTTCGGGTGCTCGACCGCCGCGTAGGCTTCGCCTTCCGGCACGTGGAAGCCTTCGGTGAACAGCTTGAAGTGGTGGATCAGCGATTCCATGTTCGACTTCATGTCTTCGCGCTTCGGCGGGACGACCTTGTAGTTGTCGATCATGACCGGACCCGGGTTCACGCGCAGCCAGGCGATGCACTGCTTGATGATGCGGTTAGCCTGGCGCATTTCTTCCACGCGCACCAGGTAGCGGTCGTAGGAGTCGCCGTTGGTGCCGACCGGGATGTCGAAGTCGAGCTTGTCGTAGACGGCGTAAGGCTGGGTCTTGCGCAGGTCCCAGGCCACGCCCGAGCCGCGCAGCATGGCGCCGGTGAAGCCCATGGCCTTCGCGTCTTCCGGCGACACCACGCCGATGCCGACGGTACGCTGCTTCCAGATACGGTTGTCGGTCAGCAGGGTCTCGTATTCGTCGACGTAGCCGTCGAAGCGCTTGGTGAAGGCCTCGATGAAGTCGAGCACCGAACCCTGGCGGTCTTCGTTCAGCTTGGCGATTGCCTGCTTCGAACGGATGATCGATTCCTTGTGCTGCGGCATGGTGTCCGGCAGGTCGCGGTAGACGCCGCCCGGACGGTAGTAGGCCGCGTGCATGCGCGCGCCCGAGACGGCTTCGTAGACGTCGAACAGGTCTTCGCGGTCACGGAAGGCGTACAGGAAGGGGCCCATGGCGCCGATGTCGAGCGCGTGCGCGCCCAGCCACATCAGGTGGTTCAGGAGGCGCGTGATCTCGTCGAACATGACGCGGATGTACTGGGCGCGGATCGGCGCCTCGATGCCGAGCAGCTTCTCGACAGCCAGCACGTAGCCGTGCTCGTTGCACATCATCGACACGTAGTCGAGGCGGTCCATGTACGGGACCGACTGCAGGTAGGTGCGGGTTTCCGCCAGCTTCTCGGTGCCGCGGTGCAGCAGGCCGATGTGCGGGTCGGCGCGCTGGATCACCTCGCCGTCCAGCTCCAGCACCAGACGCAGCACGCCGTGCGCTGCCGGGTGCTGCGGACCAAAGTTCAGGGTGTAATTCTTAAGCTCAGCCATTATTTCATCCCGTAGGTTTCTTCGCGGATCACGCGCGGGATGTTTTCACGCGGCTCGATCGTCACGGGTTGGTAGATCACACGCTTCTGTTCGGGGTCGTAGCGCATTTCGACGTAGCCCGAGATCGGGAAGTCCTTGCGGAACGGGTGGCCGATGAAGCCGTAGTCGGTCAGGATGCGGCGCAGGTCGCCGTGACCGTCGAACAGGATGCCGAACAGGTCGAACGCTTCGCGCTCGTACCAGTTGGCGGCACGCCAGATGCTTGTTACCGATTCGACCAGCGGCATGTCGTCGTCCGGGCAGAACACACGCACGCGCACGCGCCAGTTGTGCTCGATCGACAGCAGGTGGGACACGACCGCGTAGCGCAGGCCGTCCCAGGTGCCTTCCCCATATTGGGAATAGTCGACGCCGCACAAGTCGATGAGTTCTTCGAATCGGAGCGACGGGTCGTCGCGCAGGGTCTGCATCGCGCGCAGGTAGTCGGCGGCCTTGACCACCACGGTCACTTCGCCGAGCGCCGTCGAAATGGCGGCGCCCTCGCCCAGTGCTTTTTCCAGGGCGAGTTGGAGGACTTCGAGTTTTGTCGTCATGCTGAATCCGGCAGGTGCTAATGTTTAACTATCGCGCGATGGTGTTGGTGCGCTTGATCTTGTTCTGCAGCTGCATGATGCCGTACAGCAGGGCTTCAGCCGTCGGCGGGCAGCCCGGAACATAGACGTCCACCGGCACGATGCGGTCGCAGCCACGCACCACCGAGTAGGAATAGTGGTAGTAGCCGCCGCCATTGGCGCAGGAACCCATCGAGATCACCCAGCGCGGCTCGGCCATCTGGTCGTACACCTTGCGCAGTGCGGGCGCCATCTTGTTGCACAGCGTGCCGGCCACGATCATCACGTCCGACTGACGCGGCGAGGGGCGGAACACAATGCCAAAACGGTCGAGGTCGTAGCGGGCGGCGCCCACATGCATCATCTCGACCGCGCAGCAGGCCAGACCAAACGTCATCGGGAACATCGAACCCGTGCGCGCCCAGTTGATCAGCTTATCGGCTGTGGTGGTAATGAAACCTTCGTTTAATACGCCTTCAATAGCCATGGCTTATTCCCAATCAAGGGCACCTTTCTTCCAGATGTACCAGAAACCGACCACGAATTCGGCGATGAACACCATCATCGTGATGAAACCGGTCCAGCCCAGTTCGCGCATCGAGACGCCCCATGGGAAGAAGAATGCCGTTTCCAGATCAAACAAAATAAACAGGATCGCCACCAGGTAGTAGCGAACGTCGAACTTCATGCGGGCATCTTCGAAGGCTTCGAAGCCGCATTCGTAAGGGGAGAGCTTGGCGGCGTCGGGACGCTGTGGTCCGAGCAGGTAGCCGAGCACCTGGGGAGCGACGCCGACACCGACGCCGATCAGGATGAAGAGAAGGACGGGGAAGTAATTTTCGAGGTTCACGATGGAGCCTATTTGAACGATCGGTTAATGAAACCACTGCATTGCCTGCAGCGCCGTATCGCGCAATCCTGGCCATAAAGTACCCACATCGATACTTCGCCCTGCTACCAGGACCGTACGACTGATCCTCGTAAAAAAGCCAGCTCAGGCTGGAGAGCGGTTGCTCATCGCCCTTGCTGGCTTTCTTTTATCTTGGTGCCGACGGCGAGACTCGAACTCGCACAGCTTGCGCCACTACCCCCTCAAGATAGCGTGTCTACCAATTTCACCACGTCGGCTGGAGACCAGTATTATACCCTGCCTTAACACCTTCTTTCAATGCACAAATTGAGGTGTCGCAAGGAAAAACTGGGTTTTTCTTGAACTTTTTCGTCTTGCATGAAGCGAAACGCAATATTGCTAGTTCAAGAACCCGATCAGACCGCGCCGGGCGGCGCTGCCGGGGCACTTCTCAATCCTTGAAGGACTGTTTTTCTTCCTGCGGGCCGGGCTGTTGCCAGCCCTGCCCTGCAACCGGCGATGAACCGGCCGCGATGTGCGCACCCCGCGGCGCGCACCAAGCTTACACCGATTACTTCTGATCTGCCGGAGCCGGGGCCGCTGGAGCGGCCGGGACGTCGGCGGCCGGCGCGGTTGCCG
>DEKZ01000272.1 GCA_002354135.1 Massilia sp. UBA2709 | reverse complement strand
GTCGAGCAGGTTGGTGCCGCCGGCAATGAAGCGCGCGCCGGGCGTGCGCTCGGCAGCCTGCGCGGCCTCGGCCGGGGTGCGGGCGCGCTGGTAGGTGAATGCCTTCATGCCTTGCCTCCCGCGCCTGTTGCTGTTCCTGAGCCGGCGACTTCGGCGATCGCCTCGATGATGTTGGAATAGGCGCCGCAGCGGCAGATGTTGCCGCTCATGGCGTTGTCGATGTCGGCGTCGGTCGGCACCTTGTTCGTGCGCAGCAGCGCGGTGGCGCTCATCACCTGGCCGCTCTGGCAGTAGCCGCACTGCGGCACGTCGTGGGCGATCCAGGCGGTTTGCACGGCCTTGCCGACCGGGTCCTGGGCGATGGCCTCGATCGTGGTGATCTTTTGGCCGACTGCCGAGGCGATTGGCGTGACGCAGGAGCGGATCGGCTCGCCTTTCAGGTGCACGGTGCAGGCGCCGCACAGGGCGGCGCCGCAACCGAACTTGGTGCCGGTCATGTCGAGGTTGTCGCGCAGGGCCCAGAGGATGGGCGTGGACGGATCGGCATCGACCTCGGTATCGCGCCCGTTGATGTTGAGTAGGACCATGCGCTTCCTGGCGTTTATTTGATCGACTGCAGCTTCGCTTCCAGCGTCTTCAGGTCGACCGCGCCCGGGATGCGGGTGCCGTCGGTGAAGAAGATTGCCGGGGTGCCCTGGATGTTCAGCTTGTGGCCGAGTTCCACGACCTTGTCGTTCGGCGTCTCGCAGCTTGCCGGGGCCGGCGCCGGCACCTTGCCGTTGATCATCCAGTCATCCCAGGCCTGGATACGGTTCGGCGCGCACCAGATGTTCTTCGACTTTTCGAAGGAGTCCGGGGACAGGATGTTGTACATGAAGGTGTAGATCGTGACGTTGTCCAGGTCCTTCAGCGTGGTCTGGCGCAGGCGCTTGCAGTAGCCGCAGTTCGGGTCTTCGAACACGGCGATCACGCGCTTGCCGTCGCCCTTCACCTGCTTCAGGGCCATGTTCAGCGGCAGGTCGGAGAACTTGATCTTGTTCAGCTCGTCGATGCGTTCGCGCGTCAGGTTGCGCGTGGTCTTGGCCTCGTACACCTGGCCGATGAACAGGTACTCGCCCTTCTTGTCGGTGTAGAGGATGTCGCTGCCGACGCGCAGCTCGTACATGCCGCCGTACGGGGTTTCCTTGATGGACTCGATCTTGGCCCCGCCCAGGCGCGGCTCGATGTTCTTGCGGATGTTGGTCTCGACCGTGTTCTGGGCGTCGACGCAACCCGCGATCAGGCCCGTCGCCATCAACACGGCGATCTTGGTTCTTAACATCACTCTGTATTTCCTTAAGAAGATTTACTTACCGATGGCGTGCGCCATCAGGCGCCGCTTTACGAAGGGCAACTTGTCGAGCAAGTTTAATCCCAAATTGCGCACCACGCGCACGGGTTCGAGGTTGGCGCCGAACAGGCGCTCGAGGCCGTCGGTGGCCAGTTGCATCAGGAGCACGTCTTCCTTGCGGGCGCGGGCGTAGCGCGCCAGCACGCGCTCGTCGCCGATGGCGCGGTGCTCCTCGCGCTCGGCCACCACGCGCAGCAAGTCGACCACGTCGCCGAAGCCCAGGTTCATGCCGTGGCCGGCCAGCGGATGCACCGCATGGGCCGCGTCGCCGATCAGGGCGACGTGCGGCGCGACCAGCGCATGTGGACGCACCAGCGCCAGCGGCACGGCCTTCACCGATTCCGGCTGCAGGGGTTTCAGGGCGCCGAGCGGCTCGTCGGCGTATTCGCACAGGCGGATCGCCAGTTCGCCGAGCGACTCGTCCATCAGGGTCGCGGCCAGGGTTTCCGGGGCCGACCAGACCAGGGAGACGCGGTTGCCCGGCAGCGGCAGCAGCGCGATGATGCCGTCGGCGCAGGTGAACCACTGGTGGGCCACGCCGTGGTGCGGCTTTTCGCAGGAAAAATTGGTGACGATCGCGCGCTGGTGGTAGGAACGGTAGTCGACGCCGATGTCGCACTGCCCGCGCACCCAGGAATCGCGCCCGTCGGCGCCGACCACCAGTTTGGCGTCGAGCTTGCGGCCGTCTTCCAGCTCCACTTGCGCGCCTTCCGGACCGCAGGTAAGGCGGCAGGCGCAGCCGCTGACGATGTTCACGTTGTGCGCGAACTTCAGTGCGGCGTCGAGCGCGTTGTTCAGGTTGCTGTCCTCGACGATCCAGGCCAGGGTGCCGGTATGCGCGCCGAAGGCGTCGAAACCGAGCGAGCCGCCGTTCTCGCCGTCACCGTTGACCGCCATCGTATCGACCGGCGCCACGCGCGCCATGTCGAGCGCGCCCCAGACCTTCAGCGAGGCCAGCAGGTTGTGGGCAGTGTGGTTCAGCGCGTAGACGCGCACGTCCCAGGGGCGTTCGGCGTTCGAAGTGGCCGCCTGCAGCTCTTCCGCCCCGGAGCGCACCGCCGGCACCAGCAGGGTGACGCTGTGGCCGGCCTGGGCAAAGCCGAGGGCCGCGGTCTTGGCGATGGCGCCGTTGCCGACGATGCAGACATCGCTGCGGCGATCGTCGCCGCGGGCGCCATGGCTGCGGGACTGTGCGGAGGAAAAGTGAGGTGTCGTCATGTCAACCATTATAGCGGCATGTCACTCACACGCTTCAGGCGCCACGTGTGCTGCCGAACCATGGTGCCGAAAGAAAGTTGCAAGTGGGACTTGCAGAGCTGGGAAGCGCTGGCTATAATCATGCCTCTCTTGGCCTGGTAGCTCAGTTGNNCGGGCCACCAAGAATTCAGCATCGGTAACGATGCAAACGAAAACGCCACCTCCGGGTGGCGTTTTCGTTTTCCTCTCCAGAATCCTGCCGTCCGGTTCATCTCCGGGCGCCAGGCTATTCTCCGGACCTCCGGCTCCGGCGTCGTCGATGCCGTCGCGGATTTCACGTTGACCCTGCGTGCAGGGCATCCGCGCAAGCGTAGAATCGGAAATTCGCAAGGAGTCGGGTTGCGCGAAGCGCTCCTCGGAAGATCCAGGGGAACGCCGACCTTGCGCCCAGCAGGGAGTGTCGACATGTTCAGCAAGGATCGCTTCATACAGGATTGCAGGACTGCCGTGGCCGAGGGCCAGGGCGCCATTCGCGACATCATGGAAGAAGCCGTTTCCGATGGAGCAAAAGTAATGGCAGAGCTTGGCGAGCCTCGGCATGCGGGTATTACGACGCTTTATCGGGCACATGACTTGACCATACTCCAGTTCACTTGGGCGCCGTATATGGTCCTCATGCCGCACAACCACCAAATGTTTGCGGTAATTGGCATTTACTCCGGCAGAGAAGACAACATATTCTGGCGCAGGAAAGAAATGACCATCGAGGCAGCAAGCGCAAGGTCGCTTGGGGCCGGTGACGTCGTGGCGCTTGGAAGGGATACCATCCATTCCGTCCTGAACCCGATCGGCAAGATGACATCGGCGATACATATCTATGGCGGGGATTTCTTCGCTCCGGATACGCCCAGAAGCGAATGGGAGCACGAAACCCTGGCCGAACGCCCTTGGGATGTGGAGAGAGTGAAAACGACGTTCCGCGCAGCAGAGCAACGATTCAACGCCGTAAACATGCCATCCCCTGGCCTTGCCTGAACGATGCGGTCCGCCTTGACTTCCGATCCCGCGGCACTACGCTGTTCTTATCGACTATCCGTGACCTGATCGTGCGCGACGGTCACTGGACCGGTCGACACACAGCGAAGGGGTAGATCATGGACGCACAGGAGAACAAACGGCTGATCATGGAAGGCTACCGGCTGTTCCAGACCGGCGATATCCCGGCCCTGCTGGCGCGCTATCGCGACGACGCCGAGTGGGTCATCCCCGATGCGCAATCGGTTCCGTTTGCCGGCACCTATCATGGCAAGGCCGAGATTGCACAATTCTTTGCCAGGCTCGACGCCGCCGTGGACACCATTGCGTTCACGCCGAAGGAATTCATCGCGGAAGGCGACAAGGTCGTCGTCATCGGCGATGCGACCTGGTCCGCAAAGCCCACCGGACGCAGCTTCGGCGGTCCGTGGGTGCATGTGTTTACTGTACGCGATGGAAAAATAGCGCAGTTCCAGAGCTATACCGACACCGCGGCAGCCGAACACGCCTTCCTGCCCGACCAGGCGGGGCAAAGACCGGAGGCCGGAGCGCCAATGCATCACTAAGCGCACTACGCAAGCAGCACCAACGCCACCTTCGGGTGGCGTTCCTGTTTTTGTTTTGATGCTTTCCGGTACCGTCAGGCGCTCTCAGCCAACCCTCAGTCCTTCTTCTCCCTGAATTCACCGTCGATCACCATGTCATCGGCGTTTTTTTGGGGAGGAGTCCGGCCGGTGAATTTGAAGACAGACGACAGCATCCGATCGAAGATGGCCCGCCGCAACCAGGGATAAGTCAAAAGGAAAGCCATGGCGAAACCTGGAAACGCCGCAGGCAGGTATTCGCCTCTCGACAGGAAGTGCACCATGCAAAGTGCGAGCAAGCCGACGATGAGCGGTCGACGGACGGCCTTGGGCAGCAGACCGACCATGCCCAACTTGCCATTTCTGATTCTCGGGAATCTTGCAAAAAGAAGGCCAAGCAGCAGCCCTGCGATGAAGCGACCCGTGCCGAGATAATCGGCCAGCACCCCGACGACAAGGAAACCGGTGTAGGTCAGCGTGCTGGCCAATGCCGCCAGCACCAGTAACGCAACAGCGATCGTCAGCTTGGGCGCGCGTATCGCCGTTCTGAATAAAAAACCTAGGATTTTGTCTACTCCTGCAAATGGGCGACGGAAAGTTAGCGCAAATTCTAACAGCACTCTCTCCCGTGCCACGCTCCCGGCAGGCAGGCGCTCCTGCCTGTCGCGTCAGGGATCTTTCTGCGCCTGCGCCATTTCCACGGCCGGCAAGGTCACCGTCAGGAAGGACGACACTTGCCCGATCAGGTCGGCGGCCTGCTGACGCATCTGCCCCATCTGCAATATCGACAGTTCCGCCTGGCGTACCGCCTGCCCGATCAATGTGCGGCGCTGGATGAGCGCGTCCAGCAAGGCCGCGTCCGGCGCGCCGCCGGCCAGCTTCGTCACCACGGCGAGCACGGCGCCGTGCAGGCTCAGGTCCTGAGCCGACTCCTCCAGCTTGCACATGACGCGCTCGCTGTCCGCCATCAGCTGCATGAGCTGTTCGCGCGACGAGATCAAAGCCGGCTTGTACTGGGCGGGCGACGCCTGGCGGCGGAACAGCTTGTCGAACACGCCCGCCGGCGCCCGGGTGCTGTCGAGCGCGGCCTCCAGTAGCGCGGGCACCGCCATCTGCGTGAGTTTCAGCACCAGCTCGGTCGCGGGCTGGAGCAGCGCGGCCTGCTCCATCAAGGGACTTTCCGCCCACTGCGTCACCAGCGCCAGCTTCACCGGCAGGATGCGGCGGAACAGCGCGGCCATGCGCCCCTCCGCGTGGGCGAACAGGTCGGGATAATCGGCGCTGGCGGTGGCCAGGGCGTCGCGTACCGCCGGATGGTCCTCGCTGTCGAACAGCGCCTTGCCGGCGGTTTTCGGGGGAAGGGTGGCAGGCGCCGGCGCTGCGGGAAGGTCGTCGAAAGACAAGGCCCTGGGCGGACTGCCGCCCGCAGGCGCCGCCCCGCCCTGCGCCTCGCCGAAGTCGAACGCCCGCGGCACGGCGGGAGGCCCGGCCGGCCGCTCGACCGGCACGGCGGGAAGCTCGGGCTCCTCGCCGAAGTCGAATGCCTTGGGCGTCTGCTGGTTCATCAGTTATACGGCGCAGTTATACGGCGCATTTATACGGCGCGGTTACCCGGCGCGTGGCGCCGGCAGTCGCTCGTCGCTGGAGCCGGAACAGGGCCGCTCAGACCGTTCCGCCGAGCTTGCGGATGAAGGTCGCCAGGTTCAGCTTGAAGCCGGCGCCGACGGCATGGAAGCGCCATTCGCCATCCCTGCGGTACAGCGAGCCGAACTGCAGCGCGGTCTTGTCCGAATAGTCTTCGGTCAGGTTGTATTGCGCGATCGTTTCGCCCGTTTCGTCGTTGTACACCTTCACGTAGGCGCCCGAGACGCGGCCGAAGTTCTGCTTGCGCACCTCGGCATCGTGGATGGTGACCACGATCGGCATCTCCATGACCGCCGGGTCGACCCTGGCCAGGTCGACGGTGATGACTTCATCGTCGCCATCCTTGTCGCCGGTACGGTTGTCGCCGGAGTGCACGACCGCGCCGTCCGGAGACGTGGTGTGGTTGTAATAGACGAAGTGGGCATTGCTGATCATGACCGGATTGTCTTCCGCGTCCTTGCGGCACAGGAATACCGACGAATCGAGGTCGAAGGATTGCCCCTCGGCCGCGTTGACCTTCCATCCCAGGCCGATACGCACGCGCTTCAGGCCCGGCGCCGATTTTTCGAGGTTGATGCGGTGGCCAGTTTCGAGCATCGTCGACATGGATCTTCCTTCTATGGTGAAAATGTTATTGTCGCTGGAACGGGGGCAGGGATCAATCGGCGGCGTCCGCTCAGAGCGGCCCCGGCGCCCCGGTCACCGAGAAACGCGCAATCAGGTCGCGCTCCAGTTCCTGCAGCTTCGGCAGCTCGTCCCTGCGGCGCTGCTGGCCCTCGTTCGAGATTTGCTCGAGCTTGTCGAAGGCGGTGATCAGCTGCGTCTGCACGTGCTGGGCGGTTTCCAGGCTGACCAGGGAACGCTGCTTGGCGCGGGCCACCGTCTCGGTATTTTCCAGCAGCATGTCCGCCTGGGCGCGGAAGGCCGCGTCGGTGGCGTCGTAGGCGGCGTTGGCGACCGCCGCGCTCTGCTTGGCCTCCAGTTGCAGCAGGTAGAGCGAGAACACGTTGCGCCAGGCCGGAATCGACACGTTGACGATGTCCGTGAAGGTGTCGGTCAGGGCCCGGGCATTGTCCTGCGACAGGCGGATTTGCGGCACCATCTGGGTGGCCATCAGCATCGCGCGCTTGAGATCGTCGATGCGCTTCTCGAGGCGCTCCAGACGGCGCTTCAGCTCGGTCGCCTGCTGGGCCTCGAAGGCATTCGCCGGCGCTGCCTGCTGCGCGACCGCCTGCCTGAGCTTGTCCGCCCAGGCCTCGCCCTTCCTGACGTCGGCATCCAAGCCCTGGTAATACGCTTCCAGGCCTTTGTACATCTCGTCGAAATCCTGGATGCGCGCCCGGTGCACGTTGGCATGGCGCGTCATCTCCGCGACCAGGGTGTCCATGCGCGATTCGACCACCTGGTACTGCGACAGCATCTTTTCCTTGACCGAGCCGAACATGCCCGTGATGCGCGACACCAGGCCGCCGGAACGCAGCTTGGCCGGGTCCAGGCCCTTGGCGGTGGCGATCAGTTCGTTCAGCTGGGTGCCGAACACATCCGCATCGGACGCGCGCACGGTGCCGAGCAGCTTGGCCGACACCTTGGCCACGCCCGCGCCCGTGGAGCCGCCCAGGGCTTCGATGGCCTTGTCGTCGATGCCGGAAATATCGACGCGCACCGGCTGCGGCGCGCTCGCCTGCGGCAAGACGGACGGCAGGTCCGGCGTGCGGTTGGGCTCGATCAGGGGCGGAAAGGCGGGCGCCGGCGTCGCGGATGCTGCCTTGGCTTCCTCTTCGGCGGAGAACAGCGGTTTCATGACATTCCCTCAGGTTTGGAATAAGAATGTTGGTAGCTTACCATCGGACAAACCAGCCAGGCGAATGGCCTGGCAACGGCTTACCACATCAGGTCATCCGGAATCGTGTACGCCGCGTAAGGATCGTCCGGATCGACCTCGGCCGCCTTCTTGACCTGCACCACCAGCGAGGCGTCGCGCTCGGCGATCTTGTCGGCAATTACGCGCGGCACCAGCTCGGTGGCCTCGCCCAGGCGCACGATCACCAGGCGGCCGGCCATCAGGTGCTCCTGCACCTTGCTCGATACGTGGATGCGTTCGATCTTGCTGTTGTGCGTGAAATTGTAGGGAATGTCCCCCTTGCCCTTGTCCTGGCGATTCTGCTGCACCATCTGGCTGATCTGGGCCATGATGGCCTTCTGGGTGGCGGCGGCGTCGCGCTGGGCGTTGAGCTCGCGTGCGCGCTCGGCCTGCTTGCGCTGCAGTTCGGCGGCGGCCAGTTTCGCCTCGTCGACACTCTGGGTGCCGGTGCGGCGCTCGATCTTCTGCTGCTTGCTCTTTTCCTGCTGTACCTGCTTGGCCTTGCCCTTGTTGACCAAGCCCGCCTTCAAAAATTGTTCCTGCAACGATGCCATTGTGGCGCTCCATCAATAAACTTCCGGCCTGGGTGCCGGCATAGATCGTTAGCATAGCAAACCACGGGCAGCCCGCTGCCGGAACCCTCCATCAGCGTTAAATGCCCGCTGCCGCTCCGACACACTGCGCGTCGCTTTCGCAACACCGGTATGCACAGTAACTGACAGGTACAAAAAGCCGGGCTACACTGTTGCGTTGCAGCAAAAAATAGTGCCTTTTGTTAATAGCGAATGGCACTACTTGCATACCGAAGGCACCCGTGGCTCCCCTCACCGACATCGCGCACTGGCGCACCCACATTTTTTCCCGCCTGCTCACGATCGTGCTCGTGCTGGGCATCGCCACGGCCGTGCCCAGCATCGTGGTCGCGGCGCGCGAAGGCCTGTGGGCGCTGATCGCCATCGACCTGGTATCGATCGCCTGGCTGGTCGGCGTCTGGCGCTGGCGCAGCTTGCCATATACCACGCGGGTGCTGCATTTCATGGCGATCGTGTTCTTCGTCTCGACCGGCATGATGGTCAATATCGGCCAGGTCGCCCAGCTCTACCTGATCGCGCCGCCGGTGTTCGCGGCGGTGCTGCTGGGGATGCGCCCGGCCCTGGTCGCGCTCGCCATCAGCGCCCTCATCATCGCGGCGCTGGGCCTGGCCGGCATCGTCAAGGCGGACGTGGCCGGCCTGCCGGACAACGATCCGGTGTCCGCGCTGCTGGTCGCCATGAACTTCCTGTTCGTCGGCTCGCTGATCACGATGTCCTGCGCGACCCTGCTCCAGCGCCTCGCCAGATCGCTGGGCGAGCTGCGCCTGTTCGCCGATTCGCTCGAGGAAGGCCAGAACGCCCTGCAGGCCGTGAATGCGGAACTGCGCCTGGTGGCCGCCGCGGTCGCCCAGCTCAACGACAAGGTGATCATCGCCAGCGCTTCCCCCGGTCCCGACGAACCGCAGCCGATCATCTTCGCCAACGACGCCTTTGTCCGCCATACCGGTTACGCGCGCGAACAGCTCCTCGGACGCAGCATGACCATGTTCGCCGGTCCCCGCACCGACCAGGCGGAAGTCGCGCGCATCGTCGACGCCATGGAAAGGCGCCAGGGCGTGTCGGCGGAACTGATGGTGTATTCGAAATCCGGCAAGCCATCCTGGATCGAGCTCGACATCAATCCCTTCCTGGACGAACAGGGCGCGCACACGCACTGGGTGGTGATCGGGCGCGACATCGGCGAGCGCAGGAAGGCGGCCAGCGCGATCCACCGCCTGGCCTTCTACGACGTCCTGACCGGCCTGCCGAACCGCCGCCTGCTGATGGACCGCCTGGAGACGCAACTGGCGCAAGCCCAGGCCGGCGGCGATGGCGGCGCCCTCCTGTTCATCGACCTCGACCACTTCAAGTACGTCAACGACGCGCGCGGCCACGCCACCGGCGACGAGCTGCTGCGCCAGGCCGCACGGCGCCTGTCGAGCCTGGTGCGTGGCGACGACATGGTCGCGCGCATCGGCGGCGACGAATTCGTCGTGCTGCTGACCCGACTGGGAAGCGGCGAGGCCGCGGTCGCCGCCGCGGCGCTGGAGAAGGCCCAGCAGACCCGCGCGGCGCTCGACGAAGACATCGAGATCGACGGCCACCACTACAACTCCTCGGCCAGCATCGGCGTCGCCCTGATGCCGCGTCCGGGCCAGAGCGTGGAAGACCTGCTGCGCGAGGCCGACACCGCGATGTACCGCGCCAAGGCGGGCGGACGCAACGGCGTCGTCCTGTTCGAAGCGACCATGCGCGCCGAAGTCGAGCAGCGCCTGACGCTCGAGCGCGACCTCGGCCTGGCCCTGGAGCGCGAGGAGCTGGCGATGCACCTGCAATTGCAGTTCGATGCCGGCGGCAGTCCGGTCGGCGCCGAGCTGCTGATGCGCTGGCGCCGGCTTGACGGCAGCATGGTGCCGCCCGATGTCTTCATCCCGGTCGCCGAAGCCACCGGCCTCATCGTTCCGCTCGGCCAGTGGGCCCTGCGCCAGGCCTGCCTGGCCTGGCAGGCAGTCAGCGCGGCCGGCCATCCGATGCCGGTGTCGGTGAACGTCAGCCCTTCGCAATTCCGCCAGAACGACTTCGTCGGCGCGGTGCGGCGCCTGCTGAACGAGACGGGCGTGCCGGCCGGCCAGCTCATTTTCGAACTCACCGAAGGCCTGGTGGTGGGCAACCGCGACGGCACGATCGCGCGCATGCAGGAGCTGGCCGCGCTCGGCATCCGCTTCTCGATCGACGACTTCGGCACCGGCTACTCGAACCTCGCCTACCTCAAGCGCATGCCGCTCTACGAGCTGAAGATCGACAAGAGTTTCATTCGCGACACTCCCGACGACCCGGACGGCATCGCCATCGTGCGCACCATCCTCGCCATGGCCGCCCACCTGCGCCTGCGCGTGGTGGCCGAGGGCGTCGAGACCGAGGCCCAGGCGCGCTTCCTGGCCGAGCATGGCGCGCCGCACATGCAGGGCTACCTGTTCGCGCGGCCGCTGCCGCTGGGCGAGGTGCTCGAGAAGCTTGGCGACATGGGCGAGCGCCGGGCCGCCTGAATTCCCGCGCGGAACCAAGGCTTTCCGGCAAGCGCAGCCGGCCGCTAACGCGCTCCGGCCGTCGAGGGCAAAGGCCTATACTGGCCCGAAGCCAACTTTGCCATTTCGCGAGCGCCCTATGTCCCCTCACCTCGGCCTGGTCTGCATCACCGTCTCGAAAGACATCCGCTACCGCACCATCACGCGCAAGCGCCTGCTGGAGCAGTCGCTCGATACCCAGCGCAAGCTGCTGGAAGACATCTTTCGCGACAACATCCAGACCTTCGATGCGGCCATGCGCTATTGCCAGCAGGCCGGCATTGCCCTGTACCGCCTGCCCTCTTCCATCTTCCCCTTCGCCGACGAAGCGATCGGCCGCGAGATCCTGGAGACCCTGGCGCCGGCGCTGGCGCGCTCCGGCCAGCGCGCCACGGACGCCGGCATCCGCCTGGTGATGCATCCCGACCAGTTCGTGGTGCTGAGCTCGGATTCGCCGGCGGTGGTCGAGAATAGCGTCAAGATCCTGCAGATGCACGCCGACATCATGGATTTGCTGAAACAGCCGCGCTCGCCCTGGGCGCTGCTGGAAATCCACGGCGGCAAGGCCAACCGCGACGACGCCCTGGTAGCAAGCATCGCCCGCCTGCCGGACGCGATCCGCTGCCGGCTGGGCCTGGAGAACGACGAGTATTCCTATAGCGCCGAGGAAATCCACGCCATCTGCCTGCGCGCCGGCGTGCCCATGGTGTTCGACGCCCACCATCACATCGTGCACGAAAAGCTCGACAGCTACGAGCACCGGAGCGTTGCCGAGATGCTGCTCAAGGCGCGCGCCACCTGGCCGGACCCGGCGCAGCAACTGGTGCACATCTCGAACGGGCGCGAAGGCTTCAACGACCGCCAGCACGCCGACCTGATCGCCACCATGCCCTCGTCCTACGCGCAGGCGCCCTGGATCGAGATCGAGGCGAAATCGAAGGAAGAAGCGATCGCCGGCCTGCGGCCCTGGCTGGGGACCCTGGCGGCGCAGGTCGGCTGAACCAGCGTTGATCTAGTGCAGGCTGCGCTTGACGATGACCGCCTCCAGGTATTCCGAGGGCGCCACCAGCGAGGCGCTGCCGGCAGTGTTATGGCGTTCGAGCAAGCTCAGGATATCCTGTTCGAGCGTGGCCTGGCCGTGGACATCGAGCGCATTGAAAGCCTTTTGCACCGGGCCGTAGAAATCGCGGAATACCTGCAGCCAGTGTGCGGGCGAAGCGTAGCGCATCACGAACTGGCGGTGCTCGGTGCGCAGCTCGGCGGCGCTGTCCCCGAACAATTCTTTCAGATAGGCTTCGGTGCCCCAGAGCAGCGGCGACATCAGGCCGGCCGGTGGCGGCACCAGGCGGCCGATGGTCTTGAACAGCTGGCCGATCATGCTTTCCGGCGTCCAGCTCGCCAGCCCGATACGGCCGCCGTCGCGCACCACGCGCAGCAGTTCGCTCGATGAACGGCTGTGGTCGGGCGCGAACATCACGCCGAAGGTCGACAGCGCCACGTCGAAGGCGCCGTCGGCGAAGGGCAGGTTCTCGGCATCGGCAACGCGAAAATCGATGTCGAGCCCTTCGGCCTGGGCGCGGGCACGGCCCTTCTCCAGCAGCGCCGGCACATAGTCGGTCGAGGTGACGCGCGCAAACCGGTGGGCCGCCGCCAGGCTCGCATTGCCGTTGCCGGCCGCGACGTCGAGCACGGTCTCGCCGGCGCGGATGTCGGCCGCCTCGGCCAGGGTCTCGCCGACGATCTGCAGGGTCACGCCGACGACGGCGAAGTCGCCGCTGGCCCAGGTAGCCTGCTGGCGCTGCTTGATGGCGGCAAAGTCCGGCTGGACCGGCGGAGGAACCTGGGCTGCGGGGTTCGATTGCGTTGTTTTGTCCATGGTGGCATCCTCCCATCTTCGTGAGTGAAGTTTGCCAGTATCGCGCGAGTGCGGGGCCGCGGCTTGTCCCATCGTCGCCCCGGTTTGCCCGCGCATCCTGAACCGATGCAGACCGATACCCTGTCCGATGTGCTGCGCTCGGTGCGCCTGCGCGGCGCGGTCTTTTACCAGCTCAGCCTGCCCGCCGACTGGTCGGTGGAAACGCCGTCCCTGCGAGACCTTGCCGGCCTGCTGTTCCCCGACGCCGAGCACGTCATGGAATACCACGTGCTGACGAAGGGAGCCGGCTGGGTTTGCCTGTCCGGCATGCAGCCGGTACGCCTGCAGCCGGGCGACACCATCATCCTGCCGCACGGCGACGGCCACGTGCTTTCGAGCGACCCGGCCCAGCACCCGGCGCGCATCGACCCGGCCTGGATCGCCGCCACACGCCACGCCCCGAAACCGATTCCGATCGTGTTCCACTCGCAGTACGAGATCACCTGGGGCGAGCCGGCCGAGACTGCCGAGAACTGCGTGACCTGCGGCTTCCTCAGTTGCGACCGCCATCCCTTCAATCCCCTGCTCGACGCCCTGCCGCGCCTGCTGCACCTGCCGGCCAGCGGCGCCAGCGCGCGCACCGACCTGAACGCCCTGGCCATGCGCGTGGAAAGGGGCGAACCGGGCGCCGCGGCCCTGCTCGAACGCGCCAGCGAAACCATGTTCATCGATGCGCTGCACCGCTACCTCGAACGCCTGCCGGCCGGCAGCACCGGCTGGCTGGCCGGGCTGCGCGACCCGCAGCTGGGGCGCGCCCTGGCGCTAATCCACCGCGCCCCGGCCCGGCCCTGGACCATCGACGACCTGGCGCGCGCGGCCGCCTTGTCGCGCTCGGTGTTCTGCGCCCGCTTCCTGCGCCTGCTCGGCCAGCCGCCGATGCAATACCTCGCGCGCTGGCGCATGGAAGCGGCGGCCGGCCTATTGCGCGACAGCCGGGCGCCGGTGGCCTCGGTCGCGCTGGAGGTCGGCTATGAATCGGAAGCGGCCTTTGCCCGGGCCTTCAAGCGCGAAGTCGGCACCTCGCCTGCGCGCTGGCGCCGCGAGCATGTGTTCGCCTGAAGAAGATTTTGCTTAAGAAATTGTGGACTTCGTGACACTTCGTGCTACAATGCGCCGCCTTGGCCTGGTAGCTCAGTTGGTAGAGCAGAGGATTGAAAATCCTTGTGTCGGTGGTTCGATTCCGCCCCGGGCCACCAAGAATTCAGCAATACAAGCAATACAAATAAAAACGCCGACCTTCGCAGGTCGGCGTTTTTATTTGCGTATCCTTGCAGGGCTCACTTTCCGAACGCCCTGCCCCGCAGTTCGGCATACACGGCATCGAAGACGCGCAGATGGTCAAGCGCCGGCACCGGGCCTGGCCGGATCGGATCGCCCAGACGCAGGACTTGCCCCGTTGCGCCACGAAATGCTGGCCAGTGCGGCGTTCCCTTGCCATTCGGATTGCCGGTGGCGGCAAAACGCACCCAGTAGCTCGACATCGCCGCTGCCAGCCTGTGGTCGGCATCGCGCCACATCCATGGCGCCTGCCCCAGGTGGTCGAACATGTACCATAACTCGGCAAAGTGGCTGGCACCCCAGCCGGCATACACTGAATCGGCAGGAAATGGCGGCCGCTGCTCGAAGCTGTAGTAGTACACGGGACTGCGCCCCGACTGCGCAAGCCGCGCCCATGCCCACATGTCCCAGCCAAACCGCAGGTCGCGTTCGAACCCGAGACGCGCCTCGCGCGCCTGGGCGTCGGTGGCATGCGGATAGGCCGCCAGCAGCGCTGGCGGCAGAGGGCCGAAACTGGCGCTGATGTCTGCCTCGAACCGGCTGGCGCGCACCGCCGTCACATCGACCAGCGAGCGCGCCTCCTCGCTGTTCGAGCCGATCAGCAAAGGCACGTCGTGATAGCGTCCCTGCACATAAGCGTCGTAGGGAGACAGGGGCAGCACCTCCGGCTCGATCACCGGGTGGCTGATGGCATTGGGCCCGAGCAGGCGATCGGCCGGCAGCGCGCGCATCGCCTCGAGCGTGGTGGCACCGAGCGCGTCCATATAGCTGGCGCCATCGCGCTCGGCATTGGTCAGCATGTAGCCGGGAGCGAGTTGTAAGGGTTCGAACAGGCCGCCGCTCTGCGCAATGGCGCGCTGGAACAATCCCTTCGCGCGCGGCGACACCAGCAGCGCGCTGACCGCCATCGCGCCCGCCGACTGTCCGGCGATGGTAACGCGCTTCGGGTCGCCGCCAAAGGCAGCGATATTTCGCTGTACCCATTCCAGTGCCGCAATCTGGTCCATCAGGCCGTAATTGCCCGACGACCCATGCGGCGATTCGGCGCTCAGCGCCGGATGCGCCAGGAAGCCCAGCGCGCCGAGACGGTAGGCGATGGTGACCACCAGCACGCCCTTGCGCGCCAGGCGGTCGCCGTGATACAGCGGCATGGACGCCGAACCGTTGGCATAGCCGCCGCCGTGGATCCACACGATCACCGGCAGACGCTGGCCGGCGCGGCGCGGCGGCGCCCACACGTTCAGGTACAGGCAATCTTCGCTGATGGACGGCGCCGTCTCGCCGGGCATCGACACGCCTTGCTGCATGCACGCCGGCGCAAACTTGCTGGCGTCGCGCACGCCCTTCCATGCCGGCACCGGCTGCGGCGGTCGCCAGCGCAACGCACCCAGTGGCGGCAGCGCGAACGCAATGCCGCGATATACATCCACGCCGGCCTGCCGCTGCCCGGCCACCGCGCCGTCCGCCGTCATCACCGGCGCCGCCAGCGCCCAGCCCGCACCCGAGAACAACAGCGTCAGGACCCCGCTGCATATCGCCTTCCACATGTCCGCTCCCTAACGATTGGTCAGCGACCAGTATTGCCCGGCCGCGACGCTGACGCCAGACCGGCTGGTCACTTTCCACACCGGCCCATCCCATTGTTGCGAAGCGTTGCATCGCTGCTAGAATCGCCCACATGACGCCCGCCGCCCATTCCGCCCCCGCGCCGCTCTGGCCCGCCCGGTTGCGTGTACACGCCTGGGTCATGCTGTACTGGCTGGCCTTCCTGCTGGTGCTCGAACCTGGCAACATCCTGCGAGCAAGCCAGGCCGGCCAGGCGCTGAGCTGGTCCCACGAGGCGATTCGCATTCTCGTGGCCGCCCTGCTGGGCGCGACGGTCACCTCGGCGGTGCAGGCACTGGTTGAACGCTTTCCGCTACGCGGTCCCCGTCGCGGCCGCCATCTGCTGATCCATGCCGCCGGCGCTGCCGGGCTGGCGCTGACACTGGTGCTGGTCTCATGTGTGCTGGCAGCCTGGGTCTTCGCCGGCCAGTTGCTGCCGTCCTGGGACGATATTCGGGACCAGTTGGTGGGCAATTTCACGCTGCTGATGTTCGCGCTGACCGCGCTCGCTGCGCTGCTCCAGGGGAATCTCCAGCGGACGGCCTTGCCGGCGCCGACCGCGAAGCCGGCGCCAATACTCACGCATGTGGAAGTAAAGCGGCGCGGCCAGTCACTGTTGCTGCCCCTGTCCGAGGTGGACTGGATCGAAGCGCAAGGCAACTATGTTGCGCTGCACGTTGGCGCTGAACAGCATCTGCTGCGCGGCACCATTTCAGGCCTCGGCGCGCAGCTCGATAGCACCCGGTTCGTGCGCGTCCACCGCAGCATGATCGTCGCGACAGACCGCATCCAGAAGATCGAAGCCTTGCCCAACAACGATATGCTGCTGCATCTCAAGCACGGTATCCCGCTGCGCGCCAGCCGCAGCTACGCCACGGCCGTCCGCGCAATCGCCGAGCGCTTGGCGACCCGCAACAATGGCGCCCCCCTCGTATGAATTTGAGAGGTAGTTCAGTTGGTAGCGCAGAGACAAGCACCTGCGCTGTCACCTTCTGTCTCTACGATGGCCTCTCCCTCGAGGCCGTCCGTCAGGTTGCCGAGCGCAATATCCTGCCTGTCGAGAACATCACGGGGGTGTCCGTGCTGGTGCCCTGCTTCTACCATTGACGCTGCCCCGGCGCCGGCCGCTTCGCCACGCGCCGGAGACGCCGGCCCGGCTTCTCGCGCGGTCTATGGTCCTTGTACTGCTATCATGAAGCCATCGTCCGGCGGCGCCGCCGTTTCCGGACGGCGCTGCATGCGTGGAACATATCGGGTTCGCCGCATGACGGACATTACAGCCAGTCACTCCTTGCTGCGATGTTCCTGCAAGGCCATCGCACGACATCCAACCCCGGCCGTGCCTTGCTTGCCTCGACCAGCCCCATTATCCAGTCGCGTCTCCCGCGACGTCTTCCGCTTCAAGGACCCGAATGAAATACGCTTCCCTACACCAGTTCCTGCAACACGTCGCCGACAGAAACCCGGGCCAGCCTGAATTCCTGCAGGCCGTGACCGAAGTCATGGAAAGCCTCTGGCCCTTCATCGAACAGCATCCCAGGTACAGCGAACACGGCCTGCTGGAGCGCCTGGTCGAACCCGAACGCGTGGTCATGTTCCGTGTCTCCTGGGTCGACGACCACGGCCAGGTCCAGGTCAACCGCGGCTACCGCATCCAGCACAGCATGGCGATCGGCCCGTATAAAGGCGGCCTGCGTTTCCACCCGTCGGTCAACCTGTCGGTCCTGAAATTCCTGGCCTTCGAGCAGACCTTCAAGAATGCCTTGACGACGCTGCCCATGGGTGGCGGCAAGGGCGGTTCGGATTTCGATCCGAAAGGCAAGAGCCCGGGCGAAGTCATGCGCTTCTGCCAGGCGTTTGTGAGCGAACTGTTCCGCCACGTCGGTTCGGACACGGACGTGCCTGCCGGCGACATCGGTGTCGGCGGGCGCGAGGTCGGCTACATGACCGGCATGATGAAAAAGCTCAGCAACCGCGCCGACTGCGTGTTCACCGGCAAGGGCTTGAGTTTCGGCGGTTCGCTGATGCGCCCCGAGGCCACCGGCTACGGCACCGTCTACTTTGCCCAGGAAATGCTGAAAACGCGCGGCCGCTCCTTCGACGGTTTGCGCGTGAGCGTCTCGGGTTCGGGCAACGTGGCGCAGTACGCGGTGGAAAAGGCCATGGCCCTCGGCGCGCGGGTCGTCACCGTATCGGATTCGAGCGGCACGGTCATCGACGAGGACGGCTTCACGCCCGAGAAACTGGCAATCCTGATGGAGGTGAAGAACCACCTGTATGGCCGCGTCGGCGATTACGCCGCGCGCACCGGCAGCCGCTTCGAAGCGGGCATGCGCCCTTGGCATGTTCCCGTGGATGTCGCCCTGCCCTGCGCCACGCAGAACGAACTGGATGCGGACGATGCCGCCGTCCTGATCAGGAATGGCGTGCTGTGCGTGGCCGAAGGCGCCAACATGCCGTCCACCATCGAGGCGGCCAAGGCTTTCGATGCCGCCGGCGTGCTATACGCCCCCGGCAAGGCCAGCAATGCCGGCGGTGTCGCGACCTCCGGCCTGGAGATGAGCCAGAATGCCGAGCGCATGAGCTGGCCGGGCGAGGAAGTCGACGCCCGCCTGCTGCAGATCATGCAGGGCATCCATGCGGCCTGCCTGAAGTACGGCGCCCGCGCCGACGGCAGCGTCAGCTACGTGGACGGGGCGAATATCGCCGGCTTCGTCAAGGTGGCCGACGCCATGCTGGCCCAGGGTGTGATCTGAGTCCCCGCCCAGCGCGGCGGCGCGGTAGCGCCGCGCTGGCGCCTGGGTTACGTTCTTTCAATGCATCCTATCCATAACCTCGACCTGTGCGTGCGCGAGATCCAGCAGCTGTTCAATTCGCTTGATCCATCGCCCTTCCTGAACAAGGACCGCGACCGCACCTGCGAAGCTTTCATCGAAAGCTAGGCCCTGTCGCTGTCGCACGAGACGCAGCCGCACCTGACGATCCACGTCGAACAGCCAGTGGCGACGACCGAGGCGAGCCAACTGCTGGCCGAGGCCATCCACAACTACTATGGCTACAAGGTGGTGCTGGAGCGCTCGGCACTGCGGCAATCGCTGCACCAGGGCGGACCAGCTTGGCCATCGGAATCGGCTTCGTCACGCTCTGGCTGCTTCTGGCAGAGGCGGTCAGTCTCTTCATGACCGGTCCGCACGCGCCATCGCACGCGACGGCCTCACTATCATCGGTAGGGCGGCGGTGTGGCACTCGGTACAGATCTTCCTGCACGACTGGTGCCCCCTGCGGGACCGCATCAAGGTCTTCGAGAACCTGCGTTGGGCGCGGGTTAGTGTAGTGCAGGCCTGAAAACCGGGTTCTTGCGCCGGCTTGTCCACCTAAAATATTTTCTTTGCATAGCGCAAACGCTTACACAGGCGAGGATTGGAATATGCCGTAAGGAACATTCTATCGGCACCCTTGTTCCCAACTTTACTGATCTGCTGCTCAATGCGGCTGCATCGTCGATCGCGGCGAACTGTTTGTCTTCGTAAGCGTCTCCTGCGAACAGATCTTCGGCTACACCTAACAGGAAATGATCGGCAAGCCGGTGATCAGCTTCGTCACGCCCGATGACCGCGAGCATACTCTTGCCACAGCCCAAGCGGTCATGGATGGCCGTCTCCCATCTCCATTTCGAGAACAGCTACGTCCGCAAGGATGGCAGCCTGGTACATCATGTGGTCGGCACGCTGATCTGAAGTCGACCAGGTAAGCATTGCCGTGGTGCGCGACGTCACCCAGCTCAAGCAGGCCGAAGCGAGAAAGGCCGCGCTGTACGCGATCTCCGAAGCGGCCAGGCAACCAGCGACCTCGCCAGCTTGTTTTGCAACCACCACGAGATCCCGGCGGGTTGCTTCCGCCCCCCATCTTTGCCGTCACCCTACCGAGCACGCCCGAGCGCCCGCAGGGTCTGGCCTACTACGCCGACGCCGCCGCCCATGAGCTGCGTCTACACCGGACTGTAATCGAACGATTACAAACTCCTTGACTTGGTGTAATCGAACGATTACACTGGTGTTTCCAGTTTTGGAATGCTCTGAGGAGAGAAAATGCAAGTACGAAAGGAACCCAATGCAGTTAAGAAAAGACCCAAAGTTCGATGAGTTCTTCGACGGAATCAAGGATGAGGCAACCAAAGGCAAGATCACCGCAAGAATCACGCGGCTCATGCTCGGGAATCCAGGAAATTCCGAAGGAGTTGGAGAAGGCGTTGTTGAGTTAAAGATTGATTACGGACCAGGATGGCGTGTCTACTACATCAAGGTCGGCGATCAGATCATCGTCCTTCTGGGCGGCGGCTCAAAAAAACAGCAGCAATCCGATATCGATGCCGCGAAAGACCGCGCCAAGCGATACAAGAAGCAGTAGGTAGAAAAATGCTAGGGGGTAGCGCCCCTAGCATTAGTTGCAGCCCAATCGATGGCTGTACACAAAATAATATCTAAAGCAAACAACATACCTGTTTTGTCCTGAAAGATTTTAATTGACGAGACAGACGATGTTTAACGCGAGAGCACAGGAGTAGTACATGAATCATCAACCACAGGAGCTGAATGGAAGCGCGTTTGATCAGGATGCGATCAAATCTCTACAGACGTATGACCCAGCAGATTATCTAAAGTCCGAACAAGCAATTGCATCCTTTCTCAATGATTTTATTGAAGAAGGTGACTCTGGAATGATCGCTGAAGCCCTAGGTATTGCAGCACGAGCACGAGGAATGACGGAAGTCGCAAACAAGTCGGGAATCGCTCGTGAGTCACTCTATAAAGCACTTCGTGCAGATAGCCAGCCAAGACTGGACACAATATTAAAAGTAATGAATGCTTTTGGTGTTCGCCTAGTTGTACAACCTATCCATCAGAACGAGATTGAAATAGCGTAATCTTTCGCATTTGATTTCTCTATCAAGCAAAACAACTGGTTAAGCCCCCTTATTGGGGGCTTTTTTACGCCTAATTATTCTGACTCTTTCTACTAAAATTCAACATCTAGCGAAAATTCCCGGCTAACACAGAGTTATGTCGTCCTATTATCTAATAGGTACGAACTATGACCGCAATCACGAACCGTAACATTTCGAACACACTAATTTCGTGCCGAGTGTGCACGCCGCGAAGAGCTGGGCGCCATCACGGTCGAACTGCGCGGGCACCCGGAGCAACTGAAGGTCAGCCAGACCTATGCCTAGCGTTTTCGCAGCGAAGTTTACCTGCGCTGATCCGGCGCTGCCTGGGTTAACGCACCACCCGCAGCTTGACCTTCTTCCCCTGCCGGTAGGTGTACAGGGTCAGCGCCGCATCGCGCAGGTCGCCCTTGGCATCGAAGGCGATGGTCCCGGTGATGCCCTGGTAGCGGGTCTTCGCCAGCACCGGCAGGTACTTCGCCGGCGCGCTCGATCCGGCCTGCTGCATGGCGCTGGCCAGCACCATGGTTGCGTCGTAGGCATAGGGCGCATAGGTCTGCAGCGGGATCTTGTAGCGCTGCTGGTAGCGCGCGACAAAGGCCGCGTAGCGCGCTTCCTCGGGGCCGGTGACGCCGCCGGCCACCACGCAGATCACCTTGTCGTCGCCCAGCGCATCGCCCGCCAGCTGCGGCAGCTTTTCCGAGCAGATGCCGTCGCCCGAGACCAATCTGGCGCGCATGCCGAGCGCCTTCATTTGCTTCAGCATGGGGCCGGCCACCGCGTCCATGCCGCCGTAGAAGATCACGTCCGGGTCCTGGCTGCGGATCTGGGTCAGGATGGCCGTGAAGTCGCTGGCCTTGTCGTTGGTGAACTGGCGGCTGACGATCTTCGCCGCGCCGGCGCGGCGCACGGCGCGGTTGAATTCGTCGGCCAGGCCCTGGCCGAATGCGGTGCGGTCGTCGATCACCGCGATCTTCTTCGCCTTCAAAGCGGTGACCGCATAGCTGGCCAGGGTACGCCCGACCAGCTGGTCGCTGGCGACGACCCGGAAGGTGGTGTTGAAACCCTGGTTGGTGTAGAGCGGCGTGGTCGCCGCCGGCGAGATCTGCGGAATGCCGGCGTCGTGGTAGATCTTCGAGGCCGGCACCGTGGTGCCCGAATTCAGGTGGCCGACCACGCCCGCCACGCGCGCGTCGGCCAGCTTCTGCGCGACCGCGGCGCCGGTCTTCGGGTCGCTCGCGTCGTCCTCGGCCCGCAGCACCCATTTCACTTTCCTGCCGCCGACAGCGAAACCCTGGGCGTTCAGGTCGTCGATCGCCATGCGGGCGCCGTTCTCGATGTCCTTGCCCTGGTGCGCGCCCGGGCCGGACAGGGGCGAGGCGCTGCCGATCCTGACTTCGGTCTGCGCCTGGGCCGGCGGCATGGCGGCCAGCACAAGCAGGGACAGCACGGCAACGGCAGCACGCATGACAGCTCCTCTTCGATGGCGATGGCCGATTGTACTGCCGCCCCCGACGCACGCCGCGCAAGGGACACGGCAAGCCTGTTCGTCATGCTCGTGTCCGGCTACAAACTTCTTCATTTGAACCTACAATAAACCACACAGCGATACCAAGTTTCGCTGTGCAAAACACGCTGTGCAAAACAACAAAGGAGACTCTCATGAAGAAACAGTTCGGCACGCCGGCGCTGCGGCGCCTCCTTCCACCCCTGCTGGCCGCCCTGGCCCTGTCCGCCTGCGGCAGCAGCGACGACGACCCGGTCGCCACGCCGCCGGTCCAGCCTGCGCCACCGCC
>DEKZ01000402.1 GCA_002354135.1 Massilia sp. UBA2709 | reverse complement strand
CGCTGCGCAGGCCGAGCTGCTCGAGCGCGTCGCGAATGGCCACCTGGCGCGCCCGTTCGACGCCGCCTTCGGCCACCAGGGCCACGCCTTCGGCTTCGGCCGGCGCGGCGTGGGCAGCGCCGCCGTTCAGCGCAAAAAATAACGCAAGCAGCGGCCCAAATACGGCGCCGCGCAGGAAGGATGCCGCCTTATTGCGCATGGTAGAACGACGCGCCGTAGGCAGCGCCGGGACCGGCGTTGCCCAGCATGGTGCGGGCGTTCTTTGCCACTGCCGGCTGTGCGCCGTTCTGGGCCTGGTACTGCGCTGCATGCGGGTCGAAATCCATCTCCACGGTCGTCTCGTAGGTGCCGTCCTCGCGCTGGGCGGTATTCGTCACGCGCGCGCCACGGATGAAGGCGTCAATATACACCTTGAAACTGTCGTCCTTGAGGGCGAGCGAGCCAACCGTGCTGCCGCCTTCGACGCGCACGCCATACACCTGCTCGGCCATGGCGCGGTAGGCGTCCAGGCGCGAGGCGCGCATCGCCAGCAGCTTGCGCTGGGCCGGCGAGACGCGGTCGCATTCGCCCTGGCAGGCGGTGGTGTTGACCGCGCCATAGCCGGTGGCGGTGAGGGTGATGGCGGCGCTCTGGGCGCGCGGCGCCGGCTGGGAGGCGAAGGTGGGCATGCGCACGGTGCCGCATGCGGTCAGCAGCGTGGAAGCGGCAAGGGCGAGGACAGCGACGAGTTTCATGGCGGATCCGGTAATGTGTTCGTTGCGCAAACGGGCGCGGTATCAGACTGGATAACGGACGCTACCGCCGGATCTTGATGGATTTGGGAAATATTTGTACCGAAATGACGCAAAAACGCGGTTTGCTTGACGCTTCGGCAAGGAAAGCCCGGCTGGTCCGGAAAAGACTGGCCGGGCCGATCACGTCGGGCTGAAGACCTGGCTGCGGGTCAGGACGACGACAGCACGAACTGGTTGCCGTCCGGGTCCTTCATGATGGCGAAGGTCCCCCAGGGCTGCTTCTGCGGTTCGGAGATCTCCACGCCGCGCGCCGACAGCTGGCGCCAGGTCGCCTCCGCGTCGTCGCAGGCGAGCGCGCCATTGAAGGCGTTGCCGATGCGGTCTTCCTGGCCTTGCGGCGTGAACAGCACGAAACGGGTCTCCGAGCTGCCCACGCGCAGCTCGATCCAGCGCTGCTTGCCGTCGAAAGGCTGGTCGGTGATGACCCGGAAGCCGAGCTTTTCGGTGTAGAAGGCGAGGGCCGCGTCCTGGTCGCGGGTCGGGATGCTGACGAATTTGATGTGGGTGATCATGCGGTCTCCTGCGTGTGGGTCCGGCATTTTCCCACGTGGCCGCGCCCAACTATAATCACCATGACTATATTCTTGGTGACTACAGTGACCGCCTTCGACCCCTATGTGCTGGATGTGCTGATGCCCGACCTCGTCGGCCACGAGCGCTCGCCTGCCGCCTTCCTCATCTACGCTTTCCTGTGGCACCGCATCGAGGCCAACGCCGGCCGCGCCGTGCAACTGAGCTATGCGGCGATCGCGCTCGACACCGGCCTGTCGCGCGTGACCGCCCAGCGCGCCATTGCCCTGCTGCTGCGCCGCCAGTTGATCAGCGCCAGCAGCGAGTCGCGTACCGCCGTGCCCAGATACCTGGTGCTGCGCCCCTGGGCGGCGCGCAAGCAGCCGGAGTAAAGGCGGGCAGAGATATCAGGCATGCATATGCCTCTTGTAACATCTTGTTTCTTGCTTATATCGCTTGTTGCTATGACAATGCCTTTCAGCCAAACAAGAAAAGGGATGTCACGATGTTGAAACGCGCCTTGCCCGCACTGAGCCTGTGTTTCCTGATCCTGCCGGCCTTGGCGCAAACCGTGCCCACGGCCGAGCCGCAAACGCCTGCGGCGAGCACGGCGCCGCAGGATGGGGCCGACGAACCGGTTCCGCAGACCATCCTCGTCTCGGGCCAGCGTCCGGGACCGGGCTTGTGGAAGGTGTCGAAGGGCGAGCACGTGATGTGGGTGTTCGGCGTCCAGGAGCCGCTGCCGAAGAACATGGAATGGCGCTCGAAAGAGGTCGAACGCAAGATCGCGCAGTCGCAGGAATACCTGGGCGCGCCGACGGCCAGCATCAGCGTCGGCTGGGGCGGCGTGACTGCCTTGCCTTTCCTGGTCGGCATCAAGAAGAACCCGGACAGCGCCACGCTCAAGGACGTGCTGCCGCCGGACCTGTACGCGCGCTGGGCGCCCCTGAAGCAGAAGTATTTCGGCAACGACGACGATATCGAACGCGAGCGCCCGGTGTTCGTCGCGCAGGAACTGTACCGCCGCGCCCTGGTCGAGGCCGGCCTGCACAAGGGGCCGGACTTGCGCCAGGTCCTCGGAGACATGGCCAACAAGCACAAGGTCAAGTACACCTCGAACACGGTCAAGGCCGAACTGAAGGAGCCGGGCAAGGCGGCGCGCGCGTTCAAGAAGGGGATGATGGAGGACGTGCCCTGCCTGGCGGCGACCATCGGACAGCTCGAGACCGATGTCGAGGCGATGCGCGTGCGCGCGAACGCCTGGGCCATCGGCGAACTCGACACCATCGAAAAACTCGATTTCTCCGACCGCGAAAGCGCCTGCCACAATGCTTTCCTCAGCAGCGCCATCACGAAGCTGCAGCCGGAACTGCTGACGATCAAGCAGCGCGCCCTCGACGGCTGGCTGGTTGCGGCCGAGAAAGCGCTGGAAAACAACACCAGCACCTTCGCCCTCCTGAGCATGAAGGAAGTCCTGGCGCCGCAAGGTGCGCTGGCAAAACTGAAGGCGAAAGGCTATACGGTCGAAAAGCCAAACTAAGTTTCCGTAGGGTGGGCGCCCCGTGCCCACCAATTCGCGCCTGCGTTTGCCAACCGGTGGGCACGGAGCGCCCACCCTGCGGGACTGTCGCGGTTGACCAGCACTGCACGCGCAAACATGGCAATGGCGCAGCCCCGAACTGTCCCCATCCCACCACACTTCCGCTCCCCACCGCTCCCTACGCCTACCGTGCACCTGAAATACTTGCCATTGCGCTATCATTACTGACGAGGCGACATGGATTCGTGACGTTTCAACGCCTCGCGTCATCAGAACAACCAGTGGAAAAGGGTAGAGCATGAAGTTATCCCGTGTCGCCGAGGTCCTCTCGGATTACGCACGCGCCGAAATGTACGCGTTGTCGTCGATCCGCAAACTGTCGGACGTGCACTTGATATGGGGACCGATCCATGCCCGCACGGCGTATGGGATCGGCGCCAAGGACTTTTCCCTGTACCGCCTGGCCAGCACGCCGAAGAAGAGCTGGTCCGACTACCTGATCAACGAACCGCTGAAGGCCAAGTACGCGGCCATCACCTCGAAGGAAGCGCGCCAGATCGCCGACGACAAGTCGCGCTTCTTCGAACACTGCCATGCCCACGGCATCCGCACCATTCCGATCCTGGCGCTGGTGACCAGGCAGCCGTCGAACGGCGGCATCATCCCGCACCTGAATTCAGCCGGGGAACTGGCGCGCCTGCTGGTGCCGGGCCAGTATTTCTTCAAGCCGAGCAACGGCTCGCACGGCAAGGGCACCTTCTCGCTGCGCGTGGACGATTTCGGCCTGCACTGGGCCGGCAACAGCGGCACCTACGAGGAATTCTTCGAATACTGCGAGTCGGCCCTCGAGTACACCCGGGCGCTGATCGTGCAGCCGAAGATGTTCAACCACCAGGTGATCCGCAACATCACCCAGGCCAAGGGCCTGTCGACGGTGCGCATCTGCACGGTGAGGAAGGGCGGCGACATCAAGGTGATCGGCTCCTGCCTGCGCATTATCGTCGGCGACAGCGAAACGGATAATTTCACCCACGGCTCCAGCGGCAACCTGGTCGGCGCCATCGATTCCGACACGGGCGAACTGATCGGCGTGCGCGCCTCGCGCTCGCGCACCTGGCCGAAGATGACCGACGTGCTGGCGCATCCGCGCACGGGTAAAACCATCGTCGGCGTGCAACTGCCCTACTGGCAGGAAGTGGTCGAACTGGTGACCAAGGCCCATCACTCGATCGAGAGCCTGTATACGGTCGGCTGGGACGTGGCCATCACCGACGACGGCCCGGTCATCGTGGAGGCCAACTGGCGTTACGACATCGACATCCTGCAGGTCGCCTACAAGAAGGGGTATCGCCAGGTCATCGCCGACAACCTCGTGGTCTGAGCGGCGTCAGCCTGAATATTTGTCAACGCGGCGCAAGCTCGCGTAGAATGCAAGGCAATGCGGGTGTAGTTCAATGGTAGAACGGCAGCTTCCCAAGCTTCATACGAGGGTTCGATTCCCTTCACCCGCTCCAGTGGAAACAGGAAAAACAGTTTTCGTTGACAAAAAATTCTCGTGTCCCGCAATCCCTTTGTACGCCGCTGAAGTAGTCCTGTCTTGCCTGTTCCCTTTGGCAGTGCATCGAGTGCTATGTTGACCCACCCCAAGTTTTGTTATAACGTTGACAAAAATGACTCAGGGGTAAGAATTGAAATCGGACAAGCGGCTTGTCAAGTACTACGACCTTAAAGTAACCGCGCATACTCGTGATCGGGAACAGGGTGCAATTTCCTTGCCGGCTCGACCACTTGCGCAGGTCCTCCAGAAATTGAAAGCTTATCTGGTGGCAGGCAATAAATGTGATCGGCGAAATCGCAGCAAGACTGAAACTTGGTATATTGCTGACATCGAGTTTGCACCTGACCAGTCCAGTGTATGCATCCTTGTTAATAGATCCGACAAACTAGGTGCGGATCAAGCGATCTCTGATCCGGCTACTGGTCATTTCGCTGTCGCATCAAAAATCAACGATCAAGGGAATGCGTTTTCAGCTCATATTGTTATAAAGCTTGCTCCGACGGCTGATGCGACCTATTTCGCTTTAATTGAGGAGGCTCTGGGAATAGGAAGTGGCGATGTCGCAATGCTCTTGAAGCTGATCACGAAAGCAGTTGCGAGGGGCTTTGTTGCACAAACCAG